>NZ_JANGEX010000007.1:0-181302 GCF_033792225.1 Microbacterium sp. LRZ72
TCAGCCACACTCAACACCGCATCCGTGAACCGCTCCCGGCCCCCGATAAACAACCCCGTCCGCACACCCGCAGACGTCGTCACATCTGTCATAGCCACTCCACCTCTCTGTGTTGTCGTGCCGTCGTACTACTCGTGCATGTCATACCGCTCGTGCAGTACATCTATTCCACCCCGCCCGTGGCATGTGCGCCACTGCCTGATCCGCGGGATGGGACGCCTGGCTCCAGCCTGCCTCACGAGAACGCGGGCATCAAGATTCGCGACAAGATCAGCGCGAAAATCGTCGACAAACCGGGGGGCGCGATATCCTCGGGGCACCGGGGGCGCAAGGCGGCGCCGTCCACCCCGGTCGAGCCGACGGAGGCGAGACGATGAAGACTGTGGCAGCGGTGGCCCGCGAGGCGGGAGCCGAACTCTCCCTCGAGGAGCTCGAACTCGACGACCTGCGCGCGACCGAGGTGCGTGTGCGCATGCTGGCGACGGGAGTCTGCCACACGGATGCCGTGGTGCGGGACCAGATCTATCCCACGCCGCTTCCGGCCGTTCTCGGTCACGAGGGGGCCGGCGTGGTCGAAGCGGTCGGATCCGGCGTCACCACGGTCGCCGCCGGTGATCACGTCGTCCTCTCCGTGAACACGTGTGGCACATGCCGGTACTGCCTGACGGGGGAGGGCACCTACTGCGTCGAGCTCTACGCCAAGAACTTCGGCGGCAGCCGCACCGACCAGACCACCTCTCTGACCGATGGCGAGGGGCACCGCGTCTCGTCGCACTTCTTCGGACAGTCCTCCTTCGCCCAGTACGCGAACGTCGATGAGCGCGCCGTGGTCCCGGTCGACGAAGACGTGCCCCTGGCGCTGATGGGACCCCTGGGGTGCGGCATCCAGACCGGAGCCGGTGCCGTGATGAACACCCTGCGACCGCAGGCGGGCACGTCGATCGCCGTGTTCGGGGCGGGAGCCGTCGGCTTGTCGGCGGTGCTCGCCGCCGTCGCCGTGGGCTGCGGCACGATCATCGCCGTCGACGTCAACACCGAGCGGCTGGACCTGGCGCGCTCGTTGGGCGCCACGCACACCGTGGATGCGGGGACGCTCGACGTCGCCGAGACGATCATGTCTCTGACGGGCGGCGCCGGGGTCGACCAAGCGCTCGAGACCAGCGGCCTGTCGCCCGTGCTCCGACAGGCGGTCGACTCCCTCGCTGTGCGCGGCACCGTCGGCGTCGTCGGCGCGCAGCCGCCCGGCACCGAGACCGCATTCGAGACCGGCCTGTCCATGACACGCGGATGGTCATTGCGCATGATCATCGAGGGCGACTCCGTGCCGCAGGTGTTCATTCCGCGGCTGATCGAGCTGTGGCGCCAGGGCCGATTCCCCTTCGATCGGCTGGTGCGGGAGTACCCGTTCGACCAGATCAACGAGGCCTTCGCCGCATCCGAACGCGGCGACGTGATCAAGCCCGTCGTGCGTTTCCCGGACGCTCCGTGACGGCCGGGATCGAGCCGCGCGTCCCGCGGCATGGTCGCGCGAGACGACGATCACGTACCCGCCATTCCAGGAGGCTCGAGTGTCGATGACCACGGATTCATCCGACCTGTCGCAGGTCGACGAGGAGGCGAAGCTGGACCTCACGCAGCAGATCCGCGACGCGATCCTCGGTGGAGAGTTCGCCCCGCATCAGCGGCTGATCGAGGCCGATATCAGCGCCCGGTTCGATGCGACCCGGGCCGCGGTGCGCACCGCCCTGCTCAATCTGACGGGGGAGGGGCTCGTCGAGCGGCTGCCGAATCGCGGTGCCCGAGTGCGGGCGATCAGCGTGGACGAGGCGGTGGAGATCGTCGAGGTGCGGATCGGGCTCGAGTCCCTCTGCGCCCGCAAGGCCGCCGTCAACATCACGGACGCCGACATCGAGGAACTGCGAGGGGTGCGCGCCCAGATCGAGGCGGCCGTGGCCTCCGGGCATCTGGTCGAGTACGCCCGGCTGAACCAGGAGATGGACCGGCGGATCCGCGACATCGGCGGGCACGAGACCGCGACCCGTCTGCTCGAACGCCTGCGAGCCCAGTCTGCGCGCCATCAGTTCCGGCTGGCGTTCCACCCCGGCCGCGCGTCGCAGTCCGCCCCGGAGCACATCGCGATCATCGATGCGGTCCTCGCGCGCGACCCCGACGCCGCCGAGGCCGCCACGCGCGCTCACCTCGAGGGCATCGTCGACGTGCTGCGCCACCTGGACTGATTCCCGGGCGTACGCGGAACGGCCCGGGCGGAAGAACCACCCGGGCCGTTCTGCGTCCGCGATCAGGTCGCGGCGATCGTCACTCGAACGTGTCGACCGTGTCGTACCCGGTGCCGTTGTACTTCTGAACGACGACCGACGACACGGCGGGCTGGCCGTCGAGCGTGGTGTCGACCGCGGTGCCCTCGAGCATGAGGGGCGCGACGAAGTCCTGGATGTTGCGCAGCTCTTCCATGAAGTTCTCGCGCGTGGGCTCGGTCATGTTCTGGAAGGCCTGCTCCAGCGTGGCGCCGATCATGTAGCTCCACATGCAGTGGGGGAAGGGCGGGACGTCGGGGTAGTCCGCGTACTCGGCGAGATTGGACAGGAACGCCTGCACGTCCTCATCCTCGGCGAACTCCGGGCTGGCCGGCGCCTTCGCGAACGACACCGAGTAGACGCCGGGGAACGCCTCGGCACCACCGGGCTGCAGGATCGCGCCGGGGCTCGAGGTGTTCGAGGGCAGGAACCAGCTCGGCTCCCAGCCGAGCTCCTGCGCCTTCTCCAGCGACGAGATGACGAGCGGGGTGATCGACATCGCGTTGAAGAACACATCGGCATCCGTCGCCGCCAGTTCCGTCAGCTGCGCGTCCACGGAGGTGTCCGTGGCCTCGTAGGTCAGCTCGCCCACGACCTCGATGTTGTCGGCGCCCTCGATGGCCTCGGTGAAGCCCGCGACGTACCCCTCGCCGTAGTCGTCGTTCTGCGACAGGATCGCGACGGTCAGGTCCTCATCGGACGACGCCAGCAGCTCGCCGAAGGCCGAGCCCTCGTTCTGGTAGATCGGCACGAAACCGAGCTGCCAGGGGCTTTCTTCCTCATTGCTGAAGATGGGGTCGCCGGTCTGGATGAGAACCTGCGGAACCTCTTCGTCGATCGCCGCCTCGCGGAACGCGCGGTTGGTCGGCGTGCCGAGTCCCGAGGTCATCGCGAAGACGTCGCCCGACAGCTGCTGGAAGTTCGCCAGTGCCTGCTGCGGGTCGTACTGGTCGTCGAGCGCCTCGATCTCGACCGTGCGGGTCATCCCGTCGCCGAACTCGACGCCGCCGTCGGCGTTGACCGCACCGAAATAGGCTTCGATCCCCGCGACGGTGCAGGTGCCGGGGCCGGCGGTGGGACCGCTCAGCGGTGTCGTGATGCCGAGCGTGATGCTGTCGTCGGTGATGCCGGGGCTCGCGGCGGCGCCGTCGCCCCCGTCATCCCCGCCGCGGGCGCAGCCCGAGACGGTCAGCGCCAGGACGGACGTCATGGCGATCACACCGGCGACGCTGCCTGTTCTCTTTCGAAGGTTCATGCGTGACCTTGCCTCTCTCTGTGTGTGGGATCTTCCCCGGAGGGATCCCCGGGAGGATCGTTCGGGGGAGTGTCGTCGGGGCTCGAGCCGGGGCCGGACCGCGTCTGCCCTCCGCGCCGGAAGGCGCGGGCGAGCAGGCGCGGCAGGCGAACGAGCCCGCCCGGGAGCAGGAAGAGCACGGCGAGCAGGACCGCGCCCTGGATGAGGGCCGTGAGGTTCGGCGCCACTTCGTTGGTGAACTGTGGCACCAGCACGTAGTACACGCCGCCGATCAGCGACCCGACGATGCTGCCCGCGCCGCCGATGACCATGGCGGCGAGCAACTCGATCGAGTGACCGAAGTTCATGGTCTCGGGCGACGTGTACTGCACAGCGACCATGTAGAGGAAGCCCGCGGCCCCGCCGTAGATCGACGCGATCGTGAAGGCGAGCACCTTGTAGCGGTAGGGCGAGATGCCCATCGCCGAAGCGACCGCCTCGTTCTCGCGCACGATCGTCATGGCGCGCCCGAACTTGCCCGTCACGAGGTTGCGTGCGAGAAGAAACGCGATCGCGGTGATGAGCAGCACGATGTAGTACTGCCACTGGTCGTCAGCGAGCCCGACGCCCTCGGGTGCGCCCGAGAAGCGGGCGGAGGTGCCCTGTGAGCCGCCGGTGAACTCCGACAGGCGCTTGGCGAGAGGCACACCGACGATCGGAAGAGCGATCGTCACCATCGCGATCGCGAGACCACCCAGACGCGCGGCGGCCAGCGCGATGACGAGACCGATCACGCCGGGAACGATGCAGGCGAGCGCCAGGACGATCAGGATGTTCCAGTCGTTGTTCACGCCATACGCCGTCACGTAGGCGCCGACGCCGACGAAGAAGATCTGCCCGAGCGAGACCTGACCGGCGTACCCCATGATGATGTTCAGCCCGAGGACGGCTACGGCGAAGACGCCCATGCGGATCAGCGTCTGGTTGACGAAGACCGGGAGCATCAGCGGAAGCACGACCAGGAGGATCGCGGCAGCCGCGAAGACGACCCAGCGCACCCAGGCGTTGTCTCGGTAGAGGTTCATTGCACCGGCCATCAGACGCGCACCACGACTTTCCGGCCGAACAGACCTTGGGGGCGGAGGAGGAGGGTGACGAAGATCAGGATGAAGGGCACCGCGATCTTCAGGTCGTGACCGATGAACGGCACGTAGACCGCGGCGAGGTTCTCCAGCACCCCGATCAGCCACGCGGCGACGACGACGCCGATCGGGCTGGACAGTCCGCCGAGGATGACAGCGGCGAGCGCGTACACCAGGGCGGTGTCCATCATCCCCGGAGTGAGCGTCAGCTGGGGGGCCACGAGCGCCCCTGCCACGGCGCCGAGCGCGGCGGCGAGGCCCCATCCCACCATCAGCAGGCGGCCGACGGGGACCCCGGAGAAGGCCGCGGACTGCGGGTTGTTCGCGACGGCACGCAACGCGAGGCCGAGTTTCGTGCCGCGGAAGAGCAACTGCAGCAGGACCATCATCGCGACGATCGTCACCGTCGTGCCGATCGCCCTGACCGAGATGACGGCGCCGAGGATGTTGATCGTCTCGAGGGGGAACAGCGAGGGGAAGAGCTGGTTGTTGTATCCCCAGATCCAGCCGCATATGCCGGTGATCAGGGTCAGGAGTCCGACGGTCACCACGACCGAGGTGTCGTGGCTGCCGCCCTCGAAGCGCCGGATCACGAAGCGTTCGATTCCCGCCCCCATGAAGAACGACACGATGACGGCGGCGATGATCGCGAGGATCAGCGGGAGCCCGAGGTTCAGGAACGCGAAGGCGAAGTAAGCCGACAGGACGGCCATCCCTCCCTGCGCGAAGTTGATCAGGCCGGTGGACTGGTTCACGAGCACGATTGCGAGTGCGAGTGCGGCGTAGACGGAGCCGAAAGCCAGCCCGTCCACGACGAGTTGGACGAAAGTGCCCATCGCTCAGCCTCCCAGGTAGGCGCGCCGGATTTCATCGCGGTCGCGCAGTTCGGTCGATGTTCCGGTGAGGACGCTGCGGCCCGTCTCGAGGACGGTCGCCGAGTCCACGAGCTCGAAGGCGAGATTCGCATTCTGCTCGACCACGAGCATCGCGATGCCCGATTCCTCGCGGAGGCGGCGGATGGCGTCGTAGACGTTCTTCGCCGTGCTGGGCGCGAGGCCCAGGGAGGCCTCGTCCAGAAGCAGCAGGCGGGGCTTGGCCATGAACGCGCGGGCGACGGCGAGCATCTGCTGCTCACCGCCCGAGAGCGCCGAGGCGGCCGAGGTGATTCGGTTCTTCAGCTGGGGAAACAGCTCCAGGCAGTAGTCGATGTCGGGAGCGATCGCCTTGCGGTCGCGGCGCATGTACGCCCCGATCCGCAGGTTCTCGCGGACGGTGAGGTCTCCGAGCGTGCCGCGCCCCTCGGGGACGTGGGCGATTCCGAGAGCCGCCACTCGATCGGGGCGAGTCCCGCGGATGTCGCGCCCGTCGAAGCGGATCGAGCCGCCCGCGCGCACCGATCCGCTGATCGCTCGCAGCGTCGTCGTCTTGCCGGCGCCGTTGGCTCCGAGAATCCCCACGGCGCCGCCATCGGGGACGCTCAGCGACACCCCGTCCAGCACCTGGACGGGACCGTAGAAGGCGGTCACGTCTTTCAGCTCAAGCAGCGTCATCATCTGCCTTCTTTCCGAGGTATGCCTCGATCACGCGGGCGTCCGCCTGCGCCTCGGCAGCAGTGCCCTCCATGAGCACTCGTCCCTGGTCGAGCACGACCACGCGGTCGGTGAGCGCGGAGATCAGTCCCATGTGGTGCTCGACGATCACGATGGTGATGTCGTCGTGCGCCTGCAGTCCCTTGATCGTGTCGCTGAAGCGATCGACCTCACCGTGCGACAGGCCGGCGGCCGGTTCGTCGAGCAGCAGCAGCTGGGGGCGCGACAACAGGGCGCGGCACAGCTCGATGCCCTTGTGGAGTCCGTGCGAGAGCTCGTCGGCGGGCAGATCCGTCGCCCATGCGAGGCCGGTGCGCTCGAGGAGTTCTTTCGCCTCCTCGCGCATCTGCCTCTCGCTGCGCGTCGTGCGCGGCAGGCGCAGCGACCACTGCACGGGACCGCCGGGCAGGCGGGCGTGCGCCCCGAGCATCACGTTCTCGAGCACCGTCGCGTTCAGCTGCAGCGCCGGATGCTGGAAGGTGCGGGCGAGACCGTGACCGCTGAGCTTCGCGGGGGCCGAGCCGGCGACCTCGGCATCGTCGATCAGGATCGAGCCCGAGGTGGGCTTGTAGTGGCCGCTGATGCAGTTGAACAGGGAGGTCTTGCCGGCGCCGTTGGGGCCCACGAGGCCGAAGATCTGACCGGGTTCGACCTCGAACCCGACATCGTCGAGCGCGGTGATCCCCCCGAATCGCAGGGTGACGTCCCGCAGGGTCAATCGAGCGGCCATCGCTCACCTTTCTTGGTCGGGCATCATCGCATCGACATGCATCGGGGATCTGTCCCCGCCTCTCGCAAGGTACGGACAGAGGGTCATATTGTCAACGATTTTGGTGTGAGTCCACGGGAGCGTGGCGCAATCGTGACCCGGGCGGCGTTCACTCTCTCACACCTCGACATCATTCCCGTCTTAGGCGGACAGAGCGCGTCTTTTCGACTCAACGGAATTGGTCCCGGCGCGCGAGCCGTGTGATCCGTATCCTGATCGCCTCCGAGAAAGGAAGGTCGAAGATGACAACGGAAACTCTGGCCCAGGCCATCACCCGCGCAGGCGGACCCGTCGAACTGCTCCGCAACCAGAACTGGCCCGCGTTCACGTTCCCGGTCGCCCCCGAGTTCACGAACTGGCGCGACGAGCAGCGCGCGTGGAACACGACCGTGGCCCTGATGGATCAGTCGCACCACATGACCCAGCTGTTCCTGGGCGGCGCGGATCTGCTGCCGCTGCTGGAGTCGATCTCGCCGAACACGTTCGCGACGTTCCGTCCGGGCGTGGCCAAGCAGCTGATCTCGGTCAACAAAGACGGCTACCTGATCGGCGACGGCATCCTGTTCTACAACGAGGACGCCCCCGAGGGTCTCGTGCTCGTCGGGCACCACCTGCTGATCGACTGGGTGCGCTTCAACGTCGAGAAGGCGCGGGCCGCCGGCAAGGACGTGCACCACCGCCTCGAGGCGAACTCGAACATGCGGCAGGAGCCGCCGACGTTCTACCGCTACGAGCTGCAGGGCCCGCGCGCGGACGACGTGATGGAGAAGATCTTCGGCGGCCCCGCCCCCGACATCAAGTTCTTCCACATCGGCGACGTCACGATCGGCGGCCGCCCGGTCAAGGCACTGCGTCACGGCATGGCCGGCCAGCCCGGCTTCGAGTTCTACGGACCGTGGGCGGACAACGAGGTCGTCCTCGACACGATCATGGCGGCAGGAGAGGAGTTCGGCATCCGCCGTGTCGGGGCGAAGGCCTACTCCGCGACTCCGCTGGAGTCCGGGTGGGTGCCCACGCCGTTCCCCGCCATCTTCGACGAGGACTTCGCCGAGTTCCGCGAGTGGCTGCCCGCCGCCCGGGCGGGCTCGGTCGCCGGCTCGCTGCAGTCGGACGACATCCACGACTACTACATGACGCCCTACGACATCGGTCTGGGTCGCTCCGTGCGCTTCAACCACGACTTCCACGGCCGTGAGGCGCTCGAACGGCACTCCGAGAACCAGAAGCGTCACAAGGTCACGCTGCTCTGGAACGCCGAGGACGTGGCGGCCGTCGTCCGTTCGCAGATGGAGCCCGGCACGCCCGCGAAGTTCCTGGACTTCCCCAAGGCCCGCTATGGCCTGTTCCAGATGGACGACGTGCTGCACGACGGGCGCTCCGTGGGCGTTTCGACGGATGCCGGGTACATCGCGTTCGACCAGCTCTACATGTCGCTGGCGAGCCTCGACGTCGACGTGCCCGAGGGCGCCGAGGTCGAGGTGGTGTGGGGTGAGGACCCGATCTCGCGCAAGGACAGCGTCGACGTCGCCCATCGGCAGGTGCGCATCCGCGCGACCGTGGCTCCCGCGCCGTACCACGACTACGCGCGCACGGTCTACCGCCAGAACGACTGAGCGCGGCGTTTCGTCTCGCCTGCGGCTCGCTCAACGCCCGGTCCGGCGGTTGAGCGAGCGCGGCGACACGAAACGCCTGGTCCGGCGGTTGAGCGAGCGCGGCGAGACGAAACGCCGCCCGCACCGCACCGAGTAACATGGCTCCGTCATCGAGGAGGATGCCATGGCGCGAGGATCGGCGGGGGAGTCGGTGCTGCACAAGCATCTGCGCATCCTCGACACGTTCGACGCCTGGCACCCCTACCTGGCGCTCTCCGAGATCGCGGATGCTGCCGGGCTGGCGCGCTCGACGGCCCACCGCCTGATCGCGGAGCTCGAGCGGGAGGGCCTCGTGGAGCGGCTGCCCGACCGCACATACCGTCTCGGCGTGCGGCTCTGGGAATTCGCCAGTCGCACGCCCGGAGCCATCGGGCTGCGCGAGATCGCGCGTCCCTGGCTCGGCGCCGTGCACGAGCGGATCCGTCAGCACGTGCAGCTGGGCGTGCTCGCCGGTCGTGACGTGCTGTTCGTGGAGCGGATGTCGGCGCGGGACGCGGTCGTGAACGCCACGCTGATCGGCGGCCGCATCCCCCTGCATGCCTCGTCGAGCGGCCTCGTGCTCTTGGCGCACGCTCCTTCCACGCTGGTTGACGACGTCGCCCGGCACGGGATGAAGGTGTACACGCATCGAACGATCCGCACCGCGGAGGAGCTGCGCGACCGCGTGCGCCACGTCCGCGCCGCAGGGGTGGCGGTGACGGAGGGGTACATCCACCTCGAGTCGCGGGGCATCGCGGTGCCGGTCTCGGGACCGGACGGCTCCGTGTACGCCGCCCTCGGCGTCGTCGTTCCCGATGACGGAGCGCCGACGCAGCCGATCGTCGAGGTCCTGCGACGCGCCGCGGCGGGGGTGACGCGCGATCTGCTGCAGGCGTACCGGCCCGAGCCCGCGGCGGGCACGCGAGGCATCCGCTCGCTCGCCGGCACGTCCCGGCGCTCGCTGGAGTATCTCGAGAGCCTGCCGCCCGCGGAGCGGGAACCGCACGAGGTCGGCGGCGGTGGTCTAGGGTGATGTCCCGATGACCACGATCACGATTCTCGGGCTGGGCGAAGCCGGCCGCCTGTACGCGCGCGGACTCGGCCGGGCCGGGGCGAGCGTGCGCGGCTACGACCCGTTCCAGAAGGTGGACGACGCCGAGATCGCGCAGGTCGACGACCTCGAAGACGCCCTCGCGGGGGCGGATGCCGTGCTCAGCCTGGTCGGTGCCCGCGCCGCCGTCGAGGTGGCCGCACAGGCTCTGCCGCTCGTCCCGCGTGCCGCCGTGTACGCCGATCTGAACACCGCCGCGCCCGAGGCCAAGGCCGAGGTCGAAGCGCTCGCCGCGAGGGTCGGCGTGCCCATGGTCGACGTCGCCGTGATGGCGCCCGTGCCCCGCGCCGGCCACCGCACCGCCCTGCTCGCCGGCGGCGGAGGCGCCGAGCAGCTGGCGCAGGTGCTCGGCCCGCTGCAGGTGCCGGTCGAGGTCGTGCCGGGAGGGGTCGGCGCGGCCGCCCGTCTCAAGCTGCTGCGCAGCGTGTTCATGAAGGGCCTCGCGACGCTCATGATCGAGGGGCTGGGCGCCGCGCGCGAAGTCGGCGCCGAGGAGTGGCTGCGCGACCAGATGGCGCAGGAGCTCGGACCCGACGGTGCGGCGCTCGTGGACCGCCTCGTGTCGGGCACCTATGCGCACGCGGAGCGTCGCGAGCACGAGGTGCGCGATGCTCTCGCAGCCCTCGAGAGCGCGGGTCAGCCCGCCGACATGACGCGCGCGACCCTCGCCTGGTTCGAGCGCATCCTCGCCGAACGCGGCTGACCTATCCGCTCCTGATCGACGCGTCCGTGTGACGATACATGTAGACGAATCGATCTCGAGAAGGAGTCCCCGATGTCGCAGACCACCGACACGTCCGCCGCGCCGAGTGCGCCCCGCCCCCGACCCGACCTGTTCATCGACGGCGCATGGGTGGCGCCGGCAGGCGGTGGCACCTCCACTGTGCTCGACCCATCGACGGGGCGTTCCATCGGCGAGGCCGCCTCCGCGACGCCCGATGATGTGGATGCCGCAGCCCAGGCCGCCCGCGCCGCCTTCGACGACGGCCGCTGGTCGCGGCTTTCGGGCCGTGAGCGCTCGCGGGTGCTGCTGCGCGTGGCGGCGCTCATGCGCGAGCGCGCCGAAGAGCTGGCGCAGGCCGAGAGCCTGGATGTCGGCAAGCCGATCCAGTTCGCTCGGATGGTCGACGTCCAGAACTCGGCCGACCAGTACGAGTACTACGCGACCCTCGCGCCGCACCAGGACGGTGCCGTGCGCGACACTCCGCTTCCGGCGTTCGCCTACACGCGACGGGAGCCGCGCGGGGTCGTGGGCGCGATCACTCCCTTCAACTTCCCGCTCATCCTGTCGTCGTCGAAGATCGCTCCCGCGCTCGCCGCGGGCAACACGATCGTGCACAAGCCGGCGCCCCAGACTCCGCTGACGGCGCAGCTGATGGCCGACATCCTGCACGAAGCCGGCGTTCCCGACGGCGTCTACAACCTCGTCACGGGCACGGGGCCGGAACTGGGCGACGCGCTGGTGCGCCACTCCGCCGTGGACATGGTCGCCTTCACCGGCTCAACCTCGATCGGCCGCATCGTGGCACGCACTGCGGGCGAGCTGCTCAAGCCGGTGCACGCAGAGCTCGGCGGCAACGCGGCGAACATCGTGTTCGCCGACGCCGATCTCGACAAGGCGATCGGCACGGTCATCAGCGCCTTCGTCTTCAACACCGGACAGTTCTGCATGGCCGGCCCACGTCTGCTGGTCGAACGTCCGCTCTACGACACCGTCGTCGGCATCCTCTCCGACGCCGTGGGCGGGGTGCCGCTGGGGCGTCCGAGCGATCCGGACACGGTGATCGGCCCGCTCGTGAGCGCCGAGCACCTTTCCCGTGTGGAGGCGCTCGTGGCGGATGCGAAGGCCGCGGGAGGCGCGGTCGTCGCCGGCGGAGAGCGGGTCGATCTGGACGGGGGCTTCTACTTCGCACCGACCGTCATCGCCGGTCTCGACAACGACGCCCTCGCGGTGCGTGAAGAGGTGTTCGCGCCGGTGCTGACGGTGCAGGCATTCGACACCGAAGAAGAGGCGGTGCGCCTGGCCAACAGCACGCCGTACGGGCTGGCCGCCGGCATCCAGACGACCGACATCTCTCGCGCCCACCGGGTCTCGGAACGCCTCGAGGCGGGCATCATCTGGGTCAACGGCTGGGCGATGCTCGATGCGGCGGTCCCCTTCGGGGGCGTCAAGTCGTCGGGCTGGGGACGCGAGAACGGGCCCGAGGCCCTCGAATCGTTCACGCGCGTCAAGTCTGTGACGATCGCGGTCGACCCGGGCGTCGGCGGCTGACCGCGAGCGCACGCGCAACGCGCGAGTGCACACGTTGTTCGCGTGTGCACTCGCACACGACGTGTGCACTCGGCCCGCACGGCCACGCGCGAGCGCACGAAGAAGGGGGTGGATGCCGGAACACCGGCATCCACCCCCTCTCTCGTGTCTCAGGCCTGGCCGCTGGAGCGCCAGCCGCCCTGGTACTCCGTGCGCGCCGTCTCGGCGTAGGGCACGGGGCTGACCACGGCGCGGATCGCAATCTGCTCGTGCGGCTCGACGGTGGTCTTCTTGCTTCCGCCGTCGGGCTCACCCCAGACCACGCGCACCTCGGTGCCGACCGGAACGTCGTGGTCGACCGTCGCGAGCGACAGGCCGCGCTTCTCGTTCGCCGTCACACCCGTGAACATCGACAGGCCGACGTTGGTGCCGTCGGCGTCGATGACCGCGTCGTAGTTGGACGAGCCGTAGTTGGCGTTGGGCAGGTCGAAGAACTGGTAGCCCGGGCCCTGGCGGTCGAGCACCGTCGTGAGCACCTTCGAGAGGTCCTCGTCGTTCCACGCGAGCGTGACCTTCTTGCGCTGGGCAGCGGGGTCGAGCTTTTCGAGCGCGTCGCGACCGATGAAGTCGTGGTCGAACTTGACGAACGAGCCGTAGCCGAGCTCCCACGGGTTGAGGTAGTAGTCCTCGATGTTGTCCGAGACGAACGAGCCCGCAAGCGCGTTGATCGCCTCGTAGCTGTTCGCCGGCAGCCACTCGCGGTAGCCGCGCTCGGCCTCGCTGGAGTAGATCGCGGGCAGCGGCGAGGGGATCCAGCCCGACTCGAGCGTGTTCGACGAGTACGCGCGCGAGCCGCAGGGCTCGATGCCGAACTCGGCGCCCGCCTCGAGGATCGCGTCGCGGATCTTGCCGTGCTGCTCGTAGGGGCCCCAGAGCTCGAGTCCGGGCGCGCCGGCCATGCCGTGGCGCAGGGTGCGCACCTGCTCGCCGGCGATCGTGAGGTAGCCCATGTGGAAGAACTTGACCTGCTCGAGCGTCCCGCCGTTGAGCTTCTCGATGATCGCCCACGCGTTCGGGCCCTGGATCTGGAAGCGGTAGTACTCGCGGTGCACGGCCTGGCCGTAGGGGCGCGAGGGGGAGCGGTCGTCGTAGCGCACCTCGACGTTGTAGCCGCCGGTCTCGGCGTGGTAGTGCAGCCAGTTCGCGCCGGGCGCGCGGCCGACGTATACGTAGTCGTTCTCACCCTCGCGGAAGAGGATGCCGTCGCCGATCACACCGCCGTTGGATGCCGTCGGGACGAACTGCTTCGCCGTGTCGATGGGGAAGTTCTTGAAGCCGTTGATGCCGGTCTCGGCGAGCAGACGCAGGGCGTCGGGGCCCGAGACGAACAGGTTGACCATGTGGTGCGTCTGGTCATAGAGGACCGCCGTCTCGCGCCACGCCTTCTGCTCGCGGCGCCAGTTGCTGAACTCGGCCGGAACGACCGGGTAGATGTAGGTGCCCAGCTGCGCGTTGCGCAGCATCTCGACGGTGCTGCCCTTTTCGTCCAGCAGCTCCTGGAGGTTGCGTGCCATGTGAGGTGTCCTCGACTTCCTTGTCCGTGGGTCTGTCGCCCGTGGGTGTATCGGTGATGCTACGGAACGCATTTACCTATTGCCAGAGGTATTTATCCGTCGCCAAGATTGTAGACAGAATCTTGACCATTCGGCTAGGGGTATGGTTCGCTGGCGGAAGCCGCAGGCCAATGAGGGAGAACTATGTCCGACAAGGTGGTCGTCACCGATATCGCCCGCGCAGACCGCGCAACCGCCGATGCGCTCGCCGAGTTCGGGTCTGCGACGGTGCACGAGGCGATGGGTCGCATCGGCTACGCCGGTCCCCGCATCCGCCCCATCCAGCAGGGCGTCACGATCTCGGGCACCGCGGTCACGGCCTCGGTCGCCCCCGGTGACAACCTGATGGTGCACGCGGCGATCGAGCAGGCCGGCGACGGCGACATCATCGTCGTCGTGCCCGTCACCGACTCGCCCTACGGCTTCATCGGCGAGCTGATGGCCACGCAGATGCAGGTCCGCGGTGTGCGCGGCTACGTCACGTCCGGAGGTGTGCGCGACACGACCGAGCTGCGCTCCATGAAGTTCCCCGCCTGGGCGGCGCACATCAGCGCCGAGGGCACGGTCAAGGACACGGCCGGCTCGGTCAACCTTCCCGTCGTGCTCGACGGCGTCGTGGTCAACCCCGGCGATGTCGTCGTCGCGGACGACGACGGCGTGGCGATCGTGCCGCGCGAGCGCGTGGCCGAGACCCTGGAGGCGTCCCGCGCACGAGCGGCCAAGGAGAGCGCGAACCGCGTCAAGTATGAGGCGGGCGAGATCTCGATGGACCTCAACAACCTGCGCCCGGTGCTCGAGCAGCTCGGAGTGACCTACGTGAGCCAGGCGCAGCGCGATGGCCGCTGACCCGCTCCGCGACGGCATCCCGTGCATGCTCATGCGCGGTGGAACCTCCAAGGGCGCCTACTTTCTGGCCGAGGATGTGCCGGCCGATCGTGCCGCACGGGATGACCTGATGCTGCGGATCATGGGCACGCCCGACCCCCGGCAGATCGACGGGATCGGCGGGGCCCATCCGCTGACGTCGAAGGTCGCGATCGTGTCGCGATCGGAGAGCCCGGATGCCGACGTGGACTATCTGTTCCTCCAGCTGGGCGTGGGTGAGCCTCAGGTGAGCGACACGCAGACGTGCGGCAACCTGCTCGCGGGTGTCGCGCCGTTCGCGATCGAACGCGGACTGGTCGAGGCGGATGCCGACGAGACCGCAGTGCGCATCCGGCTGATCAACACGGGAGACCTGGCGACCTCGCACGTGGCCACTCCCGGCGGGGTCGTCGACTACGACGGCGACGCCGCCATCGACGGCGTGCCAGGGACGGCGTGCGCGATCGAGCTGGCGGTGGAGCGGGCGGTTCCCCTGCTGCCGAGCGGGAACGTCGTCGACGAGATCGAGGGGCATCGTGTGACGCTCGTCGACAACGGCATGGCGGTCGTGCTGCTCGACGCGTCGGAGTTCGGGGTCGCGGGAGACGAGACGCCCGAACAGCTCGAGGAGAACGCCGATCTGGCGGCCGAGGTCGAGCGCGTGCGCCTGGCCGCCGCGCCTCTGATGGGCATCGAGAACGCCGCAGACCAGAGCGTGCCGAAGATGTTCCTGCTGTCGCCGCCGGCCGCCGGAGGCGCCATCCGCACCCGGGCCTTCATCCCCCGGCGGGTGCACACCTCGATCGGCGTGCTCATGGCGGCGTCCGTGGCCGCCGGCATCCGCATCCCCGGAGCCGTGGGGGCCGAGATGGCGCAGGCGCTCGATGGTGACGAGACGGTCGTCGAGCACCCGACCGGCGCGTTCCCCGCCCGGGTCGCGGTGACGCAGGATGCGGACGGCGCGTGGATCGGGTCCTCCGTCTCTGAGCGCACCGCGCGCAAACTCTTCGACGGGCGCGTCTTCCCGCGTCCCCGCCGCTGATCACACGTCGCTAAACACCCGTCCGCCGGGCATCCGGCGCAGTCAAGGAGGACAACACCATGGCCGAGTACGAGAACTTCGACATCGCCCACCTGGGCGGTATCGAGCTGTTCACCCCGAAGTTCGAGGAGAGTCTCCACTTCTTCCGGGACATCTGCGCGATGCGGGAGGTCGCCCGCATCGGCGACTCGTCCTATCTGCGCTGCTGGGACGAGTACCAGCTGTACACGCTCAAGCTCACGGCATCCGACACCAACGGCGTGGGGCGCACGCTCTACCGCGCGTCGAGCCCGGAGGCCCTCGAGCGCCGGGTCGCGGCGATCGAGGCTGCCGGTCTGGGACGCGGATGGCGCGAGCCGGAGGTCGGCGTCGGCCGTTCATACGAGTTCGTGGACCCGGACGGCCACCTGATGGGCCTCTACTACGACACCGAGCACTACGTGCCCGACGACGAGGACCGGCCCGCGCTGAAGAACCAGGCGTCGGCGTATCCCGGCCGCGGCATCAACGCGCGGCGTATGGACCACATCAACTACCTCGCGAGCGACGTCGACGCGGCGGGCGAGTTCTGGCGCGACGTGATGAAGGCGCGCGAATCGGAGCGGGTCCGTCTCGACACCGGCAAGTACGGCGCCTGGTGGTTCCGGTTCAACCAGAAGTCCTACGACGTCGTGTACTCGGACGACTGGACGAAGGAGCGCGGGCGCTTCCACCACTTCGCGTTCTCACCCGACTCGCGCGAGGACATCCTCAAGGCCGCCGACATCTGCCTCGAGAACGGCGTCTACATCGAGTACGGCCCGTACAAGCACGCCATCAACCAGACGTTCTTCCTGTACGTGTGGGAGCCCGGCGGCAACCGCATCGAGTTCGCCACCGCTCAGGCTCGGCTGATCCTCGACCCGGACTGGCCGGTCGTCGAGTGGACGCAGGCCGAGCGCGCCAAGGGCCAGGCGTGGGGCATGAAGACCGTCGCGACGTTCCACACGCACGGCACCCCCTACGTCGAGGACCAGGAGGAGATCGACCGGGCGGCTCTCGAGGGGCGCGCGTACGTCAAGCCCGAACGCGACGAGGAATCGGAGTAGTCCCGGTCGGCTGCTGACCGAGACGAGAAACGGGGCCTCCGCGGATTGCGGGGCCCCGTTTCGTCTCGCTTCGCTCGCTCAACGACCGGTTCTGCACCGGTCGTTGAGCGAGGAGCGGAGCGACGAGACGAAACGACGCCGTCTCAGGCGGCGGGCAGCCAGCTCTCGATGCGGGGGTAGACGCGGCGCGCGTTGCCCTCGAAGATCTGCTGCTTCGCGGCATCCGAAAGCGCGGAGGCGGCCACGTAGGAGCGCGTGTCGTCCCAGTACTTGCCGGTCTCCGGATCCCGGCCCCGCACGGCGCCGATCATCTCGGAGCCGAACAGGATCTGCGACGTCGGCACGACATCCAGCAGCAGGTCGATGCCCGGCTGGTGGTACACGCAGGTATCGAACCAGATCTGCGACAGGGTCGCGTCGAAGTCCCAGCCCTTGTCCTGCGCCATCCCGCGGAAGCGGCCCCAGTGGTACGGCACCGCGCCGCCGCCGTGGGGGATGATCAGGCGCAGTCCGGGGTGCTCTGCGAGAAAGCCCGAGGTGAGCGACTGCATGAACGCCGTCGTGTCGGCGGCGAGGTAGTAGGCGCCGGTGGTGTGGATGCTGTCGTTGTCGGATGCCGAGACGTGCACCATGCCGGGGACGTCGAGCTCCTCCATCGCCTCCCACAGGGGCGTCCAGTACCCGTCCGAGAGCGCCGGGCTGTCCCAGCGGCCGCCGCTCGGGTCGGGATTGACGTTGCACCCGATGAAGCCCAGTTCGTCCACGCAGCGCCGCAGCTCGGTGACGGCGGCGTCGATGGGGGCGCCGGGGCTCTGCGGCAGCTGCGCGACGGGCGCGAACTTGCCCGGGAACAGCTGACAGACGCGGTGGATGAGGTCGTTCTGACGGCGTGTCCACTCCAGCGACGTCGCGGCGTCGCCGATGTGGTGTCCCATCCAGCTGGCTCGGGGCGAGAAGACGGTCAGGTCGGTGCCGCGCTCCTGCTGCTGCGCCAGCTGCGCGCCGCCCACGGCTTCGAGGATCTCGTCGTCGGTCACCTCGTACTCGCGCGCCACCACGACGTCGAGCTCGGCGGGCGTGGTCGCCGCCAGTTGCGCATCCCGCCAGGCGGCGACGCCGGGCGGAGTGGTGGTGAAGTGGCCGTGGCAGTCGATGATCACGTGGGGATCTCCATCTCGTCGTCGCGCTCGTCGTCGAGCAATTGTCACCAATTATGGCGACAGGACGGCATCCCCGTCCACCCGTGCGCCGCCTCCACCGCACCGGAGCCGCCGAGAACGCACCTGTGCCCCGGCTTCCTGACGGAACCGGGGCACAGCAGCGTTCTCGGGAACGCGCGGAAGCGGGCGGGGTCAGCGCCAGAGCACGGCGATGGCCGCGTTGGCGAACGTGAGCACGCCGATGCCCCAGAACAGCACCGGCGGCACCGACCCGCTCTTGCGCTGGCGTCCCTGGCCGATGCCGAGGAAGGCGCCGATCACGAGCAGGATGACGAGTTTGGTGGCGATCTTGGCGTAGTCGAGCTCGTACGACAGGCCCCAGGGCGCGGCCAGGGCGAGTCCGGCGACGGCCGCGATGGTGAAGCCGACGTGCTGCAGGCGGGTGACGAGCCGCTTGCCGCCCCAGGCCTGCGCCGCCCAGGCGCCGAAGAGCAGGGCGAAGCCCGTGAGGTGGACGAGCACGACGATCGAACGCAGGATCTCCATAACCGTCACGGTAGAGCCAACCTGGCGCAACCGCCAGCAAGGCGCGCCTCACCCGCGCGCAGGCCCGTCAGCGTGCGTCGGCCGCCGGTCGTCCCAGGTTCGCGTCGTAGTCGACGTCCTTGGTCTCGGGTGCGAACCAGAGGGCCACGAACGTCAGTACCGCCATGGTCGACAGGTAGATGCCGACGAGCCAGGGGCTCCCGCCGGCGGCAGCCCACAGCGCCACTGCGATGAGGGGAGCGACCGCGGCGCCGAGGATCGACGAGACGTTGTACGAGATGGCCGATCCCGAGTAGCGCACGTTCGTCGGGAAGAGCTCGGGCAGCACGGCGCCCATGGGGCCGAACGTCGCGCCCATCAGCAGGAATCCGAGGATGAGGAACGCCTGCACCAGGGCGCCCGTGAACATCGGGTCGACCTGCGGGAGCAGGAAGACGTTGAACAGCAGCCCGAAGACGAAGATGGCCGCGGTCACCCACATGAGCAGAAGCCGGCGCCCGACACGATCGGCGAGCGGCCCGGAGAGCATCGTGAAGATGCCGAAGAAGACGACCCCGACGATCTGCATGATGACGAAGTCGGTGTAGCCGAAGCCGAGCCCGGGAATGTAGGCGGCCGCGTCGAATGGCTCGCCGGCAGCATCGGCGGCCGCCTGCGCGGCATCCGTCGAGGCCTTCGTGCCGTAGGAGAGCGTGAAGCTCGTCATCAGGTAGAACAGCACGTACGTGGCCAGCATGATGAAGGTGCCGAGGATCAGGCGTCGCCAGTGCCTGCGCACGACCTCCCCGACGGGAAAGCGGCGCACCGCGCCCGACTTCTCGGCCGCGGTGAACGTCGTGGACTCGACGAGCTTGAGCCGCACCCAGAGACCCACGATCACCATGACCGCCGAGAACAGGAAGGGCACCCGCCAGCCCCAGGCGAGGAACTCGGCCGAGCGCAGCTCTGCGCCATCCGGGTGGGGCAGCGCGAAGTAGATCGCCAGGAACACGGAGTTGGCGATGATGAACCCGATGGGGGCCCCGAGCTGGGGAAACGTGCCGTACCAGGCGCGGCGACCCTTCGGCGCGTTCTCGGTGGCGACGAGCGCGGCACCGGACCATTCGCCGCCGAGCGCGAAGCCCTGCGCCAGTCGCAGCACCAGCAGCAGCAGTGCGGCCCACCAGCCGATGTCGTCGAAGGTCGGCAGCAGTCCGATCACGATGGTCGCGATGCCCATCGTCAGCAGCGACGCCACGAGGGTGGCCTTGCGGCCGAACCGATCGCCGAAGTGGCCGAAGATCACCGCGCCGACGGGGCGCGCCACCATCGCCGCCCCGAAGACGGCGAACGAGGACAGCAGGGCGGTCGTGTCGTTGCCGGTGGGGAAGAACAGGATCGGGAAGACCAGAACCGCAGCCGTGGCGTAGACGTAGAAGTCGTAGAACTCGATGGTCGTGCCGACCAGGCTCGCCGCGATGACGCGGGAGCGGGGGTTGGCGGGTGCGGATGCCGGTGCGGCCGCCGTCGCCGTCATGCCCGGGCGCTCGCGGCCAGCTCGCGCAGCACGATCGCGGTGCGCATCGCGGCGTCCGCCGCTTCGTTGCCCTTGTCCTCACGCGACCCGGGCAGGCCGGCGCGGTCGAGCCCCTGTGCCTCGTCGTCGAGGGTCAGCACGCCGAAGCCCACCGGCTTGCCCGTGTCGAGCGCCACGCGGGTGAGCCCGTCGGTCGCGGCGGCCGCGACGAAGTCGAAGTGCGGCGTGCCGCCGCGGATGATCACGCCCAGGGCGACGACGGCATCCGCCCCCTCCTCGAGGGCTCTCTTGCAGACGACCGGCAGCTCGAAGGAGCCGGCGACGCGCACGAGCGTCGAGCGCGCACCGGCGGCGTCGATCGTGCGCAGCGCACCCGCGATCAGGCCGTCGGTGATGGTGTCGTGCCACGTGCCCGCCACGACCACGACGTGCAGGCCGGCGGCATCCACCGCGCCGGTACGGGGCGCTCCGGAGCCGCTCATTCGTCGTGTCCCGACTTCATCTCGGCGAAGGCCTCGGCCAACTCGTCCTGGTCGATGATGTGACCCATCCGATCCCGTTTCGTCTCGAGGTACTGGTGGTTGTTCGGTCCCACGCCGACGAGCAGGGGCACCTGCTCGACGACGTCCATCCCGAGCGCCTTCAGCTGCGTGGCCTTGTCGGGGTTGTTCGTCAGCAGCCGCACGCGCTCCACCCCGAGGTCGGCGAGCACGCCCGCCGCCGCGGCGTAGTCGCGCGCGTCGGCGGGCAGGCCGAGTGCGAGGTTGGCGTCCACCGTGTCGAGCCCGCGCTCCTGCAGGCCGTAGGCGCGCAGCTTGTTGATGAGCCCGATGCCCCGGCCCTCGTGGCCGCGCATGTACACGACCACGCCGCCCTCGCGGGCGATCGCCTCGAGCGCGGCATCCAGCTGGGGGCCGCATTCGCACTTGAGCGACGCGAACGCCTCGCCCGTCAGGCACTCCGAGTGCACACGGACGAGCGGGGTGTCGACCAGGTCGCCCGCGATGATCGCGAGGTGGTCGGTGCCGGTCGTGCGGTCCTTGTACGCGAGGATGCGGAAGACCCCGTGCGCGGTGGGCACGCGCGCCTCGGCGCGCAGGCTCACGCGGCGCCGGTGCACGTGCGTCTCGGAGGCATCACGCGGATCGTGCTCGTCGAGGTGCGCGATGAGCTGCTCGATCGTGATGACGGGCACGCCGTCGCGCTCGCCCAGTTCGAGCAGACCCGGCATCCGCATCATGCTGCCGTCCTCGGCGACGACCTCCGCGATGGCGCCCACCGGGGCGAGGCCGGCCAGCCGCATCAGCTCGACCGCCGCCTCGGTGTGCCCGCCGCGCTCGCGGACGCCGCCGTCGACGGCCCGCAGCGGCAGCACGTGGCCGGGGCGGATGAGGCTCGACGGGGTGGACGCGGGGTCCGCCAGAACGCTGAGCGTGTGTGCGCGGTCGGCGGCGCTGATGCCCGTGGTCACGCGGGACGAGGCGTCGACGCTGACGGTGTACGCCGTGCCGCGGGCGTCTTCGTTGCGCTCCACCATCGGCGGCAGGTCGAGACGATCGGCGATCTCGGCGGTCATCGGCGCACAGATGAAGCCGGACGACCAGCGGACCGTCCATGCCAGCCACTCCGGCGTGGCCAGCTGGGCCGAGAGCACCACGTCGCCTTCGTTCTCACGGTCTTCGTCGTCGGCGACGAGCACCGGGCGGCCGGCACGCAGCGCAGCGAGCGCCTCGGAGATGGTGGACAGGGTCACGGTGTTCCCCCCTCGGTCGGGGTCGGGTGCGAGAAGCCCAGCATCCGCTGGACGTGACGGGCAAGGATGTCGGTTTCGATGTTGACGGAGTCGCCCGGCGCCCGATGGCCCAGGGTGGTCGCCTCGAGCGTCTCGGGGATGAGCGAGACCTCGAACCAGGGCTCGGTGAGGTTCGCGGCGCTCACCGCGCTGACGGTGAGCGAGATCCCGTCGACGGCGATGGAGCCCTTGTCGACGACGAGGGGGGCAAGGGCGTCAGGAAGCGAGATGCGCACCACCTGCCAGCGGTCGCCCGGGCGCACCTCGAGCACGCGTCCCGTTCCGTCGATGTGTCCCTGCACGATGTGCCCGCCCAGGCGGTCGCCGACCGCGGTGGCCCGCTCGATGTTGACGGGGTCGCCGACCGCGAGCGTGCCGAGGGTCGACATCGCGAGCGTCTGACGGATCACATCGGCGGTGAAGCCCGCCTCGTCGTGCTCGATCACGGTCAGGCAGACGCCGCTGACCGAGATCGAATCGCCGTGGTGCGCGTCCACCACCCCCTGCGGGGCGTGCACGCGCAGCCGCACGCCGTCGCCGGCCGGCGCGACCGCGTCGATGCGGCCGATCTCTTCGATGATGCCTGTGAACATGTCAGCCCTCTCGCTCGGGTGTGGGGGGAGCGCTCGCGCGGGCCGCCGCAGGGGGCGAGGCGGCCTGATGGGGAGAAGCCGGCGCTCCGACGAAGAGCGTGTCGGCCCCCAGCCGGACGGTGTCGATGATCCGCAGGGCGCGCGCGGCCGCCATCGTGGGCACGCCGATGTCGCCGAGTGCGGTGCGCGCTCCGCCCAGAAGCATCGGCGCGACGTAGATCAGCAGCTCGTCGGCCAGATCGGCGCGGATCACGGCGCTCGCGATGGTCGGCCCGCCCTCGACGAAGACGCGGTGGATGCCGCGCTCGAGCAGCCGGGCGAGCAGGCCGGGCAGGTCGCGCCCGTCGTCGACGATCGGCGGGTGCGGATGCCGCAGGATGGCGGCGTCCCGCGGGATCCCACGCCGGCCGACGACGACCGGCACCGGCTGGTGCGGCGCGAGGGCACCGTCTGCTCCGCGTGCGGTGAGCGCCGGATCGTCCGCGAGCACCGTGCCGATCCCCACCAGGATCGCGTCGGCCTCGGCACGGCGCCGGTGGACGTCGGCGCGCGCCTCCGGGCCCGTCACCCAGCGGCTCGTGCCATCCGCCGCGGCCGCACGCCCGTCCAGGCTCTGGGCCCATTTGACGCTCACCAGCGGGCGGGCCCGCGCGACGGTGCCGAGCCACGATTCCAGCAGGGCCCCGACCTCGTCGGCTCGGATGCCGCTGGCGACCGTGACGCCGTTCTCGCGCAGCCGTTCCGAGCCGCCGCCCGAGACATCGGCCGGATCGTCGATCGCGTAGACCACGCGGGCGATGCCGGCATCCAGCAGTGCCTGGGCGCACGGGCCGGTCCGGCCGGTGTGGTTGCAGGGTTCGAGCGTGACGACCATGGTGGCGCCCCGGGCCTCGCCGGGCGCCAGGTGCGAGAGGGCGTCGACCTCGGCGTGATGAGTGCCCGCACCGCGATGCCATCCCTCGGCGATGACGGCCCCCGTGGGCGAGAGCACGACGGCGCCGACCTGGGGGTTCACTCCCCGCGGACCGCGGGCCGCCAGCTCGCACGCGCGACCCATGGCGCGCCACTCGTTGTCGCTGCTGGTCATCCCGGTCCTTCGATGGCCCCGGGGGTGCGGCGACGGTCTGCGGCATCAGGGCGCCGCGGCGCTCTGCGTGCTGCCTCCCATCCGGACTCGCGTGGGCCTGCCACGCATCACCGTCGGTCCCGGAATTCCACCGGGTCGACCACGCCGCCCCCCTCTCGAGAGGGACCGCGCAGCTCGCGGACTGTCACCGCCGGTTCGGATTCTCACCGACCCCGGAGCACGTTGTGTCTGTGCCGAGTGTAGCAACGCATGCGGGCGGATCATTCCCGGACGGGCGTGCCCGGCGTGGGTGCTGCCGCGCCGATGTCGATGCGCGCGATTAGGGTTGAGCAGAGGGGGTGCGAGATGCCGGACGATGGCGGAGCGGTGGCGGCCGCGGCATCCGCCCTGTTCGAACGCCCGCATGCCGACGTGCTCATCATCGGCGGCGGGATCAACGGGCTCGCCACGTTCCGTGACCTCGCCCTCCAGGGTGTCGATGTCGCGCTCGTCGAGCGGAGAGACATCGCCGTGGGTGCGACGGCGGCGTCGTCCCACATGATCCACGGCGGCGTGCGCTACCTCGAGAACGGTGAATTCCGGCTGGTGCACGAAGCCGTCACGGAGCGCAACGACCTGCTGCGCACGGCCGCGCACTACGTGCGCCCGCTGCGCACGACGATCCCGATCTTCACGACGTTCAGTGGCCTGTTCAGCGCGCCCCTGCGCTTCCTGCGCCACGGCGCGGGACGCCGCACCGAGCGCGGGGCGCTGCTGATCAAGCTGGGCCTGACGATCTATGATGCGTTCTCGCGCGGCCGGGGACGCGTGCCCCGTCACACGTTCCGCGGACGCCGGCGCTCGCTGCGCGCGCTGCCCCGGCTCAACCCCCGGGTGGAGTACACCGCGACGTACTGGGACGCCTCGTTGCGCGACCCGGAGCGCCTCGCGCTCGACGTGCTCACCGACGCACTCGAGGCCGGCCCGCACGCGCGCGCCGCCACGTACGTGGAGGCGGTGGAGAGCAGGGCGGGACGCATCGTGCTGCGGGACGTGCGCGATGGGCGGGAGTGCGAGTTCGCGGCATCCGTCGTCGTCAACGCCAGCGGCCCGTGGACCGATCTGACCAATGTCGGGCTCGGTGTGCCGAGCCGCCTGGTGGGCGGGACGAAGGGCTCGCATATCGTGCTCGACCACCCGGAGCTGCTCGAGGCGACCGGCGGTCGCGAGCTGTTCTTCGAGCACCGCGACGGCCGCGTCGTGCTGATCTATCCCCTGAAGGGTCGCGTTCTGGTCGGCACGACCGACATCGAGCACGACATGCGCGAGCCGATCGTCTGCACCGACGAAGAAGTGGCGTACTTCTTCGACCTGATCGGCCATGTCTTCCCCGGCATCCCCGTGGATGCCGGCCAGATCGTGCATCGCTTCGCCGGAGTGCGCCCCCTGCCGGGGCACGGCGACGTCGCGCCGGGATACGTCTCGCGCGACTACCGCATCGAGCGGGGTGCCCTGCCCGGCGGAGCCGGCGTCGTGCTGCTGAGTCTCGTCGGCGGCAAGTGGACGACGTTCCGGGCGCTCGGGGAGCGGCTGTCGAACGTGGTGCTCGCCGAGCTCGGGGTCGCGCGCCGCACCGGCACACGGGGACTCGCGATCGGCGGCGGCCGCGGCTTTCCGCGCGGCCAGCGCGCTCGTGAGCGCTGGCTCGACATGCACACGCACGGGGTGGACCGCGCCCGTGCCCGCGTGCTGCTGGAGCGCTACGGCACGCGCGCCGTCGCCGTGATGGCGCGCATGCGCGACGATGCCGACGATCGGCCGCTCACGAGCGCCCCGACCTACTCCACCGGCGAGCTCCGCCATCTGGCGCGGACCGAGCTCATCTGGCACCTCGACGACGTGCTGCTGCGCCGCACGAGCCTCGCATTCACGGGGCAGGCGAACGAGGCGGTCGCGCGCGAGGTCGCGGATGTCGTCGCGGGAGTGCTGGGCTGGGATACGAGGCGCATCGAGGACGAGGTGCGCCGCGCGCTCGAGATGATCGACCCCGGGCAGGTTCGGACGGAGGAGGCGACGTGGCCGACCACGTGATCGCCGTCGACCAGGGGACCACGTCCACGCGCGCCATCGTGTTCGATCGCGAGGGGGCGATCGTGGGCTCCGCGCAGCGGGAGCACACGCAGATCCTCCCGCGCGCCGGGTGGGTCGAGCACGACCCGGTCGAGATCTGGACGAACACGGAGTGGGTGCTGCAGGCCGCCGCATCGTCGGCATCCCTTCCCCTGGCGCGCATCGGGGCGATCGGCATCACCAACCAGCGCGAGACGGCGATCGTCTGGGACCGGCGCACGGGGCGCCCGGTGCACAACGCCATCGTGTGGCAGGACACGCGCACGCAGCAGCTGATCGACGACCTGGCCGCCGACGGGGGCGCGGACCGCTTCGCCCGGCGGACGGGCCTGCCCCTGGCGACGTACTTCTCGGCGTCGAAGATCCGGTGGATCCTCGATCACGTCCCGGGCGCGCGCGAGGGCGCGGAGGCCGGGCACCTGGCGTTCGGCACCCCCGACACATGGCTGATCTGGAACCTGACGGGCGACCGCCGGGGCGGACGGCACGTGACCGACGTCACGAACGCCAGCCGCACGCTGCTGATGGACCTCGAGACGCTCGACTGGTCCGACGAGATGCTCGGCGTCTTCGGCATCCCGCGGTCGATGATGCCCGAGATCGTGTCGTCCGTCGGAGTGCTCGGCGAGGTCTCGGCGCCCGGTGCGCTGCGGGGCGTGCCGATCGCGGGGATCCTCGGCGACCAGCAGGCGGCGACCTTCGGGCAGGCGGCGTTCGAGGCGGGGCAGACCAAGAACACCTATGGCACCGGCAACTTCCTGCTCGTCGGCACCGGCGCCGAGATCGTCCACTCCCAGCATGGACTGATCACGACGGTGGCCTACCGGTTCGATGGTGAACCTGCGCGGTACGCGCTCGAGGGATCCATCGCGGTCACCGGCTCCCTGGTGCAGTGGCTGCGCGACAACCTCGGCATGTTCGCGGAGTCGCACGACGTGCAGCGCCTGGCGGAGTCGGTCGACGACAGCGGCGGGGCGTACTTCGTTCCGGCGTTCTCGGGTCTGTTCGCGCCGCACTGGCGACCCGACGCCCGCGGAGCGCTGCTGGGGCTGACCCGCTTCGTCACCAAGGCGCACATCGCGCGCGCGGCGCTCGAGGCGACGGCCTTCCAGACCCTCGATGTCATCGAGGCGGCCTGCGCCGACACGGGTGACGAACTCGACGAGCTGCGGGTCGACGGCGGCATGACGCGCAACGGGCTGCTGATGCAGTTCCAGGCCGACATCCTCGGCATCCCCGTCGTGCGTCCGCGCATCATCGAGACGACGGCGCTCGGCGCCGCCTACGCGGCCGGCCTCGCCACCGGGGTCTGGAGCGGGCTCGGGGAGCTGCGCGAGCACTGGCGCGAAGACGTGCGGTGGATGCCGCGCATGGACCCCGGCGAGCGTGACCGTCGCGTGCGGCTGTGGCGCAAGGCCGTCGAGCGGTCGCTCGACTGGGTCGACGACGACGTGCGGGCGCTGTAGGCCCGGCCCGGGCTACTTCAGCAGCCGCGACATCCGCCGGTCGGCGAGGATCTTGCCGCCGGTCTGACAGGTGGGGCAGTACTCGAGGGAGTTGTCGGCGAAGAACACGCTGCGCACGGTGTCGCCGCAGACGGGGCACGGTTGCCCGCGGCGGCCGTGCACCCGCATCCCGCGGCGTTTGGCGTCCTTGAGCTCGGCGGGAGGAGCTCCCGCGGCGGCCCGGAGCGCCTCGTCGAGCGTGGTGTGCAGGGCGGCGTGGAGCGCATCGACGTCGTCGGGGGAGAGGGATGCGGCGAGCGCGTAGGGCGAGAGCCGGGCGGCGTGCAGGATCTCGTCGGAGTAGGCGTTGCCGATGCCCGCGATGATCGACTGGTCGCGCAACACGCCCTTGATCTGCGTGCGCCGGCCGGCGAGGATCTGCGCGAGGGCATCGCGGGTGAAGTCGGCGTCGAGGGGTTCCGGCCCCAGGCGTGCGATCCCCGGCACATCGGAGACGCTGCGGACGACCGAGACGGCGAGCGACTTCTTGGTGCCCGCCTCGGTCAGGTCGAAGCCGCAGCCGTCGTCGAGACCGATGCGCATCGCGATCGGGCCGCGCCCCGGCTTCGGCGGGGCGGTCGGCACCTGCTCGTACCAGCGCAGCCAGCCGGCCTTGGCCAGGTGGAAGACGAGGTGGATGTTCGAGCCGGCGGCGTCGCGGCATCCGATGTCGACGAACTTGCCGTGCCTGCGCACGCTGTCGATCCGGCTGCCGACGAGGGCCTGCACGGGCGGCTCGAACGTCTTCAGCGCCGCGATCTGCACCACGCTCGCGCGCGTGATCGTCCGGCCGGCCGCGCGCTCGGCGAGGAACGCGACGAGCCCCTGCACCTCGGGCATCTCGGGCATGCGTTCCGTCTAACCCGCCGAGTCCTGTTGCGTCGCCCGCAGCAGCGCACGGACGCCCTGGGTGAGTGCACGCAGGTCATCGATGGCGATGCGATTCAGTGGCGTGCGCCGGAGCTCCGGCCGCCCGGCCAGCAGTCGCTGCACCGTTTCGCGCCCGAGAGGCGTCGCCGTGACGCGGCGGACTCGTTGGTCCCGCGGGTCGAGGATGCGACCGATCATCTCTTGTGATTCGAGTCGATCGACGATGCCCGACATCGTCGCCAGTGACACGCCGATCGTCTTGGCAAGCGCCTGAACCGTGCTGCCTTCGGGCTCCGTCATGACGATCGCGAGCACTTTGAGCTGCTGCATCGTGAGGTTGAGGGTGAGCATCGGCTCGATGATCTCGGGGACGAAGGAGTTCTCCAGGTCGTTCTGGATCTTCAGCAGTTCATCGAGTAGCGATGCGCGCTCGGCCTCCTCGTTGGTGTCCACGCTCTTGAGATTAGCCTCATGCGTCGCCGCGGGGATGGGATTCTGATGCGTAGCATTGCGCTAAGCTTTGCGTGAGGCAAAGTATCTCGCCGGGCGCGTCCGCCCTTTCCCTTCGTCGACTCAACGGTGGTGTTCCTTGTTCCGTCTTGCCCGATTCAGCTTGGCCAATCGCACGCTGGTCGCGCTGATCACCCTCCTGATCGCCGCGTTCGGGGTCTTCTCGATGACTCAGCTCAAGCAGGAGCTCATCCCCTCCCTCGAGCTTCCGCAGACCACGGTCGTCACCGTCGTCCCCGGCGCCAGCCCCGAAGTCGTCGACCAACAGGTGAGCGTGCCGATCTCGCAGGCGATCACCGACATGGGCGATGTCGAGCAGGTGGTTGCCACGTCCTCCTCCGGCATGTCGATGGTCTCGGTCGCGTATGCCTATGGCACGGACGCCGACGAGTTCCGCACGTCGGTGGAGCAGGCGCTGGACGGGCTCTCCGCGGGTCTGCCGAGCGATGCCGAGCCCAACCTCGTTGCGGGCAGCACCGCGGACATCCCGGTCATCTTCATGACGGCGTCGTCTGCCGATGAGGACTTGACAGCCCTCTCGGCGACGCTCTCGGACACTGTCGTGCCGCGCTTGGAAGCCATCGAGGGAGTCCGCTCGGCCGCGGTCTCAGGCGGCGCCGTCGAGCGCGTCGTGATCACGCCTGATGCGGCTGCGCTCGCGCAGAGCGGCCTCAGCCCGCAGGCGATCTCCCAGACGCTCGAGGCGAACGGCATGACGCTGCCGTTGGGTTCGGTGACGGATGACGGTTCGCTCGTGCCGGTGCAGGGCGGCACGCCGGTAGACTCTGCCGGAGATATCGCTTCACTGCCCATGGCCAGCCAGACGCAGCCGGGAGCGGTGGTGACGATCGGTGACGTCGCCGATGTCGCGCTCGTCACCGAGGACCAGACGTCCATCACGCGTATGAACGGCGATCAGGCGCTGTCGATCTCCATCACCGCAGCGCAGGGTGGCGACGTCGTGGCGATCTCGCACGCTGTGGCCGACGCCATCTCCGAGCTGACCGATGAAGTCGCGGGACTCGAGCTGACTGTCGTATTCGACCAGGCGCCGTTCATCGAAGAGTCGATCCAGCATCTGGCTGTCGAAGGGCTCCTCGGTCTGCTGTTCGCGATCGTCGTCATCCTGGTCTTCTTGCTGTCGCTGCGCTCGACGATCGTGACCGCGATCTCGATTCCGCTGTCAGTTCTGGTGACCTTCATCGGTCTGAACCTCGGCGGCTACTCACTGAACATGCTCACCCTCGGCGCTCTCACGATCGCCATTGGGCGCGTGGTGGATGACTCGATCGTCGTGATCGAGAACATCAAACGACACCTCTCGTACGGAGAGGAGAAGGTGCGTGCGATCCTCGCGGGCGTTCGAGAGGTCGCGGGCGCCATCACATCTTCGACGCTCACCACCGTGGCCGTGTTCCTGCCCATCGCACTCGTCGGCGGCATCGTCGGAGAACTCTTCGCGCCGTTTGCCCTGACAGTCACGATCGCCATGCTCTCGTCGCTGCTGGTGGCACTGACGATCGTCCCCGTGCTGTCCTACTGGTTCCTGCATCAGCCGAAGGACGTCGCCGACCCTGAGGCCGTGCGCGTGGCTGCGGAAGAGAAGGAGCACAAGACGTGGTTGCAGCGCGGCTACAAGCCGATTCTGCGCGGCACCCAGAAGCATCCGGTCATCACGCTGGTGGCATCCGGTCTGCTGCTGGTCATCACTGTCTCGCTCGTGCCGCTGCTGAAGGTGGACTTCCTCGGCAGCACCGGGCAGAACATGGTCATGGTCACCCAGAGCTTCCCGAGCGGCTCTGACCTCGAGACGGTCTCGGACGGCGCCCGCGACGTCGAGGACACCTTGCTGGAGGTGGGCGGGGTCGAGGACGTCATGCTCATGGCCGGCTCGAGCGGCGGAGGCGGGGGCGACTTCTCCGCTCTTCTCGGCGGGGGCGGCGGCACCGCGACGTTCATCGTGAACACCGATCCCGAGGCGGATCAGTCGGCGCTGCAGGAAGAGATCCGAACGCAACTCGCCGAGATCGATGGCCCCGGCGAGGTCAGTCTCAGTGATGCCACGGCGATGGGCGCCGGTGTCGGCGGCTCGGTGGACGTGGTGGTCAGCGCCCAGAACGAGAGCGACTTGGCTGCGGCGACCGACGAGGTCTACGCGGCACTCGAGGGGACGCCGGACACGACCGAGGTGACCAGCGACCTCGCCCCTGCACAGCCGATCGTGCAGATCTCGGTCGATCGCGACGTCGCCCTGGAGAGAGGTCTCACCGAGATCCAGCTGCTCGGCACGGTAGGTGCCATCCTGTCCCCCCAGAGCGTCGGGAACGTGACGATAGACGATGAGGAGTACAGCATATTCATCGACGACGCACCCGCTCCGCAGACGGTCGACGAACTCGCGGACCTGCCGGTCCCGACCGCTGCCGGCCCGGTGCCGTTGACCGACCTCGCCACGGTCGAGGAGGTCACGGTGCCCACCTCGCTCACCCGTCAGGACGGCGACCTCGTCGCCACCGTCTCGGTCACCCCCGCCGAAGGGAATCTCGGGGCGGTGACCACCGAGGTCGAAGAGCGCATCGACGACCTCGACATGCCGTCCGGCACGAGTGCGACGATCGGCGGCCTCGCCGAGACTCAGCAGGAGTCGTTCCAGCAGCTTGGCCTGGCCATGCTCGTTGCCGTCGCGATCGTGTTCTTGCTGCTCGTCGCGACCTTCCGATCGCTCGCGCAGCCGCTCATCCTGCTCGTATCGATCCCGTTCGCTGCCACCGGTGCGATCGCTCTCCTGTTGGCCACCGGCCGTCCGCTGGGCATCTCGGCGCTCATCGGCATGCTGATGCTCATCGGCATCGTGGTCACGAACGCGATCGTGCTCATCGACCTGGTCAACCAGTATCGCGGGCAAGGTCAGAGCGTCCGCGACGCCGTGTTCAACGGTGCTCGACAGCGTCTTCGCCCCATCCTGATGACGGCTCTTGCGACGATCTTCGCGCTCATCCCGATGGCGCTCGGCGTCACCGGTTCGAGTGGGTTCATCAGCCAGGACCTTGCGATCGTCGTCATCGGCGGATTGATATCGTCGACGGCGCTCACGCTCGTGCTGGTGCCGGTGTTGTACCTGCTTTTCGAGGGAGGCCGCGAGCGCCGGGCCGGGAAGCGCACGGGCGGCACCGTTGGTGCAGCGGATGCGGCGGAGGAGTCGTTGCAGCGCGACCACGCGCCGACGCGCCGGGAGCCGCGCACGAGCTGAGGATGTGAGGCGGTGGGGCGGGTTCTCTGCCAAGGGGAGGTCGAATGCCGCAGCGCGGAGGATTCGGGGCGGATTCATCCTCGACTGGGCAGTCATCCTCCTCTCGGCAGGCTTGCTGCCGCCAGGTGCCGCGGTCAGCGCCGACGGAGCAGCCCCATCCTGTCGTAGACGTCGGAGAGCGTGGTCTCGGCGACCTCGGCTGCGTGGTCGGCGTTCGCCCCGAGCACCCGGTCGAGCTCGGCGGGGTCGTCGAGCAGTTCCAGGGCGCGCGCCCGCACGGGCTCGAACTCCGAGACGAGGACCTCGGCCAGCCCCTTCTTGAAGTCGCCATAGCCGCGCCCGGCGTACTCGTCCTCGATCGCCGGGATCTGCCGCCCGGACAGCGCGGCGTAGATCACCAGCAGATTCGACACTCCGGGCTTGGCCTCGCGGTCGTAGCGCACGCTGCCCTCGCTGTCGGTGACGGCGCGCATGATCTTCTTCGCGCTCGCCGAGGGATCATCGAGCAGCCAGAGCACGCCGGCATCCGACTCGGCGGACTTGGACATCTTGGCGAGCGGATTCTGCAGGTCGTAGATGCGGGCCGTGTCCTGCTGGATCACGGGCATCGGCACGCGGAACGTGTCGCCGAAGCGCGAGTTGAACCGCTCGGCGAGCACGCGGGTCAGCTCGATGTGCTGCTTCTGGTCGTCGCCGACGGGCACCACCGCCGTCTGATAGAGCAGGATGTCGGCGGCCATCAGCACCGGGTAGGTGAACAGGCCGACCGAGGTGGCGTCCTGGCCGTACCGCTGGGACTTGTCCTTGAACTGCGTCATCCGGCCCGCCTCGCCGAAGCCGGTGAGGGTGCCGAGGATCCAAGCGAGCTCGGCGTGCGCGGAGACGTGCGATTGCACGTAGAGGGTGGACTTGGCCGGCTCGATGCCGGCGGCGATGTACTGCGCCGCAGTGCGGCGGGTCTTCTCCCGCAGCTCGCTCGGGTCGTTCGGCTGCGTGATGGCGTGCAGGTCGACGACCGAGAAGAACGCGTCGTAGGATTCCTGCAGATCGCGCCACTGCATCAGGGCCCCGATGTAGTTGCCGATCTGAAGGGAGTCGGCCGAGGGCTGCATTCCGGAGTACAGGCGCGCTTTGGTCACTGAACAATCCTAGGGTCGCGCCGGCCGAGGCCCCTCACTCGAAGGGAGCCACGGCCACGGGCGCGGCGGCACCGATGTACGCGACGATCTGGTGCCCACCGGGGTTGGTCTGCACCGCCGCGGTCTTCCAGTTGTTCGTCGTCCACACGTTGCCGGAGGGATCGACGGTGATGCCCGTGCTTCGCTGCAGTCCGTCGAAGGAATAGCCCGTGTCTTCGGGCGAGATCGCATCGCCGGTCTGCAGTCCGCGCGGGCACGTGTCGGCGTTCACGCCGCAGAAGTGCGAGATGCGCTGCTCCTCGAAGTTCGCCGCCCACACGTTGCCGTCGCCGTCCGTGGCGATGCCCCAGGGGAGGGTCAGCCCGCCGCCGGTGTAGGGCTCGCTCACCGTGGTTCCGTCGGGCGAGATCATGACGACCGAGGGCGTGCCGCGACCGTCGGCGACACGTTCCGGGCAGGGCAGCGTGATGCCGCCGGAGTTGGAGATCCAGACATTCCCGTCCGCGTCGACCGCTGCGCCCATCGGGCGGTCGAACGAGCCCGTCAGGGGAGAGCCCTCGATCGGCGTGCCATCGCGTTCGGCGACGGCGACCGTGCTGTTCACCGTTCCCGTGACGAAGATGCGCTCGCCGTTGTCGACGACGTCGAACGGCTGCTCGAGTCCCATGCTGCCGAGGTTGACGCCCTGTTCGGGGTCGCCCTCGGGGTACAGCGAGACGGTGTCGTTTCCGCAGTTGGCGATCCAGACGCCGCCGTCGCCGGCCACTTCGATGCCCTGCGGCCACGACAGGTCGCCCTCGGTGTAGCCGGTGTCGGACGAGATCGCGGTGCCGTCGTAGGCGAACAGCGACATGCTGTTGTGCGGCGGCTGCTCGTCGTCGGGGCATCCGGGCGCGGGCGCGGCGAAGCCGAAGTTGCTGAGCCAGATGTCTCCGGTCGCGTCGAACTCGATGCCGTAACCCGATCCGCTCAGGCCTCCGCCGGAGTAGGTCTCGAGCAGCTCGCCGGTGGGCGAGAACTTGAACATCTGATCGCTGCCGCACACCGGGGTCTGAGGATCGGCGTTGTATTCGTAGTTGTTGTTGACCCAGATGTTGCCCTCGGGGTCGATCGCGAAGTTGCCGGGGCCAGCGAGCTGGTCGCCACCGCCGTCGAACAGCAGCGTGAGCGTCCATGCCGCCGGCGCGGCCGACAGGCCGGGACGGTCGCCGGCCTCGGCGGCGGCGATCTCGAACAGCGCCTCCGGGTCCGCGCTCGGGTCGCGCGCGATTGCGGCGAACGTCTGCAGCGCGTCCGCACCGGCATCCACTCCGGCGGCGTCGGTGAGCCGGGAGCAGTTCTCGTCATCGACGATGCAGGCTCCGAGCATGTCGGTGAGCGAGGTGAAGGCAGGAAGGGTCGAGGTCTCGTTGCCGTTGGGCGCCGTGGTCAGCACGTCGCCGTAGTCGCCGGATGCGGGGTCGGCGAGGGTCGCGGCCATCGCGGCGGCGTTGTCGAGTCCGGGGGACGGGCCGGTGATCCCCTCGGCCTCGACGAACTGCGCGAGCGCGTAGGCCGCCGCGACCGTCGTGCGTTCGTTGAGGGTCACCTTCGACGTCTGGGAGAGGTCCGCGACGGCCACCGCGAGCGTCGCGTCGCCGGACGAGCTCTCGGCCGTGAGGTAGGCGACCGACTCGCCCGCGTCGGCGACGTCGATGCTGAAAGCACCGTCGTCATCGGCGGACGCCTCCGCCACCACCTCGGGTTCGCCTTCGCCCGCCTGCCAGGCCGTGACCGTCCAATCCGCAGAGGATGCACCCTCGGTCACGGGGGCGACGCTGCCGGTGATCGTTCGCGTCTCGGCATCGGGTGAGGAGGAGCCGGTGCATGCCGCGAGCGTGATCGCCAGCCCGGCGATCAGCGCGAGAGGAAGGACGTGGGGACTGGTTCGCATGCGATCTCCTGCATCGAAGACAGCCGACCCTCCGCCGACCAGTGCCGAGCCTATCGGGGCCGGGTATCAGCTTCGCAACTCGTAGTCGACGACGACCGGTGCGTGGTCGCTCCATCGGGTATCCCATGACGGCGCACGATCGACCCGGTAGGCCTCGGCGCATGCACCGAGCTCCGGGCTGGCGAGGTGATAGTCGATGCGCCACCCGGTGTCGGTGTCGAACGCCTTGCCGCGGTTCGACCACCACGTGTACGGACCATCCACATCGCCGTGCGCTCGTCGTCCCACATCGACCCACCCCAACCCGGTGCCGGTCGAGCCGTCGACACACGTGACGGCGGCCGCCTCGGCGCCCGTGAACCGATCGAAGTAGGCGCGCTCGCGCGGCAGGAAGCCGGACTTCTTGCGATTGCCGCGCCAGTTGCGGATGTCGATTTCGCGGTGGCCGACGTTCAGATCGCCGGTGATGACCGTCAGCGGCACCTCGGTGCGCATCACCGGCATCCGCGCTTCCATCGCATCGAGGAACGCCCACTTCGCGTCCTGTTTCGGGGTGTCGGCCTCGCCGGTGTGCACGTACGCGCTGACGACCCGCACCGTCTGCCCATCGAGGCGGTAGTCGGCCTCGATCCATCGGCCGGCCGAGTCGAGGGCGTCGTCGCCGAAGTCCGTGCGCCAGTGGGTCGGAGCGCTTCTGCTGGCGATGGCGACGCCCGAACGGCCCTTCCTCGCGGACTCGTCGTTGACGATGTGCCATCCGGGCAGCGCCTCGGCCAGGTGCGCGGCCTCCGCGCGCACCTCCTGCAGCGTCAGGACGTCGACGTCGGCGGCCTCGAGCCAGTCGTGCATGCCCTTGCGGACGGCAGCGCGGATGCCGTTGACGTTGACCGATGCGATGCGGATGGTGCGGGGCATGCGCGCCAGCGTATCCGTGGCCGACGACACGACGCGAAACGCCTCGAACGAGGACGCCGTCCGAGGCTAGTCGAGGAAGCCGCGCACCCGCGGTTCCGGGGGAGCGGCGGCCTCGACGCGCGCCAGCCGCTCCTCGGCTTCGGTCACCCGCCGAGCAGCGACCCAGCGTCGATACCAGGGGGCAGCGGCGAGAGCCTGGCGTTCGTCACGCAGACGGATGCGAGCGGCCACGAGCAGCGCCCGGTGCTCCTCGCGGAGGCGTTCCTCCTCGCTCACGTGGGCGAGCGCCAGATCGCGGTCGGTCGCGGCGACCGCGATCCAGGCGCCGGCGACGAGCACGACGATGCCGTTGAGGCGGAACCAGAGCAGGAACCCGATCAGCACCGCGAAGGTCGTCAGCAGCGGATTGGAGGGGGTGTAGCTCAGCAGCAGCCCGGCGCCCAGCTGGAGCACGACGATGGCCGCGCCGCCGAGCAGCGACCCGGGCCAGATGCGGCGCCACGACAGCGCGGCTCCGGAGAGGAACCGGAACATGCCCGCCAGCGCGGCGGCGTTGATCGCGAAGGCGACGAGCGGGGAGGACACGCGCACGATGTTCTGCGAGACGCCTCCCGCCAGCTCCACGCCGAAGATGGCGAACACGGAATCGAGCGCCCACGTGGCGATGCTGCCCACGGCGGCGCCGAGAAGCAGGGCAGCGCCGAACAGTACGGCCGCGAGCAGATCCCGGGCCTTCAGCAGCACGTAGGCGCGGGTGTCGAACGGCAGGCCGAAGATGTCGCGCACGGCGCGGCGGGCGAAGGTGATGAAGCCGATGGCCGTCCAGACGACGATCACCAGCGCGATGGCGCCGGTGACGCCGAGAGTGCCGACGCTGTCGGCGGCCACCGCCTCGACCTGGTCCTCGGTGACGAGCCCGCCGTCGCCGATCAGGTTCGGGATGTATCCGTTGATGACGTCGATGAGAGTGTCGATGGCCGCCGTGCTCGCCCCGAGCCACAGCCCGACGGAGACGAAGGTCAGATACAGCACGCCGAAGATCGCGAACAGCGACTGATAGCTCACGCCCGCCGCGAGCAGAAACCCGTTGTGCCGCAGAAAGTGCCGCCAGACGCGGATCGGGAACCACGCGAGCGTACGACGCGTGATGCGGGTCGCTCTCTCGACCGGCTCCTCGAAACGTTCCCGCAACGACTCCTGCGCGAGCTCCCAGCGGTTGCGGGCATCCGCTTCGGCGGCCTCCTGCCCGGGAAGGGGCCCGCCGCTGCTGCTCACCGCTCCAGGGTACCGATCAGCGCCGGCGACCCGAGGCGGTCACGGTCGAGGGCCGAGCGAAGTCCGTCACCACCGCGCCGGGGGAGACCAGCACCGACGCGGGCTCCGACGCCGCCAGTCCCTCGAAGCCCGCCGCCTCGAGCAGGTCGTCATCGAGCGACAGCAGCCGGCCGCGCTGCAAGGGCCACGGGGAGTGGATGTTGCGCCCGTAGATGGTGCGTCCGCGCACGGCCTCGTGAAAGCCCCACCGCGCGGTCAGGTGGTGCGCGAGCGGCGTGTCGTCGGCCTCACCGAGCCCCCGCACCGAGAATCGGGTGCCCACCCGGCCGCCGGTATGGCGCACGGATCGATAGCGCCAGGTGTCGCCCCGTCGGACCGCCGCCACACGCGACCACGTGTAGGGGAGGCCGTAGAGGGCGTTGGCCGCGAGGACGGGGAGCAGCCGGTCCGCGTCCAGCGAGAGGAACACGACGCCGCGCTCGTCGTTGTCGTCGATCGAGTACAGCCGCACGTTGATCTCGGCGAACGTGCCGAGCACGGGCACCGGCGGCAACGGCAGGAAGCGGTGTCCGGACAGCATGAAGCCGATCAGGCCGACCCAGCTCGATCCGTCGAAGACATCGGGCCGCGTGCCGGGCGGCAGCATCGGGGCCACGCGAGCGGGCTCGACGCGCCAGTGCAGGAACGAGACCTCGCCCCACTGCTGCCGGATGATCGCCCGGCCGGGAAGCGGGGGCGCCTCGGCATCCCGCGCTGTCACCGACCGCGCAGGACGGCCTGCTTGACCTCGGCGATCGCCTGCGTGACCTGGATGCCGCGGGGGCACGCCTCGGTGCAGTTGAAGGTCGTGCGGCACCGCCACACGCCCTCCTTGTCGTTGAGGATGTCGAGCCGCGCGTCGCCGGCGTCGTCGCGCGAATCGAAGATGAACCGGTGCGCGTTGACGATGGCCGCCGGCCCGAAGTACTGGCCGTCGGTCCAGAAGACGGGGCACGACGACGTGCATGCCGCGCAGAGGATGCACTTGGTCGTGTCGTCGAAGACCTCGCGATCGACGATCGACTGCACGCGCTCCTTGCCCGGCTCGGGCGCGGAGCTGGAGATCAGGAACGGCTGCACCTCGCGGTACGACGCGAAGAACGGCTCCATGTCGACGATGAGGTCCTTCTCGAGGGGCAGGCCCTTGATCGCCTCGACGTAGATCGGCTGCGAGATGTCGAGATCCTTGATCAGGGTCTTGCAGGCGAGCCGGTTGCGGCCGTTGATGCGCATCGCGTCCGACCCGCAGATGCCGTGCGCGCACGAGCGGCGGAACGACAGGGAGCCGTCGACGTCCCACTTGATCTTGTGGAGCGCGTCGAGGACGCGGTCGGTGGAGAACAGCTCGACGTCGTAGTCGACCCAGCGCGGCTCCTCATCGACCTCCGGGTCGAACCGGCGCACGATGAAGGTCACGAGGAAGGCCTGGATGCCGGTGTCGGCAGCGGTGTCCTCGGCGGGTCCGGAGTCGGTGTGCTCGAGCGTCGTGGACGCCATTGCTAGTACTTCCTCTCCATGGGCTGGTAGCGGGTGATGACGACCGGCTTCCAGTCGAGTGTGATGTGGTCGTCGGCGTGCGACGAGTGCGGATCGCCCGTGAGGTAGGCCATCGTGTGCTTCATGAACTTCTCGTCGTCGCGGGTCGGGAAGTCGTCGCGCTGGTGGCCACCGCGGCTCTCCTCCCGGTTGCGCGCGGCCACGACGACGACCTCGGCGATGTCGAGGAGGAATCCGAGCTCGACTGCCTCGAGCAGGTCGGTGTTGTACCGCTTGCCCTTGTCGTCGACGTGCACGTTGCGGTAGCGGGTGCGCAGGTCCGAGATCACGTCGAGCACGTGCGACAGCGACGCGTCGGTGCGGAACACCTGCGCGCTCTTGTCCATCTCTTCCTGCAGCGCCTTGCGCAGCGTTGCGATGCGCTCGGTGCCGGGGTTGGCGCGCAGCCCCTCGATCAGCCCGCGCACCTCGGCGACGGGGTCGGCGGGGAGGGGGACGAAGTCGGCGGTCTTGGCGTACTCGACCGCGTTCTGCCCGGCGCGCTTGCCGAAGACGTTGATGTCGAGCAGCGAGTTGGTGCCGAGCCGGTTGGAGCCGTGCACCGAGACGCAGGCGCACTCACCGGCCGCGTACAGACCGGGCACGACGGTGTCGTTGTCGGCCAGCACCTCGGCGGCGACGTTGGTCGGGATGCCGCCCATCGCGTAGTGCGCGGTGGGCATGACCGGAACGGGCTCCACCACGGGGTCCACGCCCAGGTAGGTGCGCGCGAACTCCGTGATGTCGGGCAGCTTGGTCTCGAGCACCTCGGCGCCGAGGTGCGTGCAGTCGAGGAAGACGTAGTCGCGGTGCGGTCCCGCGCCCCGGCCCTCGGCGACCTCCTGCTGCATGCAGCGGCTGACGATGTCGCGCGGAGCGAGGTCCTTGATGGTGGGCGCGTAGCGTTCCATGAACCGCTCGCCCGAGGCGTTGCGCAGGATCGCTCCCTCGCCGCGCGCGCCCTCGGTCAGCAGGATGCCGAGCCCCGCCAGGCCGGTCGGGTGGAACTGGAAGAACTCCATGTCCTCGAGCGGCAGCTTCTTGCGCCAGACGATGCCCACGCCGTCGCCCGTGAGGGTGTGGGCGTTCGAGGTGGTCTTGTAGATCTTGCCGAAGCCGCCCGTGGCGAAGACGACCGACTTGGCGTGGAAGACGTGCAGGTCGCCGGTGGCGAGCTCGTAGGCCACGACGCCGGCGATGCGGGTGGTGCCCTCGTCGACGACGGTGATCAGATCGAGCACGTAGAACTCGTTGAAGAAGTTGATGCCGAGCTTGACGCAGTTCTGGAACAGCGTCTGCAGGATCATGTGGCCGGTGCGGTCCGCGGCGTAGCACGCACGGCGCACGGGCGACTTGCCGTGGTCGGCGGTGTGCCCGCCGAATCGACGCTGATCGATCTTGCCCTCGGGCGTGCGGTTGAACGGCAGCCCCATGTTCTCGAGGTCGATGACCGCGTCGATCGCCTCTTTGGCGAGGATCTCGGCGGCATCCTGATCGACGAGGTAGTCGCCGCCCTTGACGGTGTCGAAGGTGTGCCACTCCCACGAGTCCTCTTCGACGTTCGCCAGCGCCGCCGCCATCCCGCCCTGCGCCGCACCCGTGTGCGACCGGGTGGGATAGAGCTTCGAGATGACCGCGGTGTTGGCGTGCGGTCCCGCTTCGATCGCCGCGCGCATGCCGGCACCGCCGGCACCCACGATCACGACGTCGAACTGGTGGTGGTGCACGCCATCTGTCACCGTCGTGCCGGTCGTCGCTGTCGTCGTCACTGTCTCAGTTGCCTCTTCGTTGGTCGTGTCGGGGAGCGGATGCCGCGGCTAGGCCTGGCACTGCTCCCACAGGGTGCTGGCGGGTGTCACGCCGATGCAGGGGTCGAAGGTGAAGACCACCAGGGTGCCGAGCACGATCAGGAAGCCGGCGGCGAGCCCGATGGCCCACACCAGCACGCGGCGCGCGGTCGGATTGGTCACGTAGTCGTTCACGATCGTTCGCATGCCGTTGCCGCCATGGATGAGGGCGAGCCACAGCATCAGCACGTCCCACCACTGCCAGAACGGGTCGGCCAGCTTGCCGGCGACGAAGCCGAAGTCGATGCCGCTGATGCCGTCGCCCAGCATGAGGTTGACGAAGAGGTGACCGAAGATCAGCACGACCAGCAGCACACCCGAGGCGCGCATGTAGATCCAGCCCCACTTCTCGAGGTTCTTGCCGCGGCGACGTGGTGCGGTGTGCGGGCTGCGGGGAGCGGCGAGGGTGTCGGCGGTCATCAGTGGCCCTCTCCCGAGAAGACGTTGATCAGATGGCGCGGGGTGAACGCGAGCATCGTGACGACCCACACGCCGATGACGATCCAGAACATCTGTCGCTGGTACTTGGCGCCCTTCGACCAGAAGTCCACGAGGATGATGCGCAGCCCGTTGAAGGCGTGGTACGCGATCGCGCCGACGAGCGCGACCTCGCCGATCCCCATGATGGGGTTCTTGTAGGTTCCGATGACCGCGTCGTACGCCTCGGGGGAGACCCGGATGAGGGCCGTGTCGAGCACGTGTACGAGGAGGAAGAAGAAGATCGCGACGCCGGTGATGCGGTGCAGCACCCAGGACCACATGCCCTCCCGGCCGCGGTAGAGCGTGCCGGCGGGACGTTTGGACGTCGTGTCCGACATCGACGGCGAGCGGGTGTCTGCAGACACGGTCGTCCTCCCTGGTAGGTGCGAGGTCGCAGCGCGGGCGCCGACATCGGTACGCGGGCGCGCCCTCCATATTAGGACGGTTGCACGGGCGGATGACGATGAGGGTCACCTAACTCTCTCGATATCGAGATATCTTGCGGGCGGGCGTTCGCCGTGGGCGGTCGGGTGACTCTGACTACGCTGGCACCATGGCGCATGAATCCCTGCACGACTTCTACGCGGTGATCCCGGCCGGCGGCATCGGCAGCCGGCTCTGGCCGCTCTCCCGAGCCGACGCGCCCAAGTTCCTGCACGATCTGACGGGCTCGGGGCAGACCCTCCTGCGCGACACGTGGGATCGGGTCGCCGGCATCGCGGGGGAGGATCGCATCGCCGTGGTCACCGGGCGCGCTCACCGGGCGGCCGTGGAGCGGGAGCTGCCGGACATCCCCGACAAGAACGTCATCCTCGAGTCCGAGCCGCGGGACTCGGCCGCCGCGATCGGTCTCGCGGCCGCCATCCTCGTGCAGCGCGAGCCCGACGTGGTGATCGGGTCGTTCGCGGCCGACCACGTCATCCGCGGCACGCGCACCTTCGAGTTCGCGGTGCAGCAGGCGGTGCAGGTGGCGCGGGCCGGCTACATCTGCACGATCGGCATCCAGCCCTCGGAGCCCTCGGTCGGATTCGGCTACATCAAGAAAGCCGGCGAACTCGACGTCGACGGCGCCCCCGAGGCGGCAATGGTGGAGCGCTTCGTCGAGAAGCCGGATCTCGACACCGCGCGGTCGTACTACGCGGATCGCTCCTACCTCTGGAACGCGGGCATGTTCATCTCGCGCGCCGACGTGCTGCTCGAAGAGCTCGCCCGCAACCAGCCCGCGCTCCACGCCGGCCTGATCGAGCTCGCGGAGGCGTGGGACGACCGTGACCGCCGCGGGCCGGTGGTGGACCGGGTGTGGCCGACGCTGACGAAGATCGCGATCGACTACGCCGTGGCCGAACCCGCTGCCGAGCGCGGTCGGCTCGCGGTGATCCCCGGCCACTTCGACTGGGACGACGTGGGCGATTTCGCCAGCCTGGCCAAGCTCAACTCCCACGGTGGCAAGAACGAGCTCGCCATCCTCGGTGAGAACGCCCGCGTGCTGGCCGACGCCTCGAGCGGCATCGTGGTCTCGCAGACCTCGCGCGTGATCAGCATCGTGGGGGTGCAGGACATCGTCGTGGTCGACACAGAGGACGCGCTGCTGGTCACGACGAGCGAGCACGCGCAGCGGGTCAAGGGCGTCGTCGACGCCCTGAAACTCACCGGGCGCGGCGAGGTGCTCTGACGCCGATCGCGTCGCGACACCCGGTGTCCGCCGCCCTGAGATCGCGTCTTTATAACCATTCCCTCTCGGCGGAGCCCGCCGGACTGTGGGACGGCCGCGCACGGGGTAGCGTTTCGTCGTCAGGTCCCGAGACGGTCGGGACCTTGCGAGTCTTTGGAGGACACTGTGAGGATCACGAAGAGGACCGCGTTCAGCGGTCTCGCGATGGTCGGTGCGGCTGCGCTGCTCGCCGGCTGCGGCTCGGCGCCGGAGGAGACCGACGGCGACGGCGGCGGTGAGGCGCTCGACTACCTGCCCTGTATGGTCTCGGACTTCGGTGGCTTCGACGACCGGTCCTTCAACCAGCTGGGCGCCGAGGGCCTGCAGGCCGCGTCCGACGAGCTCGGCGTCGAGCCGATCCTCGTGGAGTCGCAGGCCGAGACCGACTACAACGCCAACCTGCAGAACCTGGTCGACCAGGGCTGCGACACCATCGTCACGGTCGGGTTCGCGCTCGCCCCGGCCGCGCTCGAGTCCGCGCAGGCGAACCCCGAGATCGAGTACGTCTCGATCGACGACACGGTCGACACCGACTTCGATGGTGAGACCGACGCCGAGAACATCAAGCCGCTCGTCTTCGACACCGCGCAGGCGGCGTTCCTCGGCGGCTACCTCGCGGCGGGCATGACCGAGACCGACGTCGTCGGCACCTTCGGCGGCCAGAACTTCCCGACCGTCTCGGTCTTCATGGACGGCTTCGCGCAGGGCGTCGAGTACTTCAACGAGACCAACGGCACCAACGTCGAGGTCATCGGCTGGGACCGTGAGGAGCAGGACGGCTCCTTCACCGGTGGGTTCGAGGCCAACGACACCGCGCGTCAGATCGCGCAGGGCCTGATCGACCAGAACGTCGACGTCATGATGCCGGTCGGCGGGCCGATCTACCAGTCGGCCGCCGCGGCCATCCGCGACGCGGACCGCGAGATCGCCCTCATCGGCGTCGACGCCGACGTGTATGAGACCGACCCGTCGGTGGGCGACCTGCTGCTGACCTCGGTGCTCAAGGGCATCGACGTCGCGGTCGAAGAGGCGATCCTCGAGGCCGGCAACGACGAGTTCGACCCGTCGCCCTTCGTCGGCACCCTCGAGAACGACGGTGTGGGACTGGCGCCGTACCACGACTGGGAGGGCGAGGTCCCCGAGGACCTGAACGCCGAGATCGAGGCGCTGCGCACCGCGATCGTCGCCGGCGACATCCAGGTCGATTCCTACCTCGCGGAGTAGGACGCACCTGGCACGAGGGGAGGTCGGTCCCGCCGGCCTCCCCTCGGTCGTCCCGCGGGGTATCATCCGTGACGCGGGTGTTCGAGAAGGAGGATCGGCATCATGAAGCTCGAACTTCGCGGGATCACGAAGACTTTCGGCCCCCTGGTCGCGAACGACCACATCGATCTCACCGTCGAGGCGGGCGAGATCCACTGCCTGCTCGGCGAGAACGGCGCCGGCAAGTCCACGTTGATGAACGTGCTCTACGGCCTGTATCAGGCGGATGGCGGCGAGATCCTCCTTGACGGCGAGGTGCAGCATTTCGCGGGCCCCGGCGACGCCATGCGCGCGGGCATCGGAATGGTGCACCAGCACTTCATGCTGATTCCGGTGTTCACGGTCGCCGAGAACGTGATGCTCGGACACGAGCAGACCGGGTTCGCCGGACGGCTCGACCTGAACGCCGCCCGCGCCAAGGTGCGTGAGATCTCGGAGCGGTTCGGCTTCGACGTCGACCCCGACGCTCTCGTCGACGATCTCCCCGTGGGCGTGCAGCAGCGGGTCGAGATCATCAAGGCGCTCTCCCGCGATGCGCGGGTGCTCGTCTTCGACGAGCCGACCGCCGTGCTCACTCCGCAGGAGACCGACGAGCTGATGCAGATCATGCGCCAGCTCAAGCAGAGCGGCACGTCGATCGTCTTCATCACCCACAAGCTGCGCGAGGTGCGCGAGGCCGCTGACCGCATCACGGTCATCCGCCTGGGCAAGGTGGTCGGCGAGGCGGAACCCTCGGCATCCAACGCCGAGCTCGCGTCGCTGATGGTGGGACGCGCTGTGGAGCTGACGGTGCAGAAGCAGCCCCCGGCCCTGGGTGAGCGCGCGCTGACCGTCGACGGCCTGACCGTCGTGGACGGCGACGGACACATCGTGGTCGACGACGTCTCGTTCGACGTGCACGAGGGCGAGATCCTCGCGATCGCGGGCGTGCAGGGCAACGGTCAGACCGAGCTCGCCGAGGCGCTCGTCGGTCTGCAGGAGAACGTGCGGGGCGCCGTCGTGCTCGACGGCTCACCGCTGGCGGGTCAGAGCGTGCGCCGGGTGCTCGATGCGGGAGTCGGCTTCGTGCCGGAGGACCGCAAGGAGGACGGGCTGGTCGGCACGTTCACGATCGCCGAGAACCTCATGCTCGACCGGTCTCAGGAGCCCCCGTTCGTCAAGGGCGGCGCGTTGCAGCTGTCGGCCCTCTCGGCCTTCGCCGACGAGAAGGTCGCCGAATTCGACGTGCGCGCGCCCTCGGCGCAGGCGACGGTCGGCACGCTCTCGGGCGGAAACCAGCAGAAGGTCGTGCTCGCGCGCGAACTCAGCCGCGATCTGCGGCTGCTCGTCGCGTCGCAGCCGACCCGCGGGGTCGACGTCGGCTCGATCGAGTTCATCCACAAGCGCATCGTCGAGACCCGGGATGCCGGCATCCCCGTCATCGTCGTCTCGACCGAGCTCGACGAGATCAGCGCCCTGGCCGACCGGATCATGGTCATGTACCGCGGCCGAGTCGTCGGCATCGTCCCGGGTGATACCCCGCGCGAGACGCTCGGCCTGATGATGGCCGGCGAGGCCCCGAACCACGAGGGAGCGGCCGCGTGAGCACCATGCCCGACGGCACCACGAACATCGGGACGACCGGCAGGCAGGAGCCGAACCGGTGGGAGCGCGCCCTGCGCGAGATCACCACCGGCAACGCCATCATCTCGGTGCTCGCCATCGTGCTGGCGCTGATCGTGGGCGCGGTCATGATCGCGTTCACGGATGAGGGCGTGCAGGCGTCGGCCGGCTACTTCTTCGCCCGGCCCGGCGACACCTTCGTGGCGATCTGGGAGGCCGTCTCCGGGGCGTACGTCGCGTTCTTCCAGGGCGCGGTCTACAACTTCCGAAGCGCCGAGTTCGCCTCCGGCATCCGCCCGCTCACCGAGACGCTCACCTTTGCGACGCCCCTGATCGCCGCCGGCCTGGGCGTGGCCCTGGCGTTCCGCATCGGCATGTTCAATATCGGCGGTCGCGGCCAGATGCTCATGGCCGCGGCGGCCTCGGGATACGTCGCCTTCGCCGTCGATCTGCCGTGGGGCCTGCACATGCTGGTCGCGCTTGCGGCGGGACTGGCCGCCGGCGCCCTCTGGGCCGGCATCGCCGGCGTGCTGAAGGCGCGCACCGGCGCACACGAGGTGATCGTCACGATCATGCTCAACTACATCGCGTTCTACCTGGTGTCGTGGATGCTGCGCACTCCCGGCCTGCTGCAGGCGCCCGGCTCGTCGAATCCCGCGACGCCCCCCATGGCGGACACCGCGGTGTTCCCACAGCTGCTCGGCCCGCGCTACAACCTGCACTTCGGCTTCGTGCTCGCGCTCGTCGCCGTCGTGGTGGTCTGGTGGATCCTCGAGCGATCGGCCCTCGGATTCCAGTTCCGAGCGGTGGGCGAGAACCGGCACGCCGCCCGCGTGGCGGGCATCAGCGTGCCGCGCATGTACATCTACGGCATGCTCATCTCGGGGGCGCTCGTCGGCCTTGCCGGCGTCAGTCAGGTGCTCGGCACCGTGACCACCGGCTTCTCGAGCGGGATCGACGCGGGCATCGGCTTCGACGCGATCACCGTGGCGCTGCTCGGACGTTCCACCCCGTGGGGCGTGCTCGCCGCCGGGGTGCTGTTCGGGGCCTTCAAGGCCGGTGGATTCGCCATGCAGGCGGCCGAGGGCGTGCCGATCGACATCGTGCTCGTCGTGCAGTCGCTCATCGTGCTCTTCATCGCCGCGCCGCCGTTGGTGCGCACGATCTTCCGGCTACCCGCTCCGGGCGGGCCGAAGAAGCGGCAGCGGCCCGTCGTCTCGACGACCGCCCGCGACGGAAAGGCGGATGCCCTGTGAGCACCGTGACCCCCGCGTCCCGCGAGGCCGCGCGCCCCGATCCGGAATCCTCGGCGCGGCCTGTCAGCCGCAAGGCTCCGATCGGCTTCGCCGCGGTCACCGTCCTCGCCGCCCTGCTGTTCCTGCTCGCACCCCATGACGGTGCCGCACTGTTCCGCGTCTCGGGCGGCGGCGACGTCATCCAGGTGCCCGAGTTCGAACTGGATTCGGGCATCACCACGATCGTGGTGCTGATCCTGATGGTCCTGCTGACGGCCGCCGCGGCGCTGCTCGTGCAGCGGCGGCGACGGGTTCCCCTGTGGCTGATCGTGCTGTTCGCGCTGGCGTTCATGATCGGGTTCCTCACCTGGGCCGCCGCGGGAGCGTCGACGCACGTCATCCCGCTCTCGGGGCTGCTCGCCGGGGCGATCAGCCTGTCGGTGCCGCTGATCTTCGGCGCCCTCTGCGGTGTACTGAGCGAGCGCGTCGGCGTCATCAACATCGCCATCGAGGGGCAGCTTCTTGCAGGCGCGTTCACGTCGGCCGTCGTGGCGACCGCCACAGGTCAGCCGCTGCTCGGGCTGGTCGCGGCCGGCATCGCCGGCATGCTCGTGGCGTTCGTGCTCGCCGCCTTCGCGATCGTCTATTTCGTCGACCAGATCATCGTCGGCGTCGTGCTCAACGTGCTCGTCATCGGGCTGACGAGCTTCTTCTTCTCTCAGGTGCTCGCCCCGAACCAGGCGGCGTTGAACACGCCGCCCCGGTTCGAGCGCATCGACATCCCGCTGCTGGCCGAGATCCCGCTGATCGGACCGATGTTCTTTCAGCAGACGATCATCGTGTACCTGATGTACGTCGCGATCGCCGCGGTGTACGTCGGGCTGTTCCACACCAAGTGGGGCCTGCGCCTGCGCGCGGTGGGCGAGCACCCCCAGGCCGCCGACACGGTCGGCATCAACGTGCGCCGCACCCGCTTCTGGAACGTGTCGCTGGGCGGGGTGATCGCCGGCATGGGCGGCGCCTTCTTCACCCTCGGCTCCGTGGGCGCGTTCAACAAGGAGATGACGGCGGGAGCGGGCTTCATCGCGCTCGCCGCCGTGATCTTCGGCCAGTGGGATCCGATCAAGGCGACGCTCGCGGCGCTGCTGTTCGGCTTCGCCTCGAACCTGCAGAACACGCTCGGGGTGATCGGCTCGCCGGTGCCGAGCGAGTTCATGCTCATGCTGCCCTATGTGGTGACGATCTTCGCGGTCGCCGGCCTCGTGGGCAGGGTCCGCGGTCCCGCCGCGGCCGGCAGACCGTATATCAAGGGATGAGATGACCGACATCGACTGGGATGACCTGCGCCACGTGGCCACCGAGGCGATGAGGCGCGCGTACGTGCCGTACTCGCGCTTCGCCGTCGGCGCCGCCGCGCTCGTGACCGACGGACGGATCGTCGCGGGCTGCAACGTCGAGAACGCCTCCTACGGCGTCACCCTGTGCGCCGAGTGCGGGCTGGTGTCCGACCTGCACATGTCGGGCGGCGGCCAGCTTGTCGCGTTCGTCTGCGTTGACGGCGAGGGCCGCACTCTGATGCCCTGCGGTCGGTGCCGGCAGCTGCTCTACGAGCACGCCGTGCCCGGGATGCTGCTCGAGACCGTCTCGGGCATCCGCACGATCGACGAGGTGCTGCCCGACGCCTTCGGGCCGCGCGACCTCGAGGACGCGGGGCGCCGGTGACCGCGGCATCCGCCCGGGAGCCTTTCGACGCGGTCGACGTGATCCGTCGGGTGCGCGATGCTCGACCGGTGCCGCACGACGAGCTGCGCTGGATGATCGACGCGTTCACCCGCGGGTACGTTTCGGATGCGCAGATGGCCGCCTTCGCGATGGCCGTGCTGCTGAACGGTCTGGGGCGGGAGGAGATCCGCGTGCTGACCGATGCGATGATCGCCTCGGGGGAGCGGATGAGCTTCGCGGGGCTCGGCAAGCGCACGGTCGACAAGCACTCCACCGGCGGTGTGGGTGACAAGATCACCCTGCCCCTGGCGCCGCTCGTGGCATCGTTCGGCGTGGCGGTGCCCCAGCTCTCGGGCCGTGGCCTGGGCCACACCGGGGGCACGCTCGACAAGCTCGAGTCGATCCCCGGCTGGCGCGCGGCGCTGTCGAACGACGAACTGCACGCGCAGCTGCGCGACGTGGGCGCCGTGGTCTGTGCGGCCGGCTCCGGCCTGGCTCCGGCCGACAAGAAGCTCTATGCGCTGCGCGATGTGACCGGCACGGTCGAGGCGATCCCGCTGATCGCGTCGAGCATCATGTCGAAGAAGATCGCGGAGGGCACGGATGCCCTGGTGCTCGACGTCAAGGTCGGTTCGGGTGCGTTCATGACCGACATCGCGAGTGCACGCGAGCTGGCCGCCACCATGGTCGCCCTCGGTGCTGACTCCGGGGTGGCGACGACGGCTCTGCTGACCGACATGGAGACCCCGCTGGGACGCACGATCGGAAACGCGAACGAGGTGCGCGAGGCCGTCGAGGTGCTCGCCGGGGGCGGGCCCGCCGACGTCGTCGAGCTGACGGTCGCCCTCGCGCGCGACATGCTGGCGCTCGCCGGGCAACCGGACGTGGACGTCGAGGCGGCGCTCGCCGATGGCCGGGCGATGGACACCTGGCGCGCGATGATCCGCGCCCAGGGCGGCGACCCGGAGGCCGCCCTGCCCGCGCCCCGCGAGAGCCACACCGTCTTCGCCGACCGCGACGGAGTGCTCGAGAGCATGGACGCCCTGGCGTTCGGGGTTGCGGCGTGGCGGCTGGGCGCCGGACGTGCGCGCGCGGAGGATGCCGTCATCCACGCCGCCGGAATCGATCTGCACGTCACCCGCGGCGCACGGGTGCGCGCGGGCGATCCCGTGTTCACGCTGTCGACCGACGAGGACGAGCGCTTCGGGCGCGCCCTCGAGGCACTCGACGGAGCGTGGATCATCGGCGACGATGGGGATGCCGCGGCGCCCCGCCCGCTGGTCCTCGACCGCATCACCGCCTGACCTCCCTCATCCTCACCCACCCACGGAAGGGCCCGCGCTCATGACGATCGACGCCGACGGCGACATCACCCTGCAGGGCGTTTCAGTGCGCTCCCTGCCCAAAGTCAGCCTGCACGACCATCTCGACGGCGCCGTGCGCCCCGAGACTGTCGTGGAGCTGGCGGACGAGGAGGGAATCGACCTGCCCGAGACCGACGCCGACGCCCTCGCGGACTGGTTCGCCGAACGGAGCGACTCGGGCTCGCTGGTGGAGTACCTCACGACCTTCGAGGTGACGACGGCCGTGATGCAGACGTCGGCCGGCCTGACCCGCATCGCGCGCGAGTTCGTGCAGGACCTCGTCGCCGACGGCGTCGTCTACGGCGAGGTGCGCTGGGCCCCGGAGCAGCACCTGAACGGCGGGCTCTCGCTCGACCAGGCCGTCGAGGCCGTTCAGGCCGGGCTCGAGCAGGGCGAGGACGACGCCGACCGGGAGGGCCGCAGCATCCGCGTGGGGCAGCTGATCACCGCCATGCGGCACACGGATCGCTCGCTCGAGATCGCCGAGCTCGCCGTGCGGCATCGGGAGCGCGGGGCCTCGGGCTTCGACATCGCCGGTCCCGAGGACGGCTTTCCGCCCTCGCGACACCGGGCGGCATTCGACTACCTCGCGGCGAAGTTCTTTCCGGTGACCGTGCACGCCGGCGAGGCGGCGGGGCTGGACTCGATCCGCTCGGCCCTCATCGACGGGCGCGCGCTGCGGCTGGGTCATGGGGTGCGGCTCGCGTCGGACCTCGAGGTGCTCTCGCGCTCGGGCGACGAGGTGCGGGTGAAGTTCGGGTCGATGGCGCGGTGGGTGCGCGATCGCGAGATCACGCTCGAGCTCTCGCCGTCGTCGAACCTGCAGACCGGTGCGATCGAGGCGTGGGGCGAGGAGCTGATCGACCACCCCTTCGACCTGCTGTACCAGCTCGGCTTCTCGGTGACCGTGAACGTCGACAACCGGCTGATGAGCGGCACCTCGCTCACCCGGGAGCTGGCGCTCCTGGCGCGCACGTTCGACTATGACCTCGACGATCTCGAGGCGTTCCAGCTGAACGCGGCCGCCGGGGCGTTCCTCACGGTGGAGGAGCGCGAGGAGCTGATCGATGTGATCGCGGAGGGCTTCGCCGCCTGAGCCGCGGATGCCGGGGGCCCGGCCTTCGCGCCCCTTCCCCGGATGTCCCACCTTTTCATGCCACCGCAGCGCGGTGACATGAAAAGGTGGGACATATGCCGCGCCTGGGGATGCTCTCCCCAGGCGCGTCGGGCGGCGGGCTGTCCCCGGAGCGCGTGATCGGGCCGGCGCGGGCGCCCCTGGGGCACGCACGATGGGGCATGCCACGTCGTCGAGCCCCCGTTCCCGAATTGCGTCGCGCCCTGAGCCACCACGAGGCCCTCGACCTCGGCATCAGCCGGGGTCGCCTCGCCTCGCCCGCGCTCCAGCATCCGTTCTGGGGCGTCGTTCGTGAGCGTCGCCTGAACGTCGACGAGGCGGAGTTCGCCCAGCGGTGCCATGACTACGCCGCCCGGATGCCGCGGCACCAGTTCTTCTCGCACGGCACCGCGCTTCGCCTGCACGGCGCCCCGGTGCCCTTCGGAGTCGCCGAGCAGTTGCACGTCGCGACCCATCGCCCCGCACGCGAACCGCGCACGCGAGGGATCACCGGCCATCGGCTGCAGGCGCGCGATGACGCCGCGGGGGTCGTCGACGGCCTGCGCGTCGAGCATCCGGTCCGTGCCTGGCGTCAGGCCGGCGCGAGTTGGGGCGCGCTCGCTCTGACTCAGGCGGGCGACTTCCTGCTCGCCCGGCGCCGGCCCCTCGCGACCATCGAGGAGCTGCGCGCCGAAGTGGCGACCATGGGCGGTACGCCCGCGCTGCGTCGCGCGCTGACGCAGGTGCGCGTGGGGTCCGAATCGCCGCGCGAGACCGAGCTGCGCCTCATACTCGTGGCGGCGGGTCTTCCCGAGCCCGAACTCAACGTCGACATCCGCGTGGGCGGGGCGACCGCATCCGGCCGTTTCGTCGCCCGCCTGGATCTCTTCTATCGCCGCTACGGGGTGGCGGTGGAGTACGACGGGAGACAGCACGCCGCGGACGCGCGTCAGTTCGCCCGCGACGCCGACCGCTGGGATGCGATCCGGGACGCGGATGTGACGCTCGTGCGGATCCTCGACCACCACCTGGCCGACGGCGGCCGAGCGGCGGTCGCCAAGGTGCGCGCGGCGCTGCGTCGGCGGGGCTACCCCCGGTGACCTCCCGCATGTCCCACCTTTTCACCGCTAGGCGGCCGGGTGTGCTGAAAAGGTGGGACATGGTCGAGAGAGCGGGGCGGATGCCGGGGGCCCGGCCGTCAGCAGTGGTGGCGGCCGCGGGGGAGCACCAGCGGCGTGCCCGAGACCGGATCGGGGATCACCTCGCAGTCCAGCGCGAAGACGTCGCGGACGACGGCCGGGGTGATCACCTCCGCCGGTGTGCCCACGGAGTGGACGCGACCCTCGTGCACCGCGACGAGCGAATCCGCGTACCGGGCCGCGAGGTTGAGGTCGTGCAGCACCATCACGATCGTCGTGCCGCGGTCGCGGTTGAGATCGGTGAGCAGGTCGAGCACGTCGATCTGGTGCGCGACGTCGAGGAACGTGGTCGGCTCGTCGAGCAGCAGGATGTCGGTCTGCTGAGCCAGGGCCATGGCGATCCAGATGCGCTGACGTTGCCCGCCCGACAGCTCGTCCACCGGCCGGTCCGCCAGGTCGGCGGTGCCGGTCGCCTCCAGAGCGTCGGCGACGGCGGCGTAGTCCGCTTCGGTCCAGCGGGCCAGAAAGCGCTGGTGCGGATGCCGGCCCCGGCCCACCAGGTCGGTCACGACGATGCCCTCGGGGGCGCTGGGGCTCTGCGGCAGCAGCCCGAGCCGGCGCGCCACCTCGCGCGAGGGAAGGCGGTGGATCTCCTCGCCGTCGAGCAGCACCGATCCCGTGCGCGGACGCAGGAGCCGTGCGAGCGCCCGCAGCACCGTGGACTTGCCGCAGCCGTTCGCGCCGACGATCGCCGTGATGGTGCCGGTGGCGATGGCCAGGTCGAGGTCGTGGACGACCTCGCGGTCGCCGTAGGCGAGGGTGATGCCCTCGGCCTGCAGGCGGGGCGTGTGCGTCACAGGGAGCCTCCGGAGCGGTTGGTGCGGACGAGCAGGTAGACGAGGTACGGCGCTCCGAGCACGCCGGTGATCACGCCGACGGGGTAGCGGGTGCCGAACACGAACTGGCCGATCAGGTCGGCGACCAGCACGAGAAGTGCGCCGACGAGTCCGGCCGGCAGCAGCAGTGAGGCGCCCGGTCCGACCAGGCGCGCGGCGATCGGGCCCGCCATGAACGCCACGAAGGCGATGGGGCCGCTGGCCGCGGTGGCGAAGGCGAGCAGGCCGACCGCCGCGAGGATCAGCACGAACCGGGTGCGGTTGGTGCGCACGCCGAGGGCGGCCGCGGAGTCATCGCCCAGGTGCAGCGCCGCGAACGCGCCGGAGTGCGCCATCAGTACCGGCCCCAGCACCAGGACGACGATGAGCAGTGGCAGCGTGCGCTCCCACGTCGCCCCGTTGAGGCTTCCGGTCAGCCACTGCATCGCGCTCTGCAGATCCCACGCGGCGGCGCGCGAGAGCAGGTAGGTGATGAGGCTGTCGAGCATGGCGCCGACGCCGATACCGATGAGGATCAGCCGCGTGCCGGCGAAGCCGCCCTTGTGCGAGAGCAGATAGATCGCCGTGGCCGTGCCCAGCGCCGCGACGAGGGCGAACACCGACATGGCCTGGTCGCCGAGTCCGAGCGTGACCCCGGCGAACACCGCGGCCGCGCTGGCCCCCGCGCTGATGCCGATGACATCGGGCGAGGCGAGTGGGTTGCGCAGGAGCGTCTGGAAGGTCACGCCCGCCAGACCGAAGGCGAACCCCGACAGCAGCCCGAGCGTGGCGCGCGGCAGTCGCAGCTGCCCGACGGTGAACGAGGCCCCCGGCACCTGCTCGCCGAGGATCACGGCGACGACCTCGCCGGGGGAGTAGAACGTCTGGCCGACCATGAGGGTCACGGCGTACGAGGCCAGAACGAGCACGGCGAGCGTGGTGACGACGCCGACGCGACGGCGGGCGCGGACACGGCGGCCGTGCCGGATGGTCTCGAGGGTCACAGTTCGCGCACCTTCTGCCGCCGCACGATCCAGATGAAGACCGGGGCCCCGATGAAGGCGGTCACGATGCCGACCTCGATCTCTTCGGGGCGCGTCACGACCCGGCCCAGGATGTCGGCGGCGGTCAGCAGCCCGGCGCCGACGATGGCCGAGAACGGCAGCAGCCAGCGGTGGTCGGTGCCGATCAGCAGGCGGCAGATGTGCGGCACGACGAGGCCGACGAATCCGATCGGTCCGGCGATCGCGGTGGCCGCGCCGGCGAGGATCACGGCTCCGACCGCCGCGAACAGCCGCGTGCGCGCGACCCGCACGCCGAGCCCGGCGGCCATGTCGTCGCCCAGCGCGAGCGAGTTCATGCCCCGCGCGCTGGCGATGCAGATGAGGGCTCCCAGCCCGAGGAACGGGGCGACGACGGCGATGCGCTCCCAGTCGGCACCGCCCACGCCGCCGATCTGCCAGAACCGGAAGCTGGTGAGGATGTCGACGCGCGGCAGCAGGATGGCGCTCACGAGTGACATGAAGGCGGCCGACGACGCCGCGCCGGCCAGGGCGAGCTTGAGGGGAGTGGCTCCGCCGCGCCCGAGTGAGCCGACGGCGTAGACGAAAGCCGAGGCGGCGGCGGCCCCCAGCGTGGCCACGCCGATCGTGGCGTAGGGGCTGACCAGGCCGAAGAAGGCGATACCGATCACGACCGCCAGCGCCGCACCCGCGCTCACACCGAGGATGCCGGGATCGGCCAAGGGGTTGCGGGTGATCGCCTGCATCGCCGCGCCCGAGAGGGCGAGGGCTGCTCCGATGAGCATCGCGAGCACCGTGCGGGGAATGCGCAGGATGACGGCGGCCTCGCCGATGCCGCTCGTGTCGCCGCGCAGGGCGGCGAAGATCTCCGTGATCGACACATCGCGGGCGCCGAAGGCCAGGGAGGCCACGAAGAGTGCCGCGAGAAGGAGGACGCCTGCGATGAGCCACGCCAGGCGAACGGCTGTCGGACGCCGCAGCGGGGCGGTGTCCGACAGCCGTCCGGATGCCGTGGCGGTGCTCAACCGTTCTCGGGCAGCGCGCCCGCGAGAAGACCGAGATACTCGTCGATGCCCCAGCGGATCGACAGCGGCGACGGGTTGGCCGAGGCGGCGAGCGGCGTCGAGTCCTGCAGCACCGCGATCGCATCGTTCTCGATCGCCGGGATCTGCGACAGCAGCGGGTCGGCCTGGATCTGGGCGACCATCTCGCCCTCGGGGTCGCCGTAGGTGACGAACACGTCGACGTCGTCGAAGCGGTCGGCCGCCTCGGAGCTGATCGTGACGTAGAACTCCTCGGTCTCGGCCGACTCCTCCTCGACGACCGTCGGCATCGGAAGGCCGATCGACTCGAGGAACCCGGGGCGGGTGTCGTGGGTGGTGTAGAACCCGATCTGGCTGAAGTCGGCCGGGTCGATGTAGGAGAAGAGCACCGTCTTGCCCTCGAGCTCGGGGTAGCCCGCCAGCGCGTCGTCGATCTCGGCATCCAGCTCGCTGATCAGCTGCTCGCCCTCCTCTTGAAGGCCGAGCGCGGTGGAGTTCAGCCGCACCATCTCTTCCCACGGCGTCGCCCAGGCGACCTCGGGGTAGGCGACGACGGGGGCGATCTGCGACAGGGTGTCGTACTCTTCCTGGGTCAGGCCGGAGTACGCCGCCAGGATGACGTCGGGCTGGGTGTCGGCGACGGCCTCGAAGTCGATGCCGTCGGTCTCGTCGAAGAGCACGGGCGTCTCGGCCCCGAGCTCCTCGAGCTGGTCTTGGACCCAGGGCAGCACGCCGTCGCCGTCATCGTCGCCCCAGGTGGCCTTGCTCATCCCGACGGGCACGACGCCCAGCGCGAGCGGCACATCGTGGTTCGCCCACGCGACCGTCGCGACGCGCTCGGGCTTGTCCTCGATGACCGTCTCTCCGTAGACGTGCTCGACGGTGATCGGGAATCCCTCCGACGCGGCGGGCTCGGCGTCGCCGCTGCCGGTGTCGGCACCGGTGGAACACGCGGTCAGAGCCAGGGCCGCGGTCGCGGCGAGGGCGAGCGGCAGCGCGCGTCGGTTGAGGTTCATCGAACGTCCTTCGGGGTCGGGGGCCGGAGCGGCATACTTAGGTTACCCTAACCGTACCTTGCACGTCACATCTCCGGACGACCCGCGCGCCAGTACCCCATGAACGCCACCGAGCGGCGATCGACGCCGCGGTCTCGCACCAGGTGCCGGCGCAGCTGCTTGATGGGTGAGGCCTCGCCGGCGAGCCAGGCGTAGAACGGTCCCCGTTCGAGCAGCGGGTTGCCGGCGGCATCCGTCGGCACATCCCAGAGGATTCCCGCCTCGATGTCGATGTCCTCGAACGCCTCCGTCGAGCCGGTCGAGGGTGCCAGCACCGTCTCGGCCGCCTGCTGCACGGCCGGCACGAGCAGCGTGCCCGTCGGATCCTGCCCGCGGGCAACGACGCGCACCTCGACGCCCGGGGGCGGCACGGCGAGCGCTGCCGCGTCGTCGGCGTGCGGCACCTCGATGACGGCGATGCCGGTTGCGGATGCCGGGAAGCGCTCGAGGATGCCGGAAACGGCGGGCAGCGCCGTCTCGTCCGCGGCGATGAGGATGCGCTCCACGCCGGCCGGTGGGCGGAAGTCGATGCCGCCGTGGAAGTCGCCGGCGAAACCCGTGTGCGGCACGCACACGACGATCTCGTCGCCGGGGCGGGCATCGAGCGCCCACGACGAGGCGGGGCCCAGGCGCCCGTGCACGGCGATGTCGACATCGAACTCGGCCGACTCGGAACGCACCTCGCGCACCGTGTACGTGCGCATCGGCGGACGCGCGTCGTTGTCGAGCTCACGCCACGCGGCGTACCACTCGTCGTCGAGAGGCATGGCGTCGAGTCCCGCCGTCGGCGTCGGGAAGAGGATCTTGAAGCGCTGATCCAGGCGGTTGTCGGCGACCGTGGCGATCTCGGGGCCGGTGAGCGTGAAGCGACGGAAGGTGGGACTCACCTCATGGATGCGGGCGACCTGCGCCCGCATCGGGACGAAGGCCACCTGGGGGGAGCGGGTCGGGGTGATCACTTAGGTGACCCTAACTGCGGTCACCGGCGGGCACAAGTCGCCGGGGCTGCTCACCCCATCGACGACTGGCGCGCGGCGACGGCCCGCTCTACGGCCGCGAAGAGCGGATGCTGCGGGTCGAGACCCGTCACGCCGGCGGTGACCGACGCGGCATCCTGTTCGCGCAGGAGCGTCTGCAGCCGCACCGACTGCTCGTCGTCGGGGTCGTCGAAGGCCAGGGCGGCCCCCATCGCCGCCACGAGGGCGTCGGTGGGCAGGCCTCGTTCGGCCGCCTCCGCCGCGGGGCCCACGAAGCGTTCATGCCGGGAGAGCTTGCGCAGGGGCTGGCGGCCCACCCGTCCGACGGTGTCGGGGAGCGCCGGGTTGCGGAAGCGGGTCAGAATCGTCTCGCGGTACTCGGTCAGGTGATCGGGGTCGAGCTCGTGCTTGGCGACCAGCAGCGCCGACGTCTCCTCGAGCACGGCGCGCACGCGCGACGCGATCCGCTCGTCGGCGAGCGCGTCCGAGATCTTCTCGACGCCCGCCTGCGCGCCGTAGTAGGCCGTCGCGGCATGGCCGGTGTTGACGGTGAAGAGCTTGCGTTCGATGAAGGGCGTCAGATCTTCCACGAAGTGGGCCCCCGGAATCGACGGAGGGTGCTCGCCGAAGGGGGGCCGTTCGATGGCCCATTCGTAGAAGGGCTCGACGGTCACGTCGACCCCGGGGTTGTGCTGCGGCGCGGGCACGATGCGATCCACGGCGGTGTTGGCGAACAGCGCGCGTGCGGATACGGCATCCCACGCCTCGCCGGCCTGCGAGCGGATCTCATCGCGCAGGAGGTCGGTGGCACCGATCGCGTTCTCACATGCCATCACCTGCAGGGGCGCCGCGTCGGCGGCCCGCGCGCCCAGCCCGGCGAGCACCAGCGGGGCGACGAAGGGCAGCACGGTGGGACCCACGGCGGTGGTGACGACGTCGGCGGTGGCGATCTCGTCGATCACCGCCTGCGGGTCGTCTCGGCTGTTCAGGGCACGAAAGCCCGTGACCACGCGATCCGAGCCGCCCTCGCCGACCTCGTGCACCGTGTACGACGACTCGGCGTTGATCGCGTCGACCAGTGCACCCGCGACATCCGAGAAGACCACCTCGTAGCCGCCCTCGTGCAGCAGCAGGCCGACGAAGCCGCGCCCGATGTTGCCGGCGCCGAAGTGGACGGCTTTCATGACTCGTTCACCGCGCTGAGCTTCTCGAACAGCGCCTCGGGGGTGGCCGTCTCCTTCAGCGCCGCCACCTCGTCCTCGTCTGAGAACATGATCGCGATCTGCGAGAGGATCTCGAGGTGCTCGTCGCCCTTGCCGGCGATGCCGATGACGAAGGTGACGGACTCGCCGCCCCAGTCGATCCCGCCGTCGTAGCGCACCACCGAGAGCGCGGAATCGAGGATGGCGTCCTTGGTCTCGTTCGTGCCGTGGGGGATGGCGAGTTCATTGCCCATGTAGGTCGAGACGGTCTGCTCGCGCTGCTGCATCGCGTCGAAGTATGCCGTGGTGACGGCGCCGGCCGCCTCGAGGATGTCGGCTGCCTCTTTCATCGCCTCTTCGCGTGATGCGGAGCCGGCGTGGATCCGAACCTGACCGATAGAGAGAACATCGCGTGCCATGGTGGTGCCTTTCTGTTGATCAACCTCTTGCATGTCCCACCTTTTCAGCCTTCGGGGCGCCGGATGCCTGAAAAGGTGGGACATCGACGGGTGTGGACGCCGCGGGGTCGGTGACTGAGCGCCAACCGACCCCGCGACGTGATCAGACCCTACGCACCATCCTCGTGCTGGTCGCGCACCAGGGTCACGACCTCGTCGTACTTCGGCGAGTTCATGAAATTGTCGACCGAGACGTGGATCGCGTCCGGGGTCTGATGCCGGGCACGGTCGGTGAGCTGGTTCTGCGTGATGACCAGGTCGGCCGAGCGGTCGAGGTTCGCGATCGACTTGTTCGTGACGGTGACGTCCTCGATGCCGGCCTTCTTGATCTTGTTCCGCAGCACGCTGGCACCCATGGCCGACGAGCCCATGCCCGCGTCGCAGGCGAACACGATGGTGCGCACCTGCTTCGTGGTCAGCAGCCCGCCGTCGGCACGGCCGCCGGTCTCACGCTCAGTCTCGAGCTTGTCCAGCGACTCCTCCGCGTCGTCGACCGCAGCGCGGTCACGGCCGTCCGACGCGCGGAGGGCATCCATCGCGGCGGACGACTTGCCCTTGTTGGCCTCGGTCTGCGAGATCGCCGCGGCGAACGTGTCGCCTTCGGCGAGCAGGTCGCGCTTACGAGAGGCGCGCAGGATGACCGCCGTGAGAAGGAACGTCACCGTCGCCGCGAGGATGACCGAGAGGTATACGACGAGCAGGTTCGCGATTCCGCCGGCGGCGGGGCTCGAGGCCGCCGCAGTCACGGCGATGATGCTGCCCGGGGCGGCGGGGAAGGCCAGACCGCCGTTCAGCAGCATGTTCGTGGTGACGCCGGTCGCGCCTCCCGCGATGAGGGCGAGGATCGTCATCGGCTTCGACAGGGCGTAGGGGAAGTAGATCTCGTGGATCCCCCCGAAGAACTGGATGATGATCGCGCCCGGTGCCGATGCCTTCGCCGCGCCGACGCCGAAGAACGTGAATCCCAGCAGCAGGCCGAGGCCCGGTCCGGGGTTGGCCTCGATGAGGAACAGGATGGACTTGCCGGTCTCGGTCGCCTGCTCGATGCCGAGCGGCGTGAAGACGCCGTGGTTGATGGCGTTGTTCAAGAACAGCACCTTCGCCGGCTCGACGATGATCGAGACGAACGGCAGCAGGCTGAGGCTCACGAGCCAGGCGACGGCCGCACCGAGCACATCGCTGAACCAGAGGATCGCGGGTCCGAAGATGAAGAAGCCCAGGATCGCCAGCAGCATGCCGAGGATGCCCGCCGAGAAGTTGTTCACCAGCATCTCGAAGCCGGGCCGGATCTTGCCGTCCCAGAGCTTGTCCATCTGCTTCGTGACCCAGGCCGCGATGGGACCCATGATCATCGCGCCGAGGAACATCGGGATGTTCGTGCCCACGATCACGCCCATGACGGCGATCGTGGCGACCACGCCGCCCCGCTCGCCGTAGACCATACGGCCCGCGGTGTTCGCGATGAGAAGCGGGAGCAGATAGGTGATCATCGGACCGACGAGGCCGACGAACTGCGGGAAGGTGTTGCCGTCCGCATCGACGGCGAGGGTCGTCATGGCGCCGGGCCAGTTGATGACATCGGCGTTGCCGAACCCGCCGAGCAGCGGCGCGACGGGCTCCCAGAACCCGAGCCACCCCACTCCGATGAAGAGCATCGTGATGAAGCCCCACGCGATGAAGGCCGCGATGTTGGGCATGATCATGCCGGAGAGGAACGTGCCGAAGCGTTGGACTCCGACCCGCGCCTTGTTTGCCCCGTTTGCCCCGCGCTTCGCGGGGGGTGACGTCGTCGTCATGGCGTTCTCTTTCTCTGAAGGGTGTTCTCAGGGTGTGGGTACGAGCGGGTTCGCCACGGCCTGGGCGTCGTGGCGTGCTTCCGCCGCTCCGTCCGCGGCCAAGGCGACCTCGGCGACGCGCCGGGCATCGTCGAGGGTGTGCGCGAGCAGGGTGGCCCGCACGTCGGCGAGCGCGGTCGGAGCCATCGACAGCGTCGTGGCGCCGAGCCCCACGAGCACGACGGCCAGCAGCGGGTCGGCCGCCGCCTCACCGCAGATCCCGACGGGCTTGCCGAGGTCGGCGCCGGCGGCCCCGACCTCGCGGATCAGGCGCAGCACGGCCGGATGCCAGGGGTCCTGATATGCGGCGACCGAGCCGAGCATGCGGTCGGCGGCGAGCGTGTACTGCGTCAGGTCGTTCGTGCCGATCGAGGCGAAGTCGGCGTGGGTGAGGATGCGGTCGGCCAGCAGCGCGCTCGAGGGCACCTCCACCATCACGCCCGCGGTCTTCACCCCGTACTCCCGGGCGAGCGTGACGAAGTACTCCGTCTCGGCCACCGTGGCCACCATCGGCGCCATCACCCACAGATCGGCGGATGTCGCGGCATCCGCCTCGGCGAGGGCGGTGAGCTGCTCGCGCAGGATGTCCTCACTGGCGCGCAGCGCGCGCAGGCCGCGCATGCCGAGCGCCGGGTTCTCTTCGTGCGCGTCGTTCAGGAAGGGCAGCGGCTTGTCGGCGCCGGCATCCAGCAGGCGCACGACGACCTTCTTGCCGGGGAACGCCTCGAGCAGCTGGGTGTACGACGCCTTCTGCTGCGCCACCGTGGGCGCCTGGCTCGCGCTGAGGAACAGGAACTCGGTGCGGAACAGCCCGACGCCCTCGGCGCCGAGCTCGACCGCCTCGGCGGCGCCCGCGGGGGAGCCGAGGTTCGCCAGCAGCGGGATCGGCGTGCCGTCCGCGAGGGCCCCCGGAGTCAGCGGGGCCACCGCGGCCTCGGCGCGAGCCGCGGCCCGGGTGGTCGCCCGGCTGAGCTCGTCGGGCGTGGGCTCTTTGACGACCAGATCGGCCGCGGCATCCACGATCACCGTCTCGCCGTCGACGAGATCGGTGGCCCCGGCGACGCCGACGATCGCGACGATCGCCTTCTCCCGCGCGAGGATCGCGGTGTGCGACGTGGGGCCGCCGTCGGTGGTGATCAGAGCGAGCACCTTGTCGAGGTCGAGCATCGCCGTGTCGGCGGGCGCGAGATCGCGGGCGACGAGCACGAAGGGGTGGCCGGGATCGGGCACGCCCGGCGCGGCGACGCCCATCAGGCGCGCGATCACACGTTGGGCGACGTCGTCGAGGTCGGCGGCGCGTTCGCCGAGGTAGCCGCCCACCGCCTCGAGCTGGGCGCGGAACGACTGGAAGGCGTCGTGCACGGCGAACTCGGCGGTCTTGCCGGCGGCGATGCGGCTGTCGAGCTCTTCTTCGAGGGTCGGGTCCTCGGCCATCATGGCCTGCGCCTCGAGCACCTCGCGAGCGGTGCCGCCGGTGAGGGTGGCCCGCTCCTCGAGCTCACGCGCCACCGCCTGAACGGCCTCGCGCGCCCTGGCCGTCTCTTCGTCGGGGGAGCGGTCGCTCGCCTCGTCCGGGGGCGGGGGAAGCGGGGCGGCCATGCGCGCGACCGGGCCCTGGGCGACCCCCAGCCCGATGCCGACTCCCCGAAGCTCGGACATGCTCACGCGGCGTCGTGGTCGGTGGTGAGCAGCTCGGACAGGTGGTCGAGCGTCCGCTCACCGGCATCCGCATCGTCGGTGTCGACGGCGAGCGTGACGTAGTCGCCCTGTTCGACGCCGAGCGAGATGACCCCGAGGATGCTCGCGGCGTTGACCGGCTTGCCCGCGTCCTTCGCGATGGTCACGGGAGAGCCGGCGTCTTTCGCAGCCTGCGCGAAGAGCTTCGCGGGGCGCGCGTGCAGTCCGTGCGACGAGCCGATGCGGACGGTGCGGGTGATCTCGGCCATGGTGGTCCTCTCGAAGGGGTCGAATCAGGCGGTCAGGTCGGGGTGGGGCGAGCCGTCGGCCGGCGCGGGCGTCGACAGCACGTCTCTGGCGTGGGCCAGCGTCCGGGTGCCGTCCTGGTCGGCGAACACATCGTCGGGCAGCAGGCTCACGAGCACGCCGCGGTTCGCCGCGAGCTCTCGGATGCGGGTCAGCTGGTCCTCGAGATGAGGACCGACGAGCAGAACGTCGGCGGAATCGAGGTCGATCGGCAGCGAGGCGTGCGTGCCGGCGGACGCCTGGATGCTCACGCCCGCCCGCTGCGCGGCCTTGCGCAGGCGCATCGCCACAAAGGTGCTGGACGCTCCCGCGCCGCAGACCACGAGGATCCTCATCGATCCCACCTCCTTCTGCTCAATCTTGTGAGAATGCTGAGTGCCCGACAAGGCACCTCCTCTTCCGCCCCGGCGGAAACCGGCTGCGGCGTGGTTGACTAGCGGAAGTCCACCGGAGGCAGGGCCCGCCGTGTGCGGGGTTTCGCGAGGATGAGCTCGCGGGAAGGGAACCGACATCTCGTGACACGGGCGCGGCAGGACAGGGTGATCGCCCTGCTGGCCCGGCGGGGGGACTGGCTGACCGCCGCGCACCTCGCGGATGCCCTCGGCGTCACACCGCGCAGCATCCGCAGCTACGTCACCGCGATCAACGCGCGGGTGCCGGCGGGCGACGCCGTCGAGTCGGGTCCGCTCGGCTACCGCATCGACCGCGCGCACCTCGCCGCGCTGCGCGACAGCTCGCCCGAGACCGGGACTCCGCGGGATCGGCTGCACACGCTCGTCCGCGCGCTGATCGACGCGGAGGACGGGCTCGACGTGCACGAGAGCGCGGGGCGCTTCTACGTCAGCGACGCGACCTTCGAGGGCGATCTCGCGCGGGTCCGGGCGCTGATCGCGCCGACCGGGCTGACGCTCGAACGCTCGGCCGCGCGCGTGCGGCTGCGCGGCCCCGAGGGGGAGCAGCGGCGGCTGCTGAGCCGCCTGGTGCACGATGAGATGGATGCGGGTGCGCTCGACATGCCGCTGCTGCGGCGCTCGCTGGGCGCGGAGTACGTCGACCCCGACACCCTCGCCGCGTTCAAGTCCGACCTCGTCGCGGCGCTCGCGCCCCGCGGCTTCTACGTCAACGAGTACGCCATCACCGACGTGCTGCTGCACGTGGCGATCGCCGTCGACCGCACCCGCCGCCGCCGCGTGATCGAGGATGCCGACCCCGTCGAGGGGGCGACCGCCGAGGTGGCCGCCACCGTGGCCGAGCTGATCTCGCGTCACTTCAGCGTCGAGCCCGCCCCCGCCGAAGCCCGGCACCTCGCGACGCTGCTGCTGACGCGGGTCGTCGCGCCCGCCGAGGATCACGGCGAGGACGCCCGCCAGCGCCTCGACCCCGAGGTCGAGAGTGCGGTGCGGGATGCGGTGCAGCGGGCCGCGGCAGAGTTCGCGGTCGATCTCGACCACGACGACTTCGTGCTGCGCCTGGCCCTGCACGTGCAGAATCTGCGGCATCGGGCGCGCACCGGCGCGTGGTCGCGCAACCCCCTGACCCGCTCGATCAAGTCGAGCTACCCGATGATCTTCGAGATCGCGGTGTTCCTGTCGGTGCAGCTGCACGAGCGGCTCGAGCTCGAGCTGCACGACGATGAGCTCGCCTACATCGCGATGCACGTGGGCGGCAGGCTCGAGCGCAGCCGCCGCGCCGACGCGATCGTGACCGCCACCATCGTGTGCCCCGGCTACTACGAGCTGCACGAGCTGCTGCGCTCCAGCGTGGACCGGTCGCTGTCGCAGGCGATCGAGGTCGTGACCGTCGACACCCGCGCCGACCCCGACTGGTCGGCGATCGACAGCGACCTCGTGCTGACCACGATCGCGCCGCCGACGGCATCCGACCGCGTCGTGCGGGTGCAGCCGTTCCTCACCGAGGCCGATGTGGAACGGGTGCAGGCGGCGGCGGCACGAGTGCGCCGGGCGCGGCGGCTCGCCCGGCTGCGGGCCGAGCTGGAGCAGTACTTCGACGCGTCGGCGTTCGTGCGGGGATTGGATGCCGCGGCCGGCGAGGACGACGTGATCCGGCAGCTCGGAACGCTGCTCGTGGCGCGCGGCGTCATCGACGAGGACTACATCGAGCGCACGATCGAGCGGGAGCGGCTGTCGTCGACCGCGTTCACCGACGCGCTCGCGGTGCCGCACGCGCTGACGATGACCGCGACGCGCACGGCGATCGCCGTCGCCGTGGGCGAGCAGTCGATGCCGTGGGGCGATGCGCGCGTGCAGGTGGTGGCCCTCGTGGCCTTCAGCGAGAACGACCGCGAGGCGTTCCAGACCATCTTCGAGCAGCTGGTCGAGGTGTTCTCCGAGCGCGAGAGCGTGCAGCGCATCGTGCGCCGCGGCGTGGATTTCGCGGGTTTCCTCGACGAGCTGGTCGCCGTCATCGACGGCTGATGTCGACGCGCCCGCGCGGCGGGCCATATCGTGGCGGCAAGAGCGGCGGCGACGAGCCGCGCGGCGCAGCGAGGAGGTGGCCGGTGCCGGAGCGGAGGATCACCGTGACCACGCCCGAGGGGCTGCACGCACGGCCCGCCGCCGAGCTGGTGCGACTGGCGCGGGCGCACGGCGCACCCGTGCGCGTGGGCGTCGACGGTGGCGAGCCGGTGGATGCCGCCGGCATCCTGGGTCTCATGACGCTCGGGGTCGAGCGGGGCGACACCGTGATCGTCACCGTGGACGGCGCGGGGGCGGAGGTGCTGCTCGCGCGCATCGAGGCGCTGCTCGCGTCCGCGTAGCGGTGCTGCCGGCCCACGTGTCGCCGGCACCCAGACCGGGGCATCTGTGGTGCTGACCGGCGGCTGCGGGGCAGGTGAGGTGCTGTGGGGCAGTGTCTGCCGTGCCCCACAGCACGGCGCGTGCCCCGGTTCGCTGCGTCGCACCTGCGGGGCCTCGGCTCCGCCCCCACCCCGCATCACACCAGACCGCCCCGGCGCACCGGTGGCCGGATCGAGAAGCGTGCGAGACGTTCGCCCAGCGCCTGCGCGTTCGGGATGTGTGTGGTCCCCCACCGGGCGAGACGCCGGTGGGTGCTGCCGCGGATCCAGTCTTCGCGCCACTTCTCGTCGGTCAGCGCCTGCGCTGTGGTGCGCCCGTTCAGCAGGGTGGGGTCGGTGTACTTGGACTCCCCGTCGAACTCGCCGAACGCCTCCACATCGTCTAGCCCGAAATCGACGTAGTAGGTGGTGCCACCCGGGCCGCGCACGGCAACCTGCAGGTCGGGCACTGCGAAACCGAGTCGCACGAGGTAGAGCCTGCTCACGCTCTCGCCCGGTAGGTGCGCGCGCGGATCAGCGAATTCGATCACCCGCCGGGCGCGGATGCCGCCCCGCGCGAATTCGGCTGCGTGCGCGAGCGCCCGTTCTCGCAGCCGCACGACCTCTGGATGGGCGGGGTCGCGCGAGACGCCGCGGAGGGCAGCGTCCGCCGCCGCTATTGCGGTCTCGGGGAGCGACGTGCGAGCGATATCGGCCACGGTGGCGGCGAGATCCGTGACGATCAAGCCACTGACTGTCCGCAGCGCTCGGTCGACGCCGCCGTCTCGGTGCCGCACCACACCGGGCGTCGCGCCCTTGCGCGGATCGGGGACGATCGTGTGCACTGCCGGGGACCCGGTTCGAACGAGTGGCAGCCCCTGCACCGCTGCAGCCGTCGTGTGTGAGAACACGGGCGGGTCGCCTGCGGCGAGCGCCCACGCCCGCGCAAGTACGATGGTGCGGGCCTCGAATCGCATGCCGCGCCAGTCCGCGCCCGAGACGAGGATGCCGCGGCGCACGCGCACGAACGCTCCGCCGTCGATCAATCGCGCCAACCGGCGCGACGTCACGCCGGCACGATAGAGCTGCGTGGTGCGGGTCAATTCCACGGCGAACGCATCGCTTCCCATATAGCAATCCTGTGCGGTTGCGATGCGACTCGATGCGGCTGCGTGCGTCCGTCGGGAATGCGCTTGCCGGTGGCTCCCGGGGGAGGACGAGTCACGCGGATGCCGGTCGCCCCGCTGTGGGGCAGGTTCTGCGTTGTGGGGCAGGTTCTGTCATGCCCCACAGCACGTCAGCTGCCCCCGGCTCGCGCGGCCGCGCGTACCCGGACTCGCCCGGCCGCCGTCACGCCACGAGCGCGCGCGCGGCGTCCTCCAGGCGGACGACGCGTGCCGCGGCATCGGCCGCCGTGTCGCCGCGCGCATCGATGTAGACCTTGAGCTTGGGCTCCGTTCCACTCGGGCGCACGATCACCCGCGAGCCGTCTTCGAGCCGGTAGCGCAGCACGTCGCCCGAGGCGCCGCCGTCGGTCGGATGGAGCAGGTCGTCGGCCTGCGCGACGGCGACACCGCCCCACGCGGCCGGCGGTGCGCTCCGCAGCCGCGCCATCGTCTGGGCGATGATGCCCAGATCGGTCACCCGCACCGACACCTGCGTGCTGGCGTAGTGTCCGAACTCGTCGCCGAAGCGCTCCAGCTCGTCGCGCAGCGTGGAACCTCGCGCGTGCGCATCCGCGGCGATCGCGAGCACGGCGACCGCGGCCGACACACCGTCCTTGTCGCGGACGGACCCCGGGTCGACCAGGTAGCCCAGCGCCTCCTCGAACCCGTACACGATGCCGGGCGCGCGCGAGATCCACTTGAACCCGGTGAGCGTCTCGCGAAAGACGAGGCCGTACCGGTGGGCCACCGCCTCCAGCCCGGGGGAGGAGACGAGCGAGCAGGCCAGGGTCGCACCTTCGCCGGCGCCGGCCGACCGTGCACGCCTGGCCGCCCACCAGCCCAGCAGCAGCCCCACCTCGTTGCCGGTGAGCCGGCGCCAGCCCCCGTCGGCCGCGTGTCCGCTGTCGGGGATCGCCACGGCCAGCCGATCGGCATCCGGGTCGTTCGCGAGCACGAACTGGGCGCCCGCACGGCGCGCCGTGGCGAAGGCCAGGTCCATCGCCCCGGGCTCCTCCGGGTTGGGGAAGGCCACGGTCGGGAACGAGCCGTCCGGCGCGGCCTGCTCGTCGACAAGGGTCGGATGCGGGTAGCCCGCGGCGTCCAGGACGCGCTCGAGCGTGTGCCACCCCACGCCGTGCAGGGGCGTGTACACCCAGCGCAGCGCGTCGGCGGCCGACGGGGCGGGGGCGACGGCGGCCGAGGCGGCGACATACGCGTCGAGCACGCTCTGCGGTGCGACCTCGTAGTCTTCGGAACGCGGCAGCGCGTCCACCCGCTGTGTGCGGGCGACGTGGTCGATCTGCGCGGCGATGGCGGCGTCGGCCGGCGCCACGATCTGCGTGCCCTCGTCCGCGCCCCCCAGATAGACCTTGTAGCCGTTGTCCTCCGGGGGGTTGTGGCTTGCGGTCACCATCACGCCGGCGTCGGCGGCGAGGTGGCGCACCGCGAACGCCAGCACCGGCGTGGGCAGCATCTGCGGGAGCAGGATCGCCCGCAGGCCCGCGCCGGCGAAGATCTCGGCCGAGTCCCGGGCGAAGACGTGGGAGTTCTTGCGCGCGTCATAGCCGATCACGACCGACGGCTGCTCCGCCGCTTCCGGGCGCTCCCGCAGGTAGGCGGCGAAGCCTGCGGCGGCCTGCGCGACCAGCACCCGGTTCATGCGGTTGCTGCCGGCCCCGAGGGCTCCCCGAAGCCCGGCGGTCCCGAACGCCAGGCGCGATCCGAACCGGTCGACCAGATCCGCGGATGCCGCCGCGTCGCCGCCCTCGGCGGCCGTGATCAGCGACTGCAGCTCGGCGCGCGTCTCGGTGTCGGGATCCTGCGCGAGCCACGCGCGGGCCGCCTCGATCGCGCCGCTCGGGCCGGCGGCATCCGGCGTCGTCACATCGCTCCGATCACGCGGGCCAGCAGCGACGAGATCACGGGTTCGGCCTCGCGGCCCGCGTCGATGACCTCCTGATGGCTGAGGGGCGTGGTCTGGATGCCGGCGGCCTTGTTCGTGATGAGAGAGAGCCCGAGCACCTCCATGCCCGCCTGCCGGGCCGCGATCGCCTCGAGCGCGGTGGACATCCCCACGATGTGTCCGCCGATGGTCTTGGCCATCTGCACCTCGGCGGGGGTCTCGTACTGGGGTCCGCGGAACTGGCAGTAGACCCCTTCATCGAGGCTCGGATCGATCGAGCGGGCCAGATCGCGCAGCCGCAGCGAATACAGGTCGGTCAGATCGACGAAGGTGGCGCCCTCGAGCGGCGAGTCGGCGGTGAGGTTGATGTGGTCCGAGATCAGCACCGGCTGCCCCGGCTTCCACGCCGGCTTGATGCCGCCCGCGCCGTTGGTCAGCACCATCGTGGCCGCGCCGGCCGCCGCGGCCGTGCGCACGCTGTGCGCGACCCGGCGCACGCCGTGGCCCTCGTAGTAGTGCGTGCGCGCGCCGATCACGAGCACGTGCTTGCCCCGCGGCGTGCGGACGCTGCGCAGAGTGCCGACGTGTCCCTCGAGCGCGGGCGCGCTGAACCCGGTGACCTCGGTGGCGGGGAACTGTGCAACCGTCTCGCCCAGCAGCTCCGCCGACTTTCCCCAGCCCGAGCCGAGGGTGACGGCGATGTCGTGCGTGTCGACGCCCGTGATGCGACGGATGTCGTCGGCGGCGCGTCGGGCCACCTCGAACGGGTCGGCGGCCGGATCGGTGAGGGGGTTGCTGAGCTGCGCTGACATGAGACCACTTTAGGAAGGCCGGGGTCGCCGGGCCAGCCCCACGCCGTCCGCGGCGCGCCGCGCCGCCGCCGGTGCGCCCCGGCCGTGCCTCGGCGCGGGACGGCCGCGCCGGGATGACAGAATGGGGGCATGTCGGGTGAGTTCGAACGGACGCAGCGGATCGCAATCATCGGCGGAGGCCCCGGCGGGTACGAGGCGGCGCTCGCAGCCGCCCAGCTCGGCGCCGACGTCACGCTGGTCGAACGCACCGGCGTGGGCGGGTCCGCGGTGATCACCGACGTCGTCCCGTCGAAGTCGCTCATCGCGACGGCCGATGCCGCGTCGGCGATCAAGGAGGCCACCGACCTCGGCGTGCAGTTCTTCGCGCGGGGGGCGGACGGCCAGCCGAGTCGTCCCGAGGTCGCGATCAATCTGCGGGCCGTCAACAAGCGGCTCCTGTCGCTGGCGAGCCAGCAGTCCGACGACATGCGCGCGTCGCTCGTCGAGGCCGGCGTGCGCATCATCCCCGGCTACGGGCGGCTCGACGGACCGCATGCCGTGGTCGTCTCCACCGGTCCCGGCGGCACGGACTTCGATCGGGTCGAGGCCGACACGCTCGTGGTCTCGGTCGGCGCGGCGCCGCGCGAGCTGCCGAGCGCGAAGCCGGACGGCGAGCGCATCCTCACCTGGACCCAGCTGTACGACATGCCGGCCCTGCCGGAGCACCTGATCGTCGTCGGCTCCGGCGTCACGGGAGCCGAGTTCGCCTCGGCGTATATGAACCTCGGATCGAAGGTCACGATCGTCTCGAGCCGCGACCAGGTGCTGCCGGGCGAGGACCCCGACGCCGCCGCGGTGCTCGAGGGCGTCTTCCGACGCGGCGGGATGAAGGTGCTCTCGAAGTCGCGCGCCCAGTCCGTCACCCGTGAGGGCGACGGCGTGGTCGTCACGCTCGAGGACGGCCGCACCGTCGAGGGCAGCCACTGCCTGATGGCTGTCGGTTCTGTCCCCAACACCGCCGGCATCGGTCTCGAAGAGGCCGGTCTGCAGCTGAGTCCCTCCGGCCACATCCGCGTCAATCGCGTCGCGCGCACCTCGGTGCCCAACATCTACGCCGCGGGGGACTGCACCACGTTCATGCCGCTGGCGTCGGTCGCCTCGATGCAGGGCCGCACCGCGATCTTCCATGCGATGGGCGACGTGGTCATCCCGATCGACCGGCGGCTCATCGCGGCGAACATCTTCACGGCCCCCGAGATCGCCACGGTCGGCTACAGCGAGCAGGACGTGACGGACGGCAAGATCCTGGGCGTCGTACACAAGCTGCCGCTCTCGGCCAACCCGCGCGCCAAGATGATGGGCATCAAGGACGGCTTCATCAAGCTGATCGCGCGTCGCGGCTCGGGCACCGTGCTCGGCGGCGTGATCGTCGCCCCCAAGGCGTCCGAGCTGATCTATCCCATCGCCGTGGCCGTCGACCGCCGCCTCAGCGTCGACCAGCTCTCCCGCGCCTTCACCGTCTACCCGTCGCTCACGGGCGGGATCACGGATGCCGCGCGCGCCATGCACATCGTCGATGCCGACGCCGAGGCGGGCGACGACGCCTGACCCCTGCCGTGCGTTGAGCGAGCGGAGCGAGTCGAAACGTGGGTAGTGCCGGTTCCGTATCTCGCTCAACCGCCGGCGCGCGGCGGGCGTCAGGAGATGGTGAGCAGCGCGTGACCGGCCGAGACGGTCGTGCCGGGGTTCGCGTCGATAGCGCCGATGCATCCGTCCTTGTGCGCCTGGATGGGCTGCTCCATCTTCATCGCCTCGAGAACGACGACGAGGTCGCCCTTGACGACCTGCTGCCCCTCCTCGACGGCGACCTTGACGATCGTCGCCTGCATGGGGGCCTTCACGGCGTCTCCCGACGTTCCGGCGACGACGGTGCGCGCGTGGTCGCGTCGCGACGGCGGCACGGCGGCGGGGCGACCGGTGGATGCCGGTGAGCTGGCGACGCGGTCGGGCAGACTGACCTCGAGGCGCTTGCCGCCCACCTCGACCACGACGGTGTGCCGGGCCTCGTCGGGCGCGGGATCGCCGAGCTCGCCGTCCCACGGCGGGATGTCGTTGTCGAACTCCGTCTCGATCCACCGCGTGTGCACCCCGAAGCGTCCGTCCTCGGCGGTGAACGCCGGGTCGCGCACGACCTTGCGGTGGAAGGGGAGCACGGTGGGCATGCCGGCGACCTCGAACTCGTCGAGCGCGCGTCGCGCCCGGCGCAGGGCCTCGGCGCGGTCGCGGCCGGTGACGATGATCTTCGCCAGCAGCGAGTCGAAGGCCCCCGAGACGGTGTCGCCGGCGGTCACGCCCGAGTCGAGCCGGATGCCGGGACCGCCGAAGGTCTTGAACACGTGGATCGGGCCCGGCTGCGGCAGGAATCCGCGCCCCGGGTCCTCACCGTTGATGCGGAACTCGATGGAGTGCCCGGACACCTCGGGGTCGACGTCGTCGAGCACGCCCCCGGCGGCGATGCGGAACTGCTCCCGCACGAGGTCGAGTCCCGTGACCTCCTCGGACACGGGGTGCTCGACCTGCAGGCGGGTGTTGACCTCGAGGAAGGAGATCGTGCCGTCGGCACCGACCAGGAACTCGCAGGTGCCCGCGCCGACGTAGCCGACCTCGCGCAGGATGGCTTTGGAGGCGGTGTAGAGGATCTCGGTCTGCTGTTCGGTGAGGAACGGCGCGGGCGCCTCCTCGACCAGCTTCTGGTGGCGACGCTGCAGCGAGCAGTCGCGGGTGGACACGACGATGACGTGGCCCTCGGCATCCGCCAGGCACTGCGTCTCGACGTGTCGCGGGCGGTCGAGATACTTCTCGACGAAGCACTCGCCGCGGCCGAACGCCGAGACCGCCTCGCGGGTGGCGGAGTCGAACATCTCGGGGATCTCATCGAGCTCGCGCGCGACCTTCAGTCCTCGACCGCCGCCGCCGTACGCGGCCTTGATCGCGATCGGCAGGCCGTGCTCGCGGGCGAACGCGACGACCTCGTCGGCCGATTCGACGGGGCCGGGTGTGCCCGGGGCCAGCGGCGCCCCGACCTTCTCGGCCACGTGCCGGGCCGTGACCTTGTCGCCGAGCGCGTCGATCGCCTCGGGGGAGGGTCCGATCCATGTGAGTCCCGCATCGATGACGGCGCGGGCGAACGCGGCGTTCTCGGCGAGGAAGCCGTAGCCGGGGTGCACGGCGTCGGCGCCCGAACGGCGGGCGATCGAGAGCACCTTGTCGATGGACAGATACGTCTCCGCACCGGTGGCGCCGCCGAGGGCGTACGCCTCGTCGGCGAGTTTGGCGTGCAGGGCCTCGCGGTCCTGGTCGGCATAGACGGCGACGGAGCCGATTCCGCTGTCGCGCGCGGCGCGGATGATGCGGACGGCGATCTCGCCCCGGTTGGCGATGAGGACCTTGCCCAGCTCTGGCATGGATGCCAGCCTACCGACGCGAGGACCCCCCACTTTGACCCTCCTCGACAAGAACGCGAAGAAGACGTGGGAGAACTCCTACAACGGCTTTCGCGGCTGTGCCCAGAGCGACGTCCAGTCGACTCCCAGTCGGCGCACCAGCATCCGCACCGTCGACAGCGACATCCCCACCACCGTCGAGGGATCGCCCTCGACCCGTTCGATGAATGCCGCACCGAGGCTGTCGACCGTGAATGCACCGGCGACGCCCAGGGGCTCGCCGGTCGCGACGTACGCCTCGATCTCGGCATCCGTGACGTCCGCCACGAAGGTCACCGAGGCCCGTGCGACGGCGTGTTCCTCGTGAGCCCCGCCGTCGGCGCTGACGCGGAAGACGGAGTGGCCCGAGTGCAGTGTGCCCGTGCGGCCTCGCATCGCGTGCCAGCGCTCGATGGCGCGCTCCGGCGTATGGGGCTTGCCGAGCACGGCGCCGTCGAGCTCGAACATCGAGTCGCCCCCGATCACGAGGCCGTCGAAGCCGGGGTCCTCCAGGGTCAGCCGGGCGACGACATCCGCGGCCTTGCGCCGGGCCAGCAGCGCGACGTGCTCGTCGGGAGTGAGCACGCGGGATTCGGCGGCCTCGACCGCCTCGATCACGGCCTCCTCGTCGACCTCGGGCGCGACGAGTTCGGGTTCGATCCCCACCTGGCGCAGCAGCATCCGTCGGGCCGGCGAGGTCGAGGCGAGGCAGACGCGCATGTGCCCAACCTACCGACCGTGGCGGTGACCCCGCGCGCAGGCCCCCGTAGCCCGCGACCGTCCATCGCGGCTGCAGTTTTCGGCGGCGGTTGCGCCGATCGCTGGCGCCCGGGCCGAAAAGTGCAGCCGCCGTGCAGGGGCGCTGTGGAATGCTCGGGGGGTGCAACCCGACGACACCATCGAACTCGACGTGACGGATGTCGCGCACGGCGGCGTATTCATCGCCCGGCACGAAGGACGGGTCGTGTTCGTCTCGGATGCCGTGCCCGGCGAGCGCGTGCGCGCCCGGATCACCGACACCGGCCATGCGTCCTATTGGCGCGCCGAGACGATCGACGTGATCGAGGCCTCGCCCGACCGTCGACCGCACGTCTGGCCCGACGCCGACCTGTCCCGCCCGGCGGGGAACCGCCCCGGCGGCGCGGATTTCGGGCACATCGCGCTCGCCGCCCAGCGCTCCCTCAAGCAACGCGTGCTCACGGATGCGCTGTCGCGGTTCGGGCAGGTGCGGCTCGACGTCGAGGTCGAGCCCGCCGGTGCCGGCGAGACCGTGGACGGCACCCGATGGCGCACGCGCATCGGCCTGCATGTCGCGGCGGATGGGAGCGTCGGACCGGTCGCCGCGCGCAGCCATCGCGTGATCCCGGTCGCCTCGCACCCGCTCGCGGCGGCGCCCATCGAGCGTGCGGCACTCTCCCTGGCACAGGAAAAGCCCGGGCGCATCGACCTGGTGCTGCCCGCCGACGGCGACGTGCGCGTCGTCCGGCGACCGGAAGCGCCGGCGCGCCGGTCCGGCCGCCGCCCGCCGCGGCGGGTCGAATCAGGGGCGAGCGACACGATCACCGAGCGGGCCCTGGGACACGACTTCTCAGTGGATGCCGGCGGCTTCTGGCAGGTGCACCGCCTGGCGGCGGACACCCTCGGCACCGCCGTGGTGCAGATGCTCCGCGAGCACGGCTTCGACCCCGTCGCGCCCAACCTGGATCTGTACGGCGGGGTCGGGCTCTTCGCCGCGGCGATGGGGGTGGCCGGCGGTCCGGACACGCATGTCACGAGCGTCGAGTCGGCACCCGGGGCGACACTGCACGCCACCTCGAACCTCGCCGGTCTCGGGAGTGCCCGAGCCGTCACCGGCCGGGTCGATCGCTTTCTGCGCGGTGCCGCCGGCGCGGACGAGGCGGGCTCGTTCTCGGGAGCGACCGTGCTGCTCGATCCGCCCCGCGCCGGGGCAGGGCGCGAGGTCGTGCGCTCGATCGCCGCTCTCGCGCCCCGCATCGTGCTCTACGTCGCGTGCGACCCCGTCGCACTGGCCCGGGATGTCGGCACATTCGGTGAGGCCGGCTATCGGGTGAGCGCGATGCGGGCGTTCGACCTGTTCCCGAACGCCCACCATCTCGAGGCGATCGCGGTGCTCGAGCCCAATGGTCGCTGACGTGACGCATCGAGCGGTCGGGTTCGCGGGAGGGCGGGTCCGCGCCGCTAGGGTGGTCGCATGACGAGGGTCGCACTGATCGACGATCACGAGTCCGTTCGACTCGGTCTCGAAGCCGCGCTCGCCCGCGCCGGGCACGACCTCGTCTTCTCGGGTGGCACCGTGAACGAGTACCTCGGCTGGCGGCACGACGCCGGCGCGGGTCCCGCCGACGTGGTCGTGCTCGATCTGACCCTGGGCGATGGCACCACGGTCACCGACAACGTCGGCCGGATCGTCGCGGATGGCTCGAGCGTCATCATCCACTCCGTCGCCGACCGTCCCGCCGCCGTTCGCGAGGCGCTCATGGCGGGAGCAGCGGGCGTGGTGAGCAAGAGTTCCCCGACCGGCGGCGTGATGGACGCGATCGCCACGGTCGCGGGCGGCGAGGCGCTCGACAACGTCGAGTGGGCGAGCGCGATCGAGGGCGACCGTGCCTTCGCCGACGCGCAGCTCTCCGCGCGCGAACGCGAGGTGCTGCGTCTCTACGCTGCGGGTCTGCCGCTGAAGGTCGTCGCCGACCGGCTGGGCGTGGCCTACTCCACGGCCAAGGAGAACATCACCCGTGTGCGTGTGAAATACGTCGAGGTGGGGCGTCCTGCGCCCACGAAGGTGGACCTGTTGCGGCGGGCGATCGAGGACGGCCTCGTCACCTCATCGGAAGACCGCTCCGGTGGCGACTGAGGCCGAGGTCGGCGCACAGGTCGACCGGGCCTGGGGCCACATCCCCCAGGGGCGGTTCGCGGCCGCATGGCAGGGCACGTTCACGCGCAGCCGCATCGAGCGCATCACGGCGATCGCCGCGGGGGTCGCGAGCGCGGTGCTCGGCCTGCAGTCGCTGCTGCTCGCCCTCACCAACGACGGCGGCCTGCAACCCGGATGGCGCGAGCCCATCCTCGTCGGCACGTTCGGCCTCCTGATCGTGATGTGCGTGGCGTGCATGTTCGAGCGGACGGCGAGGATCGTCACCGGCATCTTCGCGGTCGCCTACATCGTCGTGCTGCTGCTGTGGCCCCTCGCGACCGCGGGAGCGGTCGTGCCCGCAGTGCCCGAGCCGTGGCCGTGGTACCTGATCAACGTCGCGACGATCGCGGCCGTCATCGCCTTCCCCCCGCCCCTGCAGCTGGCATGGACGATCGGGACGCCGCTGCTCTACGGGGCCGTGCGCCTGGTCGAAGGAGATTTCGCCCCCGACTACTGGGTCTCCCTCGTCTTCGAGGTGCCCTACTCGCTCATCCTCGGCGGGCTGCTGCTGACGCTCGTCACGATCTTCCGGCGGATGGCGTCGGGGGTGGACCGGGAGCGAGCGCACACCGTCGCGGCGTACGCGCAGGCCGCCGAGGCGCAGGCGGCGCAGGAGGAGCGGGTCGCGGTGTCGGCGCTGATGCACGACAGCGTGCTCGCGGCGCTCATCGCCGCCTCTCGTGCCGACGGCCCGCGCGCCCGCTCGCTCGCGGTGTCGATGGCACGCGAAGCCCTCGAGGGGCTGGCGGGGGTCGACACCCGGGGCGGCAGCATCGAGGCGCACCCGCAGGACTACGCCGGCATCGCCCGCGGCATCCAGGCCTATCTGGCCGACCTCGGCGTGCGGTTGAGAGTCGAGGTCAGCGACGAGGACGGACGCGAGATTCCGGGACCCGTGGCCGCGGCGATGATCCGGGCCGCCACGCAGGCGGCCGCGAACGCCGTGCAGCACGCCGACGGCAAGGGGCTGGCCGCGAGCGTGCGCCGACCCGAGGGCGCTCCGCCGGATCGCGGCGCGCTCGAGGTCGAGGTGCGCGACAGAGGTCCGGGATTCGACCTCGCCGCGGTGCCCGACGACCGGTTGGGCATCAGCGCCTCGATCCTCGCCCGTGTCGCGGCCGTCGACGGCACCGCGGTGATCGACTCGGATCGTTCGGGGACCGTCGTGACCCTGCGGTGGGAGGAGCGGGAATGAGCGTGCGGACCGTGCTCGGCGTGCTCGCGCTGGCATTCGCGCTCTACCAGGGCGCGCGCGGCATCCTCTGGACGCGCACGATGCCCGCCGTGCCGTGGCTGCTCGTGGGGGCCATCGTGTTCTTCGTCGTCGTCGTGGCCGTGTGCATCTTCGCCATCCCGCGCGCAGGCCTGCGCGACCCGGCCAAGCGTGAGCCGATGCCGGTCTGGGCGGCGGTGCTCGCCGTGCTGGCGACCCTCCTGCTGCCCTCGGCGACGGGTGTGGCCATGTTCGGCGGGCAGGATCCCACCGCGACGTACAGCACGTGGTACATCGGAGGGCTCGGCGCCCTCATGGTCGTCGTCATGGTGCGGCGCCGGCCCTGGTCTGCGTGGATCGGCACGGCTCTTCTCACCGGCGGTGCGATGGTCTGGTACGGCCCGCTCTCGGCCCTCGGCCAGGGCCTCGTCGGCTCGATCGTGTGGGTGGGCGTGGCGCACCTGCTCGTGTTCCTCATCGATCGCGCGGAGCGGGATGCCGAGCAGCTGGCCGAGCTGCAGGCCGTGACGAGCTCGTGGGAGGCGGCGCAGGAGGGTCGCGAGCGGGAGCGCCGGGTGCAGCTGCAGCGCGCCCTCGCCGTCGGTGGTCCTGTGCTCAAGCGCGTGATCGCGATGCACGGCGTGCTCACCGACGACGAACGGCACGAGGCCGCGATGGCCGAGGCGAGGCTGCGCGATGAGCTTCGGGGCCCGGGTCTGCTCGATGACGCGGTGCGGGATGCGATCGACGCCGCTCGCCGCCGCGGCGCCCAGGTGAGCGTGTTCGACGAAGGCGGCCTCGAGGGCGTCGGCGACGAGGAGCTGAAGACGATCCGCGCGCAGCTGGCCGACGTGCTGCGCGACGCCGAATCGCACCGCATCATCATCCGCACCTCGCCCGACGACCGCATCGCGGTCACGGTCGTGGGCCGGCTCGTTCTGGACGAGACCGACGAGGACGGCGTGGACCTCTGGGTCGAGATCCCGCATCCGGGCCGGTGAGCCCCGGCGGTCGCCTCGGCGGGGGGATGACCGAGGCGACGCGCCGAGGATGAGGGAGGGGGGCGGCGATGCCGCCGACCCCCCTCCGTGCGGGACGGTTACCCGAAAACCGCCCGCGGGTGTCCGCTGTCCCGAGAGACGGGAGGTGCGGACGAACGCATGAACGCGTCACGCACAACCAGTATGCGTCGCGGCATCCGGGGCGTCTGTAGGTACTTTGGGGGACAGTGAAGCGCCCGCGATGCGGGCCGGTGATCAGCCCTCGAAACGCCCCCACACGCTGCCCTGCGGCAGGGGGGCACGCAGGCCCCTGGCGCTGCGCTGCCAGGCCGACATTGTCGGGGCATCGTCGGCCACGGCGGAATCGGCCTCGACGGTGTACGCCTCGGTGACGACGGCGATGAGGGCGGCGAGCTCGTCCTCGGACGGCGCGCCGCGACGCACGTCGATGGAGGGGGAGTGGTCCGGCTCGTCGCTCACAGCGGGATGTTCCCGTGCTTCTTCGGCGGCAGGCTCGCCCGCTTGTTGCGCAGCGAGCGCAGGGCTTTGGCGACCGACACCCGCGTGGCGGCGGGTTCGATGATGCCGTCGAGCTCGCCGCGCTCGGCGGCCAGGAACGGCGAGGCCACGTTGTAGGTGTACTCGTTCGCCAGTCGCGTGCGCACGGCGGCGACGTCCTCGCCCTCTGCCTCGGCGCGCTTGATCTCGCCGCGGTAGAGGATGTTCACGGCCCCCTGGCCGCCCATGACCGCGATCTCGGCGGTCGGCCACGCGAGGTTGATGTCGGCACCCAGCTGCTTGGAGCCCATCACGATGTAGGCGCCGCCGTAGGCCTTGCGCAGGATCACCGTCACGAGCGGCACGGTCGCCTCGGCGTAGGCGTACAGCAGCTTGGCGCCGCGGCGGATGACGCCCGTCCACTCCTGGTCGGTTCCCGGCAGGTAGCCCGGCACGTCGACGAGGGTGAGGATCGGAACGGAGAACGCGTCGCAGAACCGCACGAAACGGCTGGCCTTCTCGCCCGCGTCGATGTTGAGCGTGCCCGCCATCTGCGACGGCTGATTGGCGATGATGCCCACCGAGCGGCCCTCGATGCGGCCGAAACCGATGACGATGTTGGGGGCGAACAGCGGCTGCACCTCGAGGAACTCGCCGTCGTCCACGATGTGCGCGATGACGCTGTGGATGTCGTACGGCTGGTTCGGCGAGTCGGGGATGATCGTGTTGAGGAACTGGTCGGCATCCGTCGTCTGGAACTCGAACCCCGACTCGTAGGCCGGCAGCTCGGACATGTTGTTGTCGGGCAGAAAGCCGAGCAGGGTGCGCACGTAGTCGATCGCGTCGTCCTCGTCGTCGGCGAGGTAGTGCGCCACGCCCGATCGCGTGTTGTGCGTGTGCGCGCCGCCCAGCTCGTCCATGCCGACGTCCTCGCCCGTGACCGTCTTGATCACGTCGGGCCCGGTGACGAACATCTGGCTCGTCTTGTCGACCATCACCACGAAGTCGGTGAGCGCGGGAGAGTACACGGCGCCGCCGGCGGCGGGTCCCATGATGAGCGAGATCTGCGGGATGACGCCGGATGCCGCGGTGTTCAGACGGAAGATCTCGCCGTACTTGCCGAGCGCGACGACGCCCTCCTGGATGCGGGCGCCGCCGGAGTCGAGGATGCCGATGATCGGCATCCCTCCGCGCAGCGCGAACTCCATGATCTTGATGATCTTGTCGCCGGCCACCTCGCCGAGCGAGCCCCCGAAGGTCGAGAAGTCCTGCGCGTACACGGCGACGGCGCGGCCGTGGATCGTGCCGGTGCCGGTGACCACCGAGTCGCCGTAGGGGCGGGATTTGTCCATGCCGAAGGCGGTGGTGCGGTGTCGCACGTACTCGTCGAACTCGACGAAGCTGCCCTGGTCGACGAGCAGCTCGATGCGCTCGCGGGCGGTGAGCTTGCCCTTGGCGTGCTGCTTGTCGTGGGCGAGGCGCTCGGCAGACACGACCGCCTCGTCGTATCGGGCACGCAGATCCGCGATCTTTCCGGCGGTGGTGAGGTCGGGCTCGTCAGTCACGGGTTTCACTCTATCCGGGGGGCCGCGCTCGACCCGGTTGGAGGACATCGACAACGCACTGTCCAATCCGCTGTGGGGTTCCGTCGCCGCGGACAGGGCGGTCGGCCCGCGGCTGGCGTTCCCTGCCACTCCCGCCCTGCGCCACGCGAGGACTCTGGCGCGGCAGGAGGACTCTCGGCGAGGAATCGTCCTCGCGCCGCGCCGAAGCCCTCGCGCCGGGCCGGCGCTCGCGGCTACCGCGCCCGATGCAGGCCCTGCGCCATAGCGCGCCGGATCTCTGCCAGCACCCGCGGCAGCTCCTCGTGCACCTCGCGCCAGTCGTAGCGGAGCACGGTGTACCCCGCCAGCCGCAGCCGGCGATCGTGCGCGATGTCGCGGCGCCGGTCGGCCCCACGGTGGTGGGCGAACCCGTCGAGCTGCACCACGAGTCGCCGCCCGATGAGCAGATCGACGTCGTGCCCCAGGATCTGCACCTGCTGCAGCGCCTCGACACCGGTGCGCGCCAGTGCGTGCAGCACGATCGTCTCGAGTCCCGAATCCGACAGGCTGGATGCCGCGGCGGCGAGCTCCCGCGCGTTCGTCGATGTCCATGGCATGGTGCGCAGGTGCGCCGTGGTGGTCAGGCCCCGGGCGATCGCCGACTCCCAGACAGTCAGCGCGTCCTCCCGGCACAGGCAGGTCGCGACGCGCGCCAGCACGTTCTCGAGGGGATCCACGAGTGACCGCGGCGGCGCGGTCACGGGACCGAGGTGGCGGTGCAGCCGGACGCCGCCGGCGGAACGGCCCGCGTGCGGGTGGATAGCGAGGTGCAGGGCGCCTCCGCGTGCGGCGGCGCCCGGCGCCAGCCGGGGCGGATCCGGATTGGGGCCGCGTGCTGCAGCGGATCCGTCGGCGGCGACGGGGCGCCACGGCATCCACAGCCCGAGGCGTTCCAGCGCGGAGACGCACGTGACGCGTGCGCCCAGGCGCATGGCGGCGTGCAGGTCGGCGGGCGGGTCGGGCAGATGCAGCCAGGCCCGGGCCGTGACGGCGATCTCTCCGCGCGCGCTGGCGGCCTGGATCGAATGCCGGCTCCAGCCTGCGGCGCGAGCGTCGAGGCGGTGGGCCCAGCCCCCGCGCTGACGCATCCAGGAGAGGAGTGTCATGGGGGTCAGAGTCGCGCGCTTCCGCGGGCGGCCGTACCCCGGCGTGAGGTTCGGGGGAGTGCTGCACGAGACCGCCCGGTGAGGAGGGTGAGTGGGTCGCGCCGGGAGGGGAGTGGGCCCGCGCGGGAGGAGGACTTTCGCGCGGGAGGAGGACGAATGTGCGCCAGGAGTACTCGCGCGGCGCGATAGTCCTCGCGCGGGGCGGGTAGGGGAACGCGGGGAAGGGATGAGGAGGGACGTCAAGCGAAGAAAAGACGGGAGGAGCGGGGGAGCGGGGCGGGCGTAGCATGAGCGCATGCCGCTGACGTCCGCCTCCCTCAGCGCATCCGCCGCGCGTGCCGCCCGCCTCGAGATCGTCGCCCGCACCGGGTCGACGAACGCCGATCTCGTGGCCGCGGCATCCGCCGATCCGGATGCCTGGCCGCACCTCTCGGCCATCGTCACGGACGATCAGATGGCGGGCCGCGGTCGGCTGGGGCGCGTGTGGAGCGCACCTCCCGGAACCGCCGTGGCCGTGTCGGTGCTGCTCGATGCGGCCGCGCTGCCCGTCGCGGCCCGCGGCTGGGTGCCGCTCATGGCGGGTGCGGCGATGACGCGGGCGGTCACCACCCAGCTCGCCGGCGTGCACACCGCGCGCCTCAAGTGGCCGAACGACGTGCTCGTCGACGGGCGCAAGATCTGCGGCATCCTCACCGAGGCGGTGCCGGGCACCGATGCCCTCGTGGTCGGGGCGGGGGTCAACACGACCATGCCCAAGGAAGCGCTGCCTGTGCACACGGCGACGTCGTTCGCGGCCCTCGGTCTCGTGGCGGATGTCGATGTGCTGCTGGCCCGCTTTCTGATGGGCCTCGACGAGCACCTCAGGGCACTGATCTCCAGCCGCGGGGATGCCGCCGAGTCGGGCGTGCACGCGGAGGTGGCCTCGCTCTGCTCCACGATCGGTCTCACCGTGCGCGTGGAACTGCCCGACGGGGAGCAGGTGATCGGCGACGCCACCGGCATCGGTCCGCACGGCGAGTTGCAGATCGAGGGGTCCGAGGGCTCGGCATCCGTCGTCGCGGGCGACGTGGTGCACGTGCGCTGAGCGCACCACCCCCGCGTGGGATGCCGGCCCCGCCGCCGGGCCGCGGCAGAATAGCGACATGACCGACGCGCCGACCCAGGGCAGCCGCCTCGCGGCCCCGCCGCCCGGGATGGCCGCGCCCGAGCGTCTCGTCGCGCGCACGCGGGGGTCGGCGCGCCGCCTGACCTGGTCGGCGCTGGTCTTCATCGCGGTCGCGGGAGCGGTGGGATGGTTCTTCGACAACCTCCCGGCACCGTGGGAGAACTGGATGCTGTTCGCCGCGGCCGGCGTCGTCGTGCTGCTGCTCGTGCTGCTGCCCTGGATGCGGTGGGCCGCCCGCATCTACACGATCACGACGCGCCGGGTGATCGTGCGCTCCGGCGTGCTGGCCCGGCACGCCCGGGAGTACTCCCACGCCCGCGGATACAGCATCGCCCTGCGGCGCGGTCCGCTGCAGCGCATCTTCCGCTGCGGCACGCTCGTGCTCTCCAACGGGCTCGATGAGCCCCTGCGGCTCGTGAACGTGCCCGATCCGGCGCTGCTGCAGGAGGTGCTCGCCGACCAGATCGAGGTGAGCCAGATCCTCGTGCACCGCGAGGTGCCGGCCACCTACGGCGACATGCCCGTGCCCGCGCGGCCGCCGGATCCGACGGGCTGAGGCCGCGGCGGCATCCGGGTGGGTGCGAAGATGGACCCGCAAGTCTCGGCGAAGGGAGCCACATGTCGGTGCGCGTGGGTGTTGTCGGCGGCGGGCAGCTGGCCCGCATGATGATCGCTCCGGCGGTGGAGCTCGGCATCGATCTGCGCGTGCTCGCCGAGCAGGATGGCATGGCGGCGGCGCTGGCCGCCACGGCGGTGGGCGACTACCGCGAGGTCGAGACCGTGCTCGCGTTCGCCCGGGACGTGGATGTCGTGACCTTCGACCACGAGCACGTGCCGCAGCCGGTGCTGCGCGCCCTCGTCGATGCCGGGGTCGCGGTGCATCCGGGGCCCGACGCGCTGCAGTACGCGCAGGACAAGCTGCGGATGCGGGCGCGCCTGGACGAGCTGGGGATGCCGCAGCCGGACTGGGCGGCGGTCTCGGACGTCGACGGCCTGCAGCAGTTCATCGAGGCGCACGGCGGCGCGGCCGTGGTCAAGACGCCGCGCGGCGGCTACGACGGCAAGGGCGTGCGGGTCGTGCGGGCGGGCACCGAGGCGGCCGACTGGTTCACCGCGCTCGCCGAGGACGCGAACCCCGGTGCGCTGCTCGTCGAGGAGTTGGTGCCCTTCCGCCGTGAGCTGGCTCAGCAGGTCGCGCGCGCCCCGCGCGGCGAGATGGTCGCCTATCCGGTGGTCGAGACGGTGCAGCGCGACGGCGTGTGCGCCGAGGCGCTCGCCCCCGCCCCGCATGCCTCAGCCCGGCTGGTCGAGGTCGCGCGCGAGATCGGTGAGGCGATCGCCGAGGGCCTCGGCGTGACCGGGATGCTGGCGGTCGAGCTGTTCGAGACCGAGGACGAGCGCATCCTCGTCAACGAGCTGGCGATGCGCCCCCACAACAGCGGCCACTGGAGTCAGGACGGCGCCGTCACCGGGCAGTTCGAGCAGCACCTGCGGGCCGTGCTGGATCTGCCGCTCGGCGCGCCCGACCCGCGGCATCCGTGGTCGGTCATGGTCAACATCCTCGGCGGTCCCGCCGAGGGCGAGGTGACCGACCGCCTGCCCGCGGCGCTCGCGGAGCACCCCGGCGTGAAGGTGCACACGTACGGCAAGGCGCCGAGACCGGGCCGAAAGGTGGGGCACGTCACGGCTACCGGCGCCGACCTCGACGACGTCTGCTACGACGCGCGGGCGGTGGCGGCGCACTTCGCCTGATCCGCCGGTGGCCCGCGTGCCGCAGCGGTGTTCTCGCAGCCGCGGCGCCTACCCTGGACGGGTGACCCGGCCGCTGCATTCCTCCGACACACCCTGGGTCGGGCTCGTCATGGGCTCCGACTCCGACTGGCGCGTGATGAGCGACGCCTCACAGGTGCTGTCCGACTTCGTCATTCCGCACGAGGTGGAGGTGGTCTCGGCGCACCGCACCCCCGACAAGCTGATGCGCTACGGCCGCGAGGCGCGGGCCCGCGGCCTTCGCATCATCATCGCCGGCGCCGGTGGCGCGGCACACCTGCCGGGCATGCTCGCGTCGGTCACGGCGCTGCCGGTGATCGGCGTGCCGGTGCCGCTCGCGACCCTCGACGGCATGGACTCGCTGCTGAGCATCGTGCAGATGCCCGCCGGCATCCCGGTCGCCACGGTCTCGATCGGCGGGGCCCGCAACGCCGGACTGCTCGCCGCCCGCATCCTCGGCGCGTCCGATCCCGAGATCGCCGACCGTGTCGAGGGGCACGCGCGCGAGCTCGAGCAGCAGGTCGAAGAGAAGAACCGCCGCCTGCGGGATTCGCTGTGACCGTCGCCGCCGCCGGGGTGCGCGGCGTGCGCCCGGTGCCGCCGCCCGCCGTGAACGAGCGCCCGCTGCGTTACCCCGACACGTCGTCGCCCGACGTGATGCGCCGGCGTGCCTGGTGGCTCGTGGCGGCCAACGTGCTCTTTCCCGGGGCGGCGCAGGTCGCGGCGGGAGGGCGCCGGCTCGGGCGCATCGGCGTCGTCGCGACCCTCGTGCTGTGGATGCTGGCGCTCGCGGCCGTCGCGCTGCTGGTGCTCTGGCCGCAGGCGGCCTATGTGGTCGGGGCGAACCCGATCACCCTGACCCTGGTGCAGGTGCTGCTGCTCGCCTACGCCGTGCTGTGGCTCGTGCTGACCTTCGACACGCTGCGCCTCGTGCGCCTGATCAAGCTGCGGCCGGGGGCGCGCATCACCGTGCCAGCGCTCGCCGTCGCGGTGATGCTGCTGTTCTCGGGCGGTGCCGTCTATGCCTCGCAGACCGTCGGCGTCGCACGTGACGCGCTCGGATCGATCTTTGGTCTCGGCGGGCCCGTCGTGGAGCCCTCGGACGGGTACTACAACATCCTGCTCCTCGGCGCCGACAGCGGAGAGGGACGTGATTCGATGCGCCCCGACAGCATCTCGGTCGTCTCGATCAACGCCGAGACCGGCGCGGCCACGATCACCGGCATCCCGCGCGACATGGTGAACGTGCCCTTCGCCGAGGGACCGATGCAGGATCTCTTCCCCGACGGATACGGCGGGCCCGAGTGCAGCACCGCCCACTGCGCCATGAACGAGATCTTCACCGAGGTCAACGTGCTGCGCGACGGCGCTGCGCTGTACCCCGGGGCCGAGGCGACGGGATCGGACCCCGGGATCGAGGCGGTGAAGGACGCCGCGGCGGGCCTGCTCGGCATCGACATCCCGTACTACGTCTTCATCGACATGAACGGCTTCGCCGCGCTCGTCGACGCGCTCGGCGGGGTCGAGATCACGGTCGACGAGCGGCTGCCGGAGGGCGGGGGACCGGCGTATCCCGGCCAGCCCGCGGAGGAGTGGGCGACCGGGTGGATCGAACCGGGCACGCAGGTGATGGACGGCGACACGGCGCAGTGGTACGCGCGCTCGCGGTACACCACGAGCGACTGGGATCGGATGAAGCGTCAGCGTGAGCTGCAGGAGGCGATCCTGCGGCAGTTCACGCCGGCGAACGTGGTGACCCGCTTCCAGGACGTTCTCGAGGCGGGCGGCAACCTGATCGAGACCGACATCCCCGAGTCGATGGTGCCCTACTTCATCGACTTGGGGATGCAGACCAAGGAACTGCCCCTGTCGACCATCGAGCTCACGCCCGAGGGCGGCGTGGACCCGGAGGACCCGGACATCGAGTACATCCGCGAGCTCGTGCAGCAGAGCCTGCACCCGCCCTCGCCCACCCCGAGCCCGTGACGGGAGAGAGCGCCGAGCGGAGGCTCGGTGCTCAGTTGCTGCTGCGGCGGCGGAGCAGCCCCGCGACGATCGCGACGACTCCGGCGGCGAGGGCACCGAGTCCCACCCAGACGACCACCGGCGACAGTCCGCCGCCGGTGCCGGCGAGGGAGGTGTCGCCCACGACGACATCCGCGGCGACGTCGACGTCGGTCGGCACGACGGTGATGACGGCCGTGTAGTCTCGCGAGCCCTCGAAGACGACGTTGTACACGCCGCGCCCGTCGTTGGGCGCCGTGAAGGTGGCGACCATGCCGCCGTCGGACTCGGCCGTCTTGCTGGTCGACATCGTCGAGGACGCGTGCACCAGTGAGGCGAGGCCGGCGTCGTCGGCGCTCTCGCCCAGCACGGTGACGTCGACGGTCTCGCCCGGCTCGAAGTAGTCCTCCGAGAACGTGATCACCGAGTCCTCGCCGGGGGCGATGACGGTCGGGACCACGGTGACGCTGACCTCGTCGGAGTAGTCGCCGAGGTCGGTCTGCGCGTGTGCGGCCGTCGTCGCTCCCCACATGAGGGCCGACGTGATCAGCGCGACGAAGCCGACAGAGACAGTCTTCTTGAGCATGCGATTTCCCCCAGAAAATCACGGAGTGTGCGTCGTCCCCACGACGACGATGTTGCCCCACGCAACATCTTCACTATATGCCCGGCGGCGTGCGCCGCGCGAGGGTTTTCTCAGGGCTGGCAGCCGGTGACGGTCGTGTCGATCTCGGCATCGCGCAGCAGGGGGGTGGCGACGATCTCGGCGGCGCCCGGGTCGGGCCCGGTGAACGCCACCTCGATGAGCGTCGAGCCCCCCGGTTCGAGCGTCGTCTCGTACTGGATGACCGGGCGATCGTGATCGATCGTGGCCTGTGCGCCCGCGGCCGCACCGTCGAGACTCGAGGATGCCGCGAGCCAGCCCTGCGGACCGTACACCGCGATGCGCGTGCGCGTCTGTCCGGTGGGGACCGCCTCGCTGCCGTTGCCGGTGACGTAGACGGGCAGCGAGGTGGCGGCGTCGGCGGGGGCGGAGCTGCTCCACCGCACCTGCACCGTGAGCGTGGCTTCCTCCTCGCAGCGGGCGAGCTGTGCGGTGATCTCGGCGTCGGTGTAGTAGTTCATCTTCGCGCCGGTGCTGTCGTTGAAGTACACGGCCGCGACGACGGCGTCTTCGTCGTCCTCGGGCAGCGCTCCGGCGAGGGTCGTCTGCGCCAGCATCCGCTGTTCGCCGTCGTGGGCGCTCCACACGCGGACGCGCCCCTCGGTGCCGGCCTCGCCGAGGGCCTCGATGAGTGCGGGCGATGCGGCGCGGCCGTCGGTGACGGCCGCGAAGACGCCCGTGGCGGCGGCTTCGAAGACCGCGTCCTGCTGCGAGGGCGCGGTGAAGTCGCGATAGACGTCCGAGAGCAGCAGGCCGACGGCGTTTCCGGCCGTCAGCTCGTAGGGACCCGCCTGCAGCGAGCCGGTCGCATCGAGGATGTGCGAGAGCACGACCGTGTCGACCGCGATGACTCCATCGACACGGTCGCCCATCGTGCGCTGCCAGAACTCGGCGGCAAGCGGCGCGGCGGTCGGAAAGTCGGGGATCTGCAGCGCGTGCTGCACGTACTGCCCGGGCTGATCGTCGAAGAGCGCGACGGTCGCGGCATCCAGGGGCAGGATCGGGTCGTCGAACCTGCGGAAATCCGCCGTCGACGCCTGCGTCACCAGCTCGATCACGCCGTCCTCGGCCCGCAGCACGGCGAACGCGCCCGGGATGCCGCCCGACGAGCGCACCTCGGCGTTGTTCTGCATCAGGAGCAGGTACTCGCGGGGCTCTTCGGCTCCCAGCATGGGCGGCAGCAGCGTGGCTGCCCGCGCGAGCGCGTCGACGGCACCGGCTGCGGGTAGCAGCGTGCCGCGCATCTCGTCGACGGCACCGGCGACGACGGGCAGGGCGGCGAAGGTATCGATGGCCTGCGCTCGTTCGGACGCGGCGGAGAAAGCGCCCGCGGCATCTGCCAGCGCCGGTTCCGCGGCTGCGAAACCCGCCAGGCCGACGCGGCCCTCGGTGAGCCCGAGCGCGTCGATGTCGACCTCGGACGCGGCCGTGAGCAGAGGGGGCACCCCGTCGACGGCCAGGTCCTCGGCGATCTCGGTGACCTCGCGTACAGCCCGCAGGTTCGCTCCCACGAGGGGCACCAACTCCGCGGCGCGCCAGATCGGATCGCCCGTGCTCGCCGCGGCGTCGCGGGCGTGCCGAGTGATCGCCTGTGCCCGGGTGTCGAGCCCTGCCAGGTCACCGGCCAGCACCTGCTGCTGCAGCTGCGTCGCCTCGCCCACGGCGCTCTCGAGCGCGTCTTTGGCGGCGAGCGCACGCAGTCCCACCCAGACGGCGGCCGCGACGAGCGCCACCAGCACCAGGACGACGATGCCCAGGATCAGGGTGCGGCGACGACGGGGCGGCGGGGCCGCCGCCCGTCGAGCCGAGCGCGTGGATGCGTCAGCCGTCATCATGCGACGCTTTGCCTGCTCATCCGGCGCGTCGCCGTCAGGAGCGCTTGCTGCGGGCGCGCATCATCAGGGCCGCGCCGCCGGCGACGACGAGCCCGGCGCCCGCGAACACGGTCCACGGGCCGAGCTCGCTGCCCGTGAACGCGAGAACGTTCGGGTCCGCGTCGCAGGCGGGGCCGGCCTCGGTGACCGTCACCATCGCCGTGTAGCTGCCGGATTCAGCCACGAACGTGACCTCGTAGACGCCGGCGGCATCCGACGCGGGTTGGAACGTGGCGACCAGGCTGCCGTCGGCGTTCGCGTTCACGGGCGAGACGATCGTCGCACCCTCGGCCCGGAAGCCGGTGGCGCCGAAGGCGACCGACTCCGAAGCGCCCCAGTACCGTTCGCCGAACACGATCGTCGACTCCATGCACGGTTCGATGACCGCGGGCTCGACGGTGACCGACGCGGGCTGCGCATACGCGTCGACCGTGTCGGCCGACGCGGCGGCGGGCGCCCCCAGAGCGATGATCCCCACGGCCAGGCTTCCTACCGCCAGGCGCAGTGCAACGGCCTTCTTCAGCATGTCTTCTCCCCCAAAGAGACTCACGCGAAGCCTGTGGATGCCGGCAACCCCCGTTGCGGCATCCGCAGATGATCCCTCAGCCTCCCCAGGTGGAGGGATCGCTTCCCCAGATTTCGTCGGCTGGAACCCAGCTGACCCGTGGAGTCTACGACATCGGGTCGTTGCGCGCGACAACAATCTTCGGCGCCGCTTTCCGTGAGTGTGCTGAACGCGCGGCCGGGCGCGGCTCGCCGCACGGGATCGCCTCAGCGGGGCGGGTTACCCTCGGGACATGACCGCGACCTTGCGTGTCGTGCTCGACCAGGCTGCAGCGCCCGTCGTGGCCGACCTCCGCCGTGCCAGCCTGGCCCTCGCCCGCAATCTCGTGGCGACGAGTCCCCGGGGCTGTGACGTCGAGGCGATCGCTCCCGCCGAGGGACGGGATCTCGCCGAACTCGTGCCCGGGATCGCGAGGGTGCACCGTCTGCCATACAAGCGCGCCCAGCTGGCCGCAGCGTGCCAGCTGGGGGTCGTGCCCGGGTTCGGCGGCGGTATGATCCACTCGCCGACCATGCTCGCCCCGCTCGTGCGCCACGACCGCGTGCACGACAACGACCAGACCGTCGTGACGATCTGGAATCTGGACGCCTGGACCGCGCCCGAGCGACTGAGCCGGGGCACGGTGGCGTGGCGCCGCGCGATGCTCAAGCGCGCCGTGCGGCACGCCGACGCCATCGTCGTGCCCACGCATGTGATGGCGCAGGAACTGGCCGGCCGCGCCAAGCTCGAGGGCCGCATCCGCGTCATCTCCGGCGCCACGGATGCCGCGGAGGTCGGTCGCGCCGCCGTCGACGGCCGCACTCGGATCGTGGTCGATGCCGTGCGCTCGACCGAGGATGAGCTGGCGACGGCTTTCGGTGCGCTTGCGCGTTCGGTGGATGCGCGGGTCACCGCGCTGGCTGCCGATCGCGAGCGCGTGGGCGAGGCGGCGTCGGCCGCGGGTCTGCCCGAGCACCGCCTGCGGATGGTCGACGCGCAGGACGCGGCGCTCGCCCTGGAGGATGCCGCCGCGTTCGTCGACATGTCGGCGACCCTGTCGTTCCCCTGGCGGATGCTCGAGGCGCTGCACGCCGGCGTGCCGGTCGTGGCGGCGGCGTCGGCCCAGAACGCCGAGGTGCTGGCGGATGCCGGTCAGCTCGTGGCGGGGGACGCGCCCGACGCGCTCGCCGACACGATCGACCGCCTGCTGACGGACGGGGAACTCGGCACCCGCATGCGCGTGCTCTCGAGCGACCGTTCGCGGGCGTTCTCGTGGCGCGACACGGCCGAGCGGGTGTGGCAGTTGCACGCCGACCTGTAGTGGAAGAGGACTTGCGCTGCAGGCCCCATAGACTGGTGCGTCGTGGCCGCCCGAGCCGCGACTCGTGAGTGAAAAGTGACAGACAGACCAGACCCCTTCGCCCTCGTGCCCCGCTCGGAGTTCGACGTCCCCGGCACCAGCCGAGGCTTGATAGACGTCATCCGGTGGCGCTACCTACTCTCGTTGCTGGTGCGCACGGGGGTGACGACGCGTTACCGCAACTCGGTTCTCGGTTGGACCTGGTCTTATGTGCGCCCGGCAGCGCAGTTCCTCGTGTTCTGGATCGTTCTCGGCCTGTTCCTGCAGCTCGAGCGGGGCATCCCCAATTACGCGGTCTACCTGTTCTCGGGAATCGTCGTGATCAACCTCTTCACGGAGGGTTTCAAGAATGCGACGACCTCGATCGTCGGCAACGCGCCTCTCGTACGCAAGGTGTACCTGCCGCGTCAGCTCTTCGCCGTGTCATCGGTCATCGTCGCGCTCGTGCACTTCTTGCCTCAGCTCGCATTGTTGCTGGTCGTTTGCGTGCTGCTCGGGTGGTTCGCGCATGTCACGGTCCTCAGCTTCCTGGCGCTCGTCGCCGCGGTCGTGATCATCATGCTGCTCGCTTTCGGCCTCGGGCTCTTCTTCGGAGCGATCAACGTCCGCTTTCGTGATGCCGAGAACATCGTGGAGTTGCTGCTCCTGCTCGTCACATGGGCATCCCCGGTGCTCTACTCCTGGACGATGGTGGCCGATGTCTTCCCCGCGTGGCTGACTCAGATCTATCTCCTGAACCCGATCACCCAGGCGGTAGAGCTGTTCCACTACGCCTTCTGGCGTCCGGTGACGAGCGAGGGCTTTACTGAGCAGCTGAGCGGGATGCCGTTGCCCCCCGACCTGGCGCTCAACACCCTTTGGGCTTTCGTCATCTCGATAGCGACGATCGTCGTCGGGCAGCTCGTCTTCCGGCGGTTGGAGGGGCGCTTCGCCCAGGACCTATGAACAACAACTCTTCGACGATCGCCGGCCGCCCGAGCATCGTGCTTGACGGCATCCGCAAGTCGTTCACGCTCAGCCACGCCAACTCATTCAAAGACCTGGTTGTCAGCTGGATCCGACGGCGTAAGACGACAAGCACATTCGAAGCCCTTCGCAAGGTGGATCTGACGATCAACGAGGGCGAGTCGGTCGCAATACTGGGGTACAACGGCTCCGGAAAGTCGACGCTGCTCAAGCTCGTTTCGGGCGTCATGAAGCCCGACGGCGGCACCGTGTTGACCCGAGGCCGCGTGGCCGGGCTCATCGAAGTGGGGGCGGGGTTCCATCCCGAACTCTCTGGGCGCGAGAATGTCTACCTGAACGCGGCCATCCTCGGAATGCGCCGCAAAGAGATCGAGGCGCGCTACGACGACATCGTCGCCTTCAGCGAGATCGAACGATTCATCGATCAAGAGGTCAAGCATTACTCCTCTGGGATGTTCATGCGGCTCGCCTTCTCCGTTGCCATCCACGTCGACCTTGATGTGCTGCTCGTGGACGAGATCCTCTCGGTAGGAGATGCACCGTTCAGAGCCAAGTGCCGGCAGAAATTCGATGAGCTGATCGCCGCGGGCAAGACGCTGGTCGTCGTGAGCCACGACATGGAGATGGTCAGGGAGCTCTGTACGCGAGGCGTGGTGGTGCGGCAGGGCGAGATCGTGTATGACGGCGCGATCGAACAGGCGATCGCAGAACTCGCTAGGTGACGGCAAGAGCGCTTCAGCGCTTCGGTCTGCCTGCAAATAGGCCGAAACGGCGCGCGCTCAGAGGACTTTGCGTGAAAATGTGGTATCGACAGGCAACTTCAGTAACAATGTTCACATGCTTCCCCGCACTCTCGGTCGTGATCGGCGCGCTCTGACGCTCCGCGCGACGCTCGCCGTCGCTCTCTCGCTGGTGCTGGTGGGGGCTGCGTTGCCCGCCGCCGCCGATCAGACGGCGGTGACCGATACTTCGCTCGACGCGGCGGCATCCCTGCCCGTCGAGACGATGACGACGGATGCCGCGGTCGCGGATGCCGCTATCGCCGATACCTCAATGTCTGACACCGCCATCGCTGGCGCCGAGGTCGCGGACGTCGGGGTCGTTGACAGTGCTGTGCAGCCCGCCTATCTGACGGGCTTCAACCCGAGCAACCTGATCAGCGACGCGCTGTTCTACGACGGCGGTGCGATGACATCCGCCGAGATCCAGCGCTTTCTGGAGCAGCGAGTGTCGTCCTGTTCGAACGACAGGTGCATCCGAGACTTGCGCGCGAGCATCACGTCGCGGTCGACGCTGCATTCACAGGCGACCGGAAATCTGGTTTGCAACGCCATCCAGGGCGGTACGAACCTGCGCATCTCCGAGATCATCTATCGGGTGCAGAAGGCCTGCGGCATCTCGGCCAAGGTCATCCTGACGACGCTGCAGAAGGAGCAGGGCGTCGTCACGAGCTCCGCGCCGAGCGCCTGGAACATCCAGCAGGCCATGGGGGCGTACTGCCCCGACACCTCGCCCTGCGACCCGAGGTTCTCAGGTATCGGGGCGCAGATCGTCACGGGCACGATCCAGCTGAAGATGTACAAGGCGGGACGCTTCGCGAAGCAGCCGGGCACCCATTTCATCGGCTGGCACCCCAATTCGGCGTGTGGGGGCAAGACGATCACCGTCTCGAACTACGCCACCGCCGCGCTGTACAGCTACACGCCCTACCAGCCCAACGCCGCGGCGTTGCGGGCGGGATGGGGCATCGGCGACTCGTGCTCGAGCTACGGCAACCGCAACTTCTACAACTACTACACGAGCTGGTTCGGGTCGACACAGGCGTCGTCCCCGTGTGCAACACCGATCGGCACCGGGAATGCGTCTTGGACTTACCAGCTACGCGAAGACCTTCGCGGTCGCGCGGCCCCGAACACTTCATGCGCCAGTGGCACGGACGTGTCTGCTGGCGTCATCATGAAGGCTGTTGCGACCACGGCGGATGGCAAGTGGCGGAAATTGCAGACAGAGTACGGCCAGCTCTGGTTCCCCCTTGCTGACCTGCGGCATGTGACGGTGGAGGAGGCGTCGTGCGCGGTACCGGAAGCTAGCGGCTCTGCGACGTGGACGTATACGACGACGGTGAAGACAACCGGGCGTGCTGTGGCGAGCTCTGCATGTAGCAACGGTGCGATAGTCCTCGCGGAGGGCACCGTGGCGACGGCTACCCGCACATCTCTCGATGGTTCATGGCGCAAGTTGCACACCGGATCCGGCGAGCTTTGGGTTCCCAGAGACGACATTCGCGAAGCGTCAGCAGCTGAGTCGGCGTGCGCCTTTCCGTCCGACGCTGGGTCTGCGTCCTGGACCTATGTGGTCGAAAACGATGTCGAAGGGCTGAGTGCGCCCGACGTCGCGTGCGGGATCGACCCGGTGCCCATCACTTCGGGCACGATCGCGAAGGCCATCGCGACTACTGCCGACGGCCAGTGGCGCCAACTAGATACTGTCCACGGTCGGGTCTGGCTGCCGATGGCTGACCTTAGTCATGCGAGCATCGCTGAGGCAGCGTGCGCTACCCCTACGGGCACCCGTCCTGCCTCTTGGACTTACACTCTCATCGGCAATGCGACGGGGCGCGTGGGGCCGGACGACGCTTGCACGTCAAGTGAAGCCCAGTTGGAGCAGGGATCGACGGCGGTCGCAGTTGCTACGACGGCGGATGAACAGTGGCGCTTGCTGCGAACCGAGCATGGCGATCGATGGGTCCCGATCACCGCGCTACGTCAGGCAACGAGCGTTGAAGCTTCGTGCGCACAGACCGGACCATACGGCCCAGCGTCTTGGACGTATGTAACGACTCAGAAGGTGACCGGACACACAACTCCGCGGATCACCTGCGAGGATGGTTCTGTCGAACTGGAAGAAGGCATAGCGGCGACCGCCATTCAGACGTCGGCCGACGGGGAGTGGAGGCAGTTGCGCGCTGGCTCGGGCGATTATTGGGTCGAGGTCGATACTCTCCGCCGAGCAAGCGCAAGCGAATCTGCCTGCGTCGCCCCGACCGGAGTGGGGCCGGCCAGCTGGACCTACGTACTTACTAGAGGCGTGACTGGGCGGAGTGTGCCAAACGCGGCCTGTGATGAGGGTGCTGCACCTGTTGCGGCCGGAACAGTTGTCACAGCGACAGCAACATCTTCCGACGGTCTCTGGCGAAAGCTTGCGCTTACGTCTGGCGACGTCTGGGTGCCCAGAGACGCCATCCGTCAGGCGCGCTCCGATGAAGATGCTTGCCGGGAACCTGCGGGCGTCGGGCCTGCCTCCTGGGTCTACACCACACTCAGCGCGACGGATGGTCGGCTCGCGCCGGACAGTCGGTGCCACGTAGGCATCGTTGATGCCCCGGAAGGGCTCACTGCTTCGGCGATTGCAACCTCTCGTGACGGGGAATGGCGCAAGTTGGCGACGCCTGAGGGGGCAATCTGGGTTGCGCGAGACCAGGTTCGTCAGGCGACCCCCGACGAAGCTGAGTGTGTCTACCCGACTTCGACGTCCGGCGCGTCGTGGACCTACATTGTCTTGTCGGAAACAGCGGGCCGCACTGCACCAAGCCTTGGATGTAGCGAGGGCGCTGTTCCGCTTGAGATTGGAATGATAGCGAAGGCGGTTGCAACGACCGCCGACGGGCATTGGCGTAAGCTCACGACGGAGCAAGGCCAATACTGGGTGCCGATGGAAGATCTGCACCATGTACGCATGTCGGTTGTCGAAGCAGGGGATTTGAGGATGGAACCGGCCGATTCTGGTACCGTAACCTCGACGTTGTCCATGGGCACAGATGTGATCGTCACTGCATCCTCCGATTCGTGGAGACGCGTTGAAGCTGGTGAGAGGGTCGGTTGGGTCCTGGCAGCCAATCTTGGGTAGTCATAGGGCGCGTGGCGCTCTGCGTTCGTTGGAGGAGCCTGACTTGCTACGAGTCTCAGGGCGGGATCGGCGCTTGCGGCGGCTGCGGCAGGGGCTTTCTATCTGCTCGATCGCATGACGCCGTTGCATAGAACGTCTTCGACGACTGACAACGGCACGGCGATGCGCCCGTTGTGGCGCAGTGAGACGGCAGAAGCCCTGGACTGCGCCGTATGACCGCCCTCGCTACTGCTGCACCTATCGGCCGGCCCAAAGCGACGTACGTGCCATCGTTGGACGGGCTGCGAGCCGTAGCGGTGGGGACGGTGATGCTCGCCCACGCCGGCGTGCCCGGGCTGCTGGGGGGAAAAACAGGAGTACTTCTGTTCTTCGCCCTCTCGGGATTCCTGATCACGAGTATCCTGCTACGGGAAGCTGAGGCCCGGGGGACTATCAGCTTCCGTCGGTTCTACGCCCGCCGCTTCCTTCGTTTGCTGCCCGCCATGCTTCTCGTCATCGCCGCGACAGTAGTTTTCGCAGCGATCGTCGCTGACCAGGCCACCATGCAGCGCACGCCGGCAGCGCTGCTCTACTTCATCAATTGGACCCAGGTAGCAGGAGCCGACGCGGGATTATTCAGCCACTACTGGTCGCTGGCAGTGGAAGAGCAGTTTTATCTAGTCTGGCCCTTCTTGCTCGTCCTCTTGTTTCGGTGGATGGGCCGAAATGGAGTAGTGGCGGGAGCGCTCCTCGGCGCGGCGATCTCCATCGGTGTGAAGTGGCTGGTGGAGATTGGTCCAGGCCGACACGCGGGAACAGACTTCGCCGCCGACGCGCTCTTGCTCGGGTGTGCCCTTGCCGCCGCTTCACCAACGTGGTCCGGGCGGTTGGGACGAGCGTCGCGGGTTGCCTTTTGGCCGGCGGTGGCAGCGATCGGTGCCGCCCTGATGCTGGGCAATTCAGGCGGCGCTGCAACCGCAGAGGAGTACGCGGAGTACGCGCGCATCTGGTGGCCTATCTCCGCGGTAGCGGCCACCACAGTGATCGCTGCGTTCATCTACGACACAGCTCCCCGGTGGGTGCGGCGGATCTTATCTTTGCCTCCCATCGTCTACCTAGGCCGCATCAGCTACGGCATGTACCTCTGGCACATCCTTGTGCTTGCGGTCGTGTCGAGTGATCTGAACCCTTTTGTCGGGCTCCCTGCGAGGTTGGTTCTGACGTTCGGAGTGACGATTGCGCTTGCCGCTCTCTCGTTTGAGCTTGTCGAGAAGCGATTTCTGCTGCTAAAGCGACGGTATGAATCGGCCTGAGCGACGGGGCGGCATCCCGGGCCGATGGCGGCCCTTACCTAGCTACGGGAAGACGTATTCCGAAGATCGGTTGTGCCACATGGTCCGGCTGGTGCCGGCGCCCGCTGTACCTTCCGTCGAGATCGGCACGCAGTCGCCACGCAAAGCTATCGATCGCTCGCCGTTTCGTCTGCCGGCCGCAGCTCTCCTTGCGCCGCAAGTTCTTCCTGCAAATCTCCGGGAAGCACCCACGCCCAGCTTTCGTATATTTCGAAGTCCGCCAGGGGCCTTGCACCGACCTCAGACAAGGGAGAGGCGCCGACACAGCCCAGAACGATGTCGTAGTCAGGCTGAGCCACTTCGTCGGAACGCACGGAGCCGAGAATGAATTCATCAACGAAGCTGTACCCGAGCTGATTCTGCCCAACTCCTGATGTGAACCCACTTCGCCCGCAGGCCGTATCCCATGCCACGGTGAAGGGGCCGTACTGATCGACGAGGTCTTGCACCGCGTTGACCGCCTCATCCGGCATCTCGGTGGACGCGCGGAATTTGTCCGATGATGCGTTGGCTCCGAGGGATCCAGCGATGGCAAGGGAGCAGAGACCCAACGTGACTGCAATGGGCCAGCGGCGTAATAGCAGAAGCGCGACGAGGACGACGACGACTGAGAGAGACGCCACAAGCCACACCGCGTTCTCGTTCGTGAACGACGGAAGTAGCCCCGGCGGGAACTCGGACTTCGGTAGGAGCCATCCCCATGGGAGCAGTCCCGCGATGTGTGCGGGCGTTACGTACCCCCAGGTTGGGGCCTCGCGTGCTACCCAGAGAACTACGGGGATTGCGACACAGACAAATATCGTGGTTGACGCTACCCATACCCATGCTCGGAGGCCGCGCACGAGCAGCGCGAGGCCTATTAGCGCAACAAGCCCAGCGATGGGGTCCAGGTAACGCCCGTACACCCAGGCATCTAGTCGGCGCCACGGGTTGAGGTAGAGGCTCCAGTCGCTTGACCACGCCACGACGGACAACAGCCAGGTTGCCGCGAAGACACCGAACACCCACGTCGCGCGGCCCATTCGCAACTTTCGCAGTTCCCGCCACATGAGCATCACGACGGCAACGAATCCAATCGCAACCAGACCGAAGGATCCTACGAACTGGAGCCAGGTCTGTCCGAGGGCAGCCCTAAAAAAGACTCCCGGACGAAGATTCTCGATCTTCGACATCACGCTTTCCGACTGCGATGTAGTGGCGCCCAGTGCAGAATAATTGAGCTGATCGCCGAGGAACTGTGCAAGTGCCATTCCGAGCGCCAGAACCGCGAGACCCGTGACCGCTGTCTGCCAACGCTTGAGAGCTAGAGCGAGCAACCATATGCCGCTTGCGATCGCAAGCGGCAGCATGCGGAGGTGCGTGAAATAAGTGGCAGCGACGAGAAGCCCCAAAGTTGCGGCGCGTGCCGGGGTCGGGCGTTCCCACAATCGGAACGCCGCCAAACCTGCAAATGCCACGAGGAGGAACAGCAATCGCTCACTCATCGAGTAGTCGGCTTGGACAGTTCGCGCGGGCAGACTCATTACTACTGCCGCGACGGCCAGTCCTTGAGCGAAGCTGATCCGAAAACGAACCGCAAGGCGTGCCAGCGGATAGATCGTTAGCGCACCGACAACCCACCCCAGCACGAGTGACCACCTATAAACGACCTCCGGATCGTTGGAAAACCACCAGAGCGGTGCCATGAGCGCCGACCACCCGGGATAGTAGCCTGCGCCTCGGACGCGCGGGATATCGAATCCCGCGATCAGACGGGAGAGCTCAAGGAGGTGAATCTCGTCGAAGGCGAATGATGGCTTGGTCGTCGTCCATCCGACGTACGCGGTCAGGACAAGGTTTGCGACGATCGCCGTTGCCGCGATGAACCACCACCAGGTCGAGGCACGTTGGCCTGGAATAGTGAGGGGTCCTACTCCAAACGCGGGTGGACGGCGGCCCACAGTCCTCGACTTCAGATGCATTGCGGTCTCATTGCCTTTCGTTGCCGAGCGCCCGGACAATCGTAGCGACAGCCGCAGCCGCGACCTGGGACATCGCCGATACTGAGCTCCCGCCGTGCGGGCTGCCGAGATTGGCGCTTCCCTGGGTACTGGGCCCGCCGCGCACTCGCGCCCAGAGGCCACTCCACCGCTTCGCCAGATAGGATGGCCCAGCCCGTCCGGACTGTGCGGTGCCTTGCTACCTGCACGGCCCTCATACGTCAACACACTGAAGGACCTCTTCATGCGCCTCTTCGTGCAGATTCCTTGCCTCAACGAGGAGCAGACGCTTCCGTTGGTAGTGGCCGACATTCCGCGTGAGATTCCCGGAATCGACGAGATTCATATTCTTATCATTGATGACGGCAGCACCGATCGAACGATTGAAGTTGCACGTTCCCTCGGTGTCGAGCACTTCGTCGTGCACACGCGCAATATGGGGCTCGCGCGCTCGTTCAGAGACGGTGTGGACTATGCCTTGCAGCATGGGGCGGACATCGTCGTGAACACCGACGGTGACAACCAGTACCCGCAAGCGCGAATAGCGGATCTGGTTCAGCCGGTCGTCCAGGGTCGAGCCGACATCGCGATTGGAGACCGGCAGACGAAGACCATCGAGCACTTCTCATGGTTCAAGAAGTCGATGCAGAGGGTAGGTTCCGGAGTCGTGAACTTCGCGGCCGAGACCGACCTGCCTGACGCTGCCAGCGGGTTCCGTGCCTACTCCCGTGAGTCCTTGATTCGGCTGAATGTCGTCACGCAGTTCAGCTACTGCATGGAGACCATCATTCAGGCGGGCAACAAGCGATTGCGTATCGCGAGTGTGCCCATCAAGACGAACCCGAAGACGCGTGAATCTCGCTTGTTCAAGAACATTTTCCAGCACATGGGGCGTTCGGCGCAGGCGATTACACGCAGCTACCTGATGTTCAAGCCACATGTCGTCTTCCTCACGTTGGCCGTCCTGTTTCTCGTCGGAGCCGCTGTGCCGTTTGGGCGGTTCCTCATCCTGACCTGGGCGGGTGTTGCAGGCGACCACATTCAGTCCCTGCTGCTGGGGACAGCGCTGCTAGTCGGGTTCTTGCTGAGCGTCGCGCTGCTTGTTATCTCGGACATGCTCAGCACCAATCGCACTTTGATGGAGGACGCGCTGGAGCGGATCAAGCTCATTCAGTATGCCGACGACCGACTGGTCGACCCCAACAACGTGGGTCCATCGGAGATCACCCGTCATCCCTCGATGCCCGTCGGGGTTGCCGCCAGATCCGATTCTGCACGGACAGCGAGCCGTGCAGACTCAATGGGCACTGCGCGCAATTCATGACAAGAGCGCAGCCTGACAACCAGCAGAAACGACGATGGCTCCATCGCGCCATCCCGATTCTCTTCTACGCGCTCCTCGCCGTTTTTCTCGTTTTCGCGCTCGTCACGATCGATTGGTCGCAGCTATCGAGTCTGCAGCTGACGTGGTGGCCGCTCATCGCGGCTACCATCCTGAGTCTGCTGTTTCGGTACTTGGGCGTCTTCATCTGGTTGCGACTGCTCTATCGCCTTGGCGGTCGCGGTCTCAGGGGGCATTACCGGGAACTGACCTACATCTATGCCAAGTCCTGGCTCGGCCGCTACATTCCGGGTGCCGCGACGTGGATTCTCGGAAAGATCTACTTCGCCGGCCGTCACGGCGTTCCACGCTCCAAACTCGCGGTCAGTGGTGTTCTAGAAGGCGCCTTGCAGATCGTGGCGACGCTCGTTGTGGGGATCGCGCTCATCGCATTCGACGCACGAGCCGCCTCCGTGGCTCCCTGGTTGCGGTGGGCCATGGTCGGTGCGCTGATACTCGGGCTCGTGGCGCTGTTGCCGCCCGTCTTCAGGCGGCTGCTGCGCACGGCGTTTCGGCTCATGCGAAGAGGGACGCCAGCAGAAGCATTGCTCCCGCGTTGGGGAACCATGGCGGAGGCGACGGGCCTCTACGTGGTCGGCGCCTTGGTGACCGGCGCAAGCTACTACCTCGTCGTCATTTCGGCCTATCCCGATGTGCCGCTGGGCGATGCGCTCTACGTGATAGGAGCGGCAAGCCTGGCATCTGCCATAAGCATGCTTGCCGTATTCGCGCCCGGCGGACTCGGGGTGCGCGAGGGGGCGTTGGCGCTCCTGCTGGCCGTCGTCGTGCCGCCAGCCATCGCTGCTGTTCTTGTCGTCTTCCTTCGCCTGTGGTCGATCGCTGTGGATCTCATCTTCTTCGCAGTGGCCTGGCTGTCCCGCAACCGGCGGCGCAATGAGTTGATCGGGGAGCCACAGCTATGACGGCGAACGTTCCGCACGTACTCGTCGTCGCCTCAACCTTTCCCTCAGGGCCGAGCGATACCGTCCCGCGCTTCGTGCTCGACCAAGTCGTCGCGCTTCGGCGTATCCGGCCGACATGGCGATTCACTGTGTTGGCACCGCACGACGCGCGGAGTGGAACGGTAGACCGGCGCCAACATGAGGAGTTCTTGGAACTGCGCTTCCATTACGCGCGCCCACGGAGATGGGAGAAACTCGCGGGCCACGGGATTATGCCCGCGATCAGGCGGCATCCGGCTCTCATCTTCTTCGTGCCGGCTCTGTTGTGGAGCGAGTATCGGGCCATCCGTCGTGTCGTGCGCGAAGACCGTCCCGATCTGATCTACGCACACTGGTTCACGCCCCAGGCGATGGCCGTCGCACCCGTTGCGTGGCGCGCGCGGTTGCCATTCGTCTTCACGACGCACGCGTCCGACGTTGCGATATGGGGGCGATTCGGGATTGCGGGAAAGATCGTTGTTCGCTCTGTCTCGCGTGCCGCGAAGGCCTTGACCGCGGTCAGCGAGACATCGCTCTTGCGGATGCGACGGTTCTTCCCCGACGACGAGTGGACGTCGTCCGCGGGCAAGCGCGCGGTCATCCCGATGGGAATTGATCTCGCGGTCCCCGACGTCGGAGGTGCGAGCAACTCATTCCCTGGTGAGCGCGTGGTCTTGTTCGTGGGACGCCTCGCAGAGAAGAAGGGCGTGCGGTACCTCATCGAGGCGTTCGCCGCCGTCCGGGCCGACACGCCAGACGTTCGGCTCGTCGTCGTCGGTGACGGACCGCTACGCAGGGTCCTCGAAAATCAGGCGGCCGTACTGGGGGACTGCATCGAGTTTGCGGGCTATCGGACGGGCGCGGAGAAGGAGCGTCTGCTCCAACGCGCGGACGTCGTGGTGGTCCCCTCCATCGTCGCGGCCGACGGCGACGCCGAAGGGATGCCTGTCGCCCTCTTGGAAGCACTGGCGCGGGGCAAAGCGACGATCGCCACCGAATCGAGCAATGCAGGCGAGATCGATGCGCCTCCCGACGCGGTGGTGATGTGCGCCGACGCCGACGCTGACGCGTTGGCCCGCGCGATGCGCGAGGTGCTGGCATGGCCCGACGACCGGCGTGCGGCAGCATCTCTCGCCGCCAGAAGGGCCGCTGAGCAGTTCGCCTGGCCCGATGTTGCCGAGCGTACGGCGCAGTTCTTGCTCGACCCATACTTGGATAGTCGTCGTTGAGTCGACAGCTGCAGAGGAGAGTATCTTGCGCGTCCTGATCATCAACAGCGATTCGCCGAAGAATCGCGGCGACCGCGCAATCCTTGCCGGTCTCATCGAGGTTGTGCGCCGGCGCTGGCCAGGAGCGGACATCCATGCGCTCTCGCAGTTTCCCGAACGCGACTCCGAGTGGTTCGGAATCACGTTCCTGCCCCAATCTCCCTACAGCGCCAGCCCCATCGACTACGTGCGACTCCTGTGGCACGCGCGTCGGGCGGATGCGATTCTCTGGGGTGGGGGCGAGATACTCAAGGACTACACGAACCGGTTGGGGCTCGTCTACTGGGCTCTCAAGCTCACCGGCTTGTCGTGGCTGCGAGTCCCGATCTACGGCGCGTACCAGGGCATAGGTCCAACTGCCGCTGCAAGCAGTCGAGCGCTCATTCGCTACACGGTCAACCTCACTCGCAGCTTTGTCGTGCGGGACCAGGAGTCGAAACAGAAGCTCGAATCGTGGGGGGCGAGGGTTCCGATCACGGCCTCGTTCGACCCCGCCGTCCTGGCGCCGGTCGCCGCGTGGGACGAGGCTCTCAAGCAACGTGTAAGCCACGAGCTGGAGGTAGAGCCGGTGTTTTTCGACGATGTGGTCGGCATCGGAGTACGGAGATGGTTCCACTACCGCCGAGGAGGCTGGCTGCCGTTCGCGATGAGGAATTCGAACGCCGAGACGGACGAGTTCGTCACCTACCGCGATAATCTCGTGAGGCTGGTCGATCGTCTCACTGCGTCCACCTCGTCCAACATCCTGTTCATCCCGATGCATATGGCACCCGCCGAGGGCGACGACGCGCTGGCGCACGATGTTATCTCACGTTTGCAGCATCCTGATCGTGCGCGCGTGTTGGACCAGGACGTGTTCTCCCCGAGTGAGTTGTCGGCCGTGATCGGCGCATGTAGGTGTTTCGTCGCCTCCCGCCTGCATTCCGCGATCCTCGCGGCGACCGCGCGCGTCCCCGCCCTCGTTCTCTACTACGTCGACAAAGGTCGGCTCTTCTTCGAACAGCTCGGTCTTGTTCGGCTCTCTCGTCCCATCGAGCTCATGCTCGAACCCGAAGGCGTCGATGAAGTGAGCGAGATCGTCGACATGCTGTCGGCGGAAGAAACCGAGCTTCGTGCGACGATCGACGACCGCGTCAAGGCGATGGCAGAGAGCATCTACGCCGACGCCGCGGGTGCATGGGTTGAGCCTGCGCCCTCGACGCGATCGTCGAGGGCCGCGCACTAGGCTCCTCCCTGTGTGCGGATTTTCGGACGCACTGCATGACGGCATCCCACAGAAAGCTATCTAGCCATGGATCTTCTCATCGTCGGATCGGGCTTCTTCGGCCTCACGATCGCCGAGCGCGCCGCGGCCGCCGGTCGCAAGGTCACGGTCATCGACCGTCGGGACCACATCGGCGGCAACGCCTATAGCCAGAACGAACCGCAGACCGGCATCGAGGTGCACCGGTACGGGGCGCACCTGTTCCACACGTCCAACCCGACGGTGTGGGAGTACGTCAACCGGTTCACGACATTCACCGACTACGTGCACCGGGTCTACACGAACCACAAGGGCGTCGTGTACCCGCTGCCGATCAACCTCGGCACGATCAACCAGTTCTTCCAGGCCGCCTACAGCCCCGACGAGGCCCGGGCGCTCGTGAGCGAGCAGGCGGGGGAGTTCGATGTGAAAGCGGCCTCGAACCTCGAAGAGAAGGGCATTGCCCTGATCGGCCGCCCGTTGTACGAGGCGTTCATCCGCGACTACACGGCCAAGCAGTGGCAGACCGACCCGAAGAATCTGCCGGCCGAGGTCATCAGCCGTCTGCCCGTTCGCTACACGTACGACAACCGCTACTTCAATGACACGTGGGAAGGGCTTCCCACCGACGGCTACACCGCGTGGCTGGAGCGCATGGCGGATCACCCGAACATCGAGGTGAAGCTTCAGACGGACTACTTCGACGAGTCGCAGCCTCTCAACAAGACGGCCACGATCGGTCAGGTGCCGGTCGTCTACACCGGTCCCGTCGACAGATACTTCGACTACGCCGAGGGTGCGTTGTCGTGGCGCACGCTGGACTTCGAAGAGGAGGTGCTCGACACCGGCGACTTCCAGGGCACCCCCGTGATGAACTACGCCGACTCGGACATCCCGTTCACCCGCATCCACGAGTTCCGGCACTTCCACCCCGAGAGGGCCGATCGCTATCCGAGCGACAAGACGGTGATCATGCGGGAGTATTCGCGCTTCGCCTCACGTGAGGACGAGCCGTACTACCCCGTGAACACCCCCGAAGACCGCACCGGCCTGCTGGCCTACCGCGAGCTGGCGAAGGGCGAGAGCGGCGTGCATTTCGGCGGGCGACTGGGGACCTACCAGTACCTCGACATGCACATGGCGATCGGGGCCGCGCTGACCATGTGGAACAACCAGCTGTCCTGACGCCTCAGACCCAGAAGCCCTCGTGCGGGGCGGCCGCCTCGTCTTCGAGCAGCGGGCCGACGACCTCGATCGGACGCTGCCCCCGGGCGAACACCTCGCGGCACGGCAGCGAGAACGTCGGGTTCTCGGGGTGCGCGCCGGTCAGCTCGAGCAGACGGTATTCGGACAGGGCGTAGACCACGCGGTCGATTCCGGTCCAGTACGCCGCCCCCGAGCACATCACGCACGGCTCCGCGCTGGTGAACAGCGTCGATCCGGTCATGCCCTCGGCGCCCAAAAGGCGGGATGCCGCCGCCACCGCACGCATCTCGGCGTGCTGAGTGGGGTCGCCGTGCGGCGGGAGGGAGTTGTTGCCGAAGGCCGCGACCACCTTGCCGCGTGCATCGACCACCAGAGCTCCGAACGGATGGGACCCCTCGGCGCGTGAGCGCTCGGCGAGTCTGATGCTCTCGCGCACGTGAGCCAGGTCCTCGGGGGGCAGCGATGACGACATGCGCTTCTCCTTGTTAACAAGTTCGACGGTCGCTTCCATCGTAGGGCCGAAGATTCCCGGGATTCGGGGATTGATTTCACGCCTGTTACAAATTGCGCAAGGGCGCCGTGTCACTTGTGAACAAGTTTCGGGTGCGCGCTACCGTGCTGGTGGGCCGTCATCCGGACGAGACCCGTCTCGCGAAAGGCGTCCATGCCGCACCACCTCACCCGCGCCGATCGCGTTGACGAGCAGCAGATCCGCGCGTTGCCGAAGGCGGAGGTGCACGTGCACCTCGAGGGCACGTTCGCGCTCATCGATCTGCTCACCCTGGCCAGGGAGAACGGGGTGGCGCTGCCCGGGCCGGCGGCGACCCTCTTCGACATCGCCACCCACGACGAGTTCGAGGCGCCCGAGGTGTCCACGGGCGGGGGATCCGGAGCGGGTTCCGCGGGGCTCAGCGGCTTCCTCCGCTTTCTGGACTGGCAGTGCGGGCTCGTTCGCACCGCGGATCAGGCCGCTCGCGTCGCCTACGCCTTCGCGGCCCGCCAGAGTTCCTCCGGCGTGCGCTACAGCGACGTCATCGTCAATCCCACGCACTGGAACCGCTGGGTAGGGAGAGAGCTGGCACTCATGGACGCGCTCGCGGGCGGCTTCGACGCCGCGTCGCAGGACGGCCTGTGCGAGGTGAACATCGCCTACTCGCTGCTGCGGTCGCAGTCTCGCGCCCACGCGGAGGACGTCGTGCGCGACCTCGTCGCCCGTGCGCCCCGTCGCGTGGTCGCTCTGTCGGTCGACGGCGATGAGAAGGCGACCGGGCGAACGGGGGAGAAGTTCCGCGACGCGTTCGCGCTCGCCGCATCCGCGGGGCTGCGCCGGACCGTGCATGCGGGGGAGTCGAGCGGGCCCGAGGGGGTCTGGGACGCGCTGGATCTGCTGCAGGCCGAACGCATCGACCATGGCGTCCGGGCGATCGAGGATCCCGCCCTCATCGAGCGGCTGATCGCCGACGGTGTGAGCCTGGGGGTCTGCCCGCGCTCCAACGTGACCCTGGGGATCTATCCGGACTGGGCCTCACACCCGCTCCCGCGGCTCGTCGAGGCCGGCGTCGCCGTGACGCTGAACACCGACGATCCAGCGCCGCTCGGCTCGTCGCTAGAGAGCGACTGGGCGGTCACCGCGGCCACCTTCGGCTTCGACCTGCCGCAGATGGCGGTCTTCGCGGCGCAGTCGATCGAGGCGAGCTTCGCCGATGACGACATCAAGTCGCGTCTGCGCCACGAGCTTGCCGCGCACGGGGCGGTCGCCCCCGCATGACCGAGAAGACCGAGCTGTACCCGACCACCGCAGAGCTCATCCGCCTGCGCGCGGTGGCGATCGGACAGGAACGCCCCGATCTGATCGTGCGCGGCGGGCTCGTGCAGTCACCGGGCACCGAGGAATGGCTCGAGGCGGACGTGGTCGTGGCCGGACGCCACATCGCGGCGCTGACGCCGTGGGGACACGTCGCGGACGCGGCCACCGAGATCGACGCGGGCGGGGCGTACGTCGTGCCGACGTTCATCGACGCGCATCTGCACATCGAATACACGAACCTCACGCCCGGTGAACTGGCGCGGTTGTCGGTGCCGCGCGGCACCGGCACCGTGCTGACGGACCCGAACGGCGCCGCGAACGTGTGGGGACCGCGCGGGATGGATTTCCTCCTGTCGACCGCGACACCGCTGCATGTGTTCCAGCAGGTCTCACCGACGACCCCGGCCTCGACCGAGCTGGAGCGAGGTGGCGCCGTCATCCCCGAGGAGACCGTGCGGGCGCGCCTGCACGACGACTCCACCGTCACCCTCGGCGAGGGCAACCCCTTCGACTACGGGGACGTGTCGACGGGGCGCTTTCGCACGGCGCTCGCCGCCGGTCGGCGCATCACGGGTCACACGGCGGCCCAGACCCGCGAATCTCTGTGGGGCTATCTCGCGGCCGGGGTCGGCGACGATCACAACTCCTCCACCATCGACGAGGTGCTCGAGCGCACGCGTCTCGGCGCGATGATCACGGTGATGGGGTCGTCGCTGGCCGACAACACGGTGCCGTTGTTCGCCGACCTCGACGCCATCGCGCCCGCGCTGCGCAGCCTCTGCTTCTGCGCCGACGACAAGCACGTGCACGACCTGCGCACCGAGGGCCACATCGACCACCACGTGCGGCAGGCCATCCGCTTCGGCGTCGATCCGCAGCTGGCCTACCGCATGGCCACGGCGCACGCCGCGCACTACTACCGACTGGATCAGGTGCTGGGGGTGCTCGCCCCCTCGCGCCTGGCCGATCTGCAGATCATCCCCGACCTCGCCGACGTTCGCCCCTCCACGGTGGTGGTAGCGGGACGCGTCGCCGCACGAGACGGACGCGCGCTCTTCGCAAACGGGGACCCCGTTCCGGAGTGGGCGCGGAACACGGTGCACCTGCCCGATGAGCTCGACCCCGCAATGTTCGCGCTCCACGCCCCGGACGGCGCACGAGAGACGGTGCGGGTGCGGGCGATGGAGATGTACAACGGCTATTTCAAGCGGGCGTTCGAGGCCGAGCTGGCGGTGCGCGACGGGGTGGTCAAGACGGACCCCGAGCGGGACGTGCTGAAGATCGCCGTGGTCGACCGGCACCATGGCAGTGCGGAGACCGGCTTCGGCTTCGTGCGCGGGTTCGGCCTGGAACGGGGGGCCATCGCGATCACGATGAACTGCCCGAACATGAACATCGCGGTCGTCGGGGTCGACGACGATTCGATGCGGCAGGCGGTCGAGGAGCTGCGCGCGATGGGCGGAGGCTACGTGACCGTGGCCGATGGCAAGGTGCTCGCCCGCGTTCCGCTGCCGATCGGCGGCATGATGAGCGACGCGCCCTTCGAAGAGACCGGAGATGCGCTCGAACATGCTCACGCCGCGACGGCGTCGCTCGGCTGCCCGATCCCCTCGCCGTTCATCATCCTCTCGTTCGTCGGGCTCTACGTGGTGCCGGACCTCGGCATCACCGAGCGGGGGCTGATCGACGCGGTCACGCAGTCGTTCGTCGACGTTCTGGTCCCCGGCCCCGTCGATGGCTGCGGCCACGGACACGCCGCATGAGCGCCTCCCGAGAGCTCGACGCCGGACGGCGCGAGGACCAGCGCGTGCTCGCCGCACTGCTCCGGTTCGTGCGCGGTGCCGCAGCCGCCGGGACGACGTTGCAGGGCGAGGTCGAGCTCGCCGAGCGCATCGGCTGCAGCCGCAAGCAGGTGCGCGACGTGCTGGCCTCGCTGGAGCAGCAGGGCGTGGTGCATCGTCGGCAGGGTGCCGCAACCGAGGTCGACCCGGTCGCCATGCGGATGAGCGTGCGGTTCGAGGATCAGCTCGAGCACGAGGCGCTTCTGCGTCAGCTGGGCTACGAGGCCGACGTCGACGTGCTCGAGACGACCGACACGCTGCTCACCCCCGAGGTCGCAGCGCTGCTGATGACGCAGGCGGGGGCACCGGCGGCGCGGGTCGTGAAGAGATGGCGCGCCGACGGCGAGGTGGCGATGCTCGCCTTCGACACGATCCCGCTGCCGGCAGGCCACACGGCGTGTGAACTCGGCGATTCGATCTACACCGCCATCACGCGCCTCTGGGGCGAGGCGGTGGCATGGGAGGTCGCGACGCCCTCGGCCGAGATCCTGGGCGACGAGGATGCCGCCTTGTTCGAACGGAGGCCCGGCATCCCGGTGCTCACGCTCGACCTCGTCGGGATCGGCTTGAGCGGCCGCCGCCTCTTCCACGCCCGCGAGATCCACGATCCCGCCACCGTGTCGTACTCCATGATGCGCACCGTGCGCCCGCCACAGGTGTTCTCCACGGCGCGCTATCAGTTCTGATTTGTAGGAAGGTCCCCATGCTCACCCGCACATCACCCGTCGCCGTCCCCGTCGCCGAACGGCGCTGGCTCGAGACCGTCGCCGACCTGGCCACCTCGTTCGCGGCGACGGTGGCCGAGGACGACGTCTCCGCGCGACTGCCCGTCGAGCACCTGCGAGCGCTGTCCGATTCGGGGCTCGACGCGGCGTTCCTCCCCGTCGAGCACGGGGGAGAGTCGCTGTCGTACGCGACACTGGCCCATGTGGTGCGCATCCTTGCCGCCCACCACCCCGCGGTCGCGGCCGTGTGGCTGATGCACATCGGCGCCGCACATGCGCTCGTGGTCACCTCGGCGCCGGATGAGGCGGCGTTCTTCGCCGCCGAGCTGCGTGCCGGCAGGCGCTTCGCCAACGCCCTGTCCGAGCCCGCCGGCGGGAACCACTTTCTGACCTCGCACCAGGATGCCGAGCCGACCGCCGACGGATGGGTGCTGACGGGCCGCAAGCTGTTCGTCTCGGGCTCCGAGATCGCCGACCATCTCTTTCTCAACTCCCGCGTGGACGGGGCCCCCGCGTTCTTCGGTGTGACCGTCGACGACACGGTGACCTTCCCCGAAATCCAGGAGACGTCGGGGATGCGGGCGACGCGCAGCCGCAGCATCCACTTCGATGCAACGCCGCTGCCCGTCGAACGCCGGTGCGCGCCGCCGCCCGCCGATTACGCGAACCTCATCACGGTCGGGTTCTCGTCGCTCTCGATCGGCATCGCGGAGTCGGCGCTCGACGCGCTGCGCGACTACGCCGTGGGCCGCACCTCGCCTGGCTCGGCGGGCACGCTGGCGCAAGCCCCCTGGGTGAGGTCCGAGACCGGCCCCGTCTGGGCCGAGGTGCGCGCGGCGAGGCTCATGGCTGAGCAGGTGGCGTGGCTCGCGGATCAACGCTCGGGCGAGGCGATGCCCGCGGCGACCGAGACGAAGCTGCTGGCCAACGAGGTGGCCAAGAAGGCGGCGGCGCTGGCCGTCAAGGTGGGCGGCGGCAGCGGCTACCTGGTGTCCTCGCCCATCCAACGCATCTTCCGCGACGCCCAGGCCGGGGCGATCATGGCGTACTCCGTTCCGTTCACGGCGGAACTCGTGGGTGGGTGGGTGCTCGACACTGCGGGTGAGTGACGTCCGCCGTGGCTGCCGCGCCGGGCGGTCGGCCGCGGTTAGAGTGTGGGCGTGCCTTCGCCGTCCTCCTTCGTGTCCTCGTCCTCGTCTCGTCGTCTTGCGGTCGCCGCTGCCGCCATCGGCATGCTCGTGCTGACCGGATGCGTGCCCGAGCCGGAACCGACGGCCGCCCCGACCACGACCGACAGCCCCAGCGCATCGGCTGCGCCCACGGCGACGTCGGAACCTACGACCCCGTCGTCGCCTTCGGCGTCGGCGTCGCCGTCGCCGTCGCCGAGTGACGACGGGGAGCTGCGGGCCCTCGCCGACACGATCGGCGTGACCGATTTCGAGCTGCGGGGGCCGGCGGAGTACGTGGTGCAGTGGGGCATCGGCTCGCTCGACGGCAGCGAAGTGCGCATCTACGAATTCGCGTCCGAGGAAGACTTCAACACGTACCTCGACTCGGTCGTGGCCTTCGGTATCACCCGTGAAGACTTCGTGCGGGAGGAGCCCTACGCGGTGGCCCCCACCGACCGCAGCCAGCTCGAGCGCATCCGCGCCGCGCTCTCGTAGCGGCATTCCCGGCGCGGCGCCGGTCGTAGACTCGTCGGGTGAGCACACCCGCCGTCGGAGCCCCAGGCACTGCGCGGCGGTATCTGCATTCGCTGTGGCTGCTGTCGGCCCGCGACCTGCGCCTGCGCTATGCCACGAGTGCCCTCGGCTATCTCTGGTCGGTGCTCGACCCGCTCGTGATGAGCCTGATCTACTGGTTCGTCTTCACGCAGGTCTTTCAGCGCACCGTGGGCCAGGACCCGTACATCGTCTTCCTGATCGCCGCGCTGCTGCCCTGGGTCTGGTTCAACACCGCCGTCGGCGACTTCACGCGGGCGTTCAATCGCGACGCCAAGCTGGTGCGCTCGACGGCGATCCCGCGCTCGATCTGGGTCAACCGCATCGTCGTCAGCAAGGGCATCGAGTTCGTCTTCTCGCTGCCGGTCCTGATCGCCTTCGCCGTCTTCGCGGGCGCGAGCGTGGGGTGGGGTCTGCTGCTGTTCCCGGTCGCGGTGCTCCTTCAGACCGCGCTGCTCGTCGGACTCGGCCTGCTCGTCGCGCCCCTGTGCACGCTCTACTCCGACCTCGAGCGCACGACCCGGCTCATCCTCCGCGTGCTGTTCTACGGGTCGCCCATCATCTACAGTGTCGGCGACCTGCCCGGCATCTTCCCGCAGCTGGCGGCCTTCAACCCGCTCGCCGGCATCTTCACGCTGTACCGGATGGGGTTCTTCCCGGAGCTGTGGGACACGATGACGGTCGTCGTCGGCGCCGTCATGAGCCTCGGCATCCTCGCGCTCGGCATCGTGGTGTTCCGCGCGCTCGAGCGACCGGTGCTGAAGGAGCTGTGATGGAGGACGTGGCGATCGAGGTGCGCGACCTGGGGGTGCGGTTCCGCCGCAACCGACGAGGACGTCGGAGCGTCAAGGATCTCTTCGCCGACTCGTCGCGGCGTGCCCGACCCGGGGAGTTCTGGGCGCTGCGCGACGTCTCCTTCGACGTGCGCGCGGGCGAGTCCATCGGCGTCGTCGGGCGCAACGGGCAGGGCAAGTCCACGCTGCTCAAGCTGGTCGCCCGCGTGCTTCTGCCGGACGAGGGCAGCGTGCGCGTGAACGGGGGAGTGGCGCCGCTGATCGAGATCACGGGCGGCTTCGTCGGCGACCTGACCGTGCGCGAGAACGTGCGGCTGACCTCGGGTCTGCACGGAATGACGCGCGCCGAGGTGTCGCGTCGATTCGACGGCATCATCGACTTCGCCGAGCTGCACGACTTCGTCGACACGCCCTACAAGCACCTGTCGAACGGGATGAAGGTGCGGCTGGCCTTCAGCGTCGTCTCGCAGCTCGAGGAGCCGATCCTGCTCGTCGACGAGGTGCTCGCGGTGGGCGACAAGGCGTTTCGCGAGAAGTGCTACCGGCGCATCGACGAGCTGCTCGCCGAGGGCCGGACGCTCTTCTTCGTCTCGCACAACGAACGGGACCTGCGGCGCTTCTGCACCCGGGGCCTCTATCTGCACAAGCACGGCCTGGCGATGGACGCGCCGATCGACGAGGTGCTGGCGCGGTACAACGCCGACCACGGCGGCGCTGTGTGAGCACGACGGCCGAGCTGCCGCCGACGCGGGTTGGGCGCCGGAGGCAGCGATCGCAGCGCATTCTGGAGATCGACGGACTGCGAGCGATCGCTCTGACACTCGTCGTACTTTTCCATCTATTCGGCCAGGGTCGCGTCTCCGGCGGGGTGGATGTCTTCCTCGTTGTATCGGGATTCTTGATGGCAGCGTCCGTCTTCGCCGCGATCGCGGACGGTAAGTCCCTCGCGCTTGGTCGTAGATGGGGCAGGATCTTCACACGACTGGCGCCGCCGGCCTTGATAGTTCTGCTCTTCGTGATCGCCATCACGGAGTTCGTCATGCCGCCATGGACACGTGAACAAACGCTCGACGAGGTGATCGCGGCGGCTCTCTATTTTGAGAACTGGCAATTGATAACATCGCAACTGGAGTATGGAGCGGCGGGGCCACTGACCAGTCCTGTTCAGCACTTCTGGTCATTATCGATCCAAGCTCAGTTCTTTGTCATTTTTCCCCTTATCGGCGGGGGAGTGATGGCACTGGCTCGGTCCGCGCAACGACGCAGAACGCTTCTCATCTCCGCTATTCTCGCGGGCTCCGCATCGTCATTCTGGTTCGCGACGGTGCTCAACGCGTCGGATCCCGCGGCGGCCTACTTCAACTCCTTCGCCCGGTTCTGGGAACTTGGCGTCGGCGCTCTCGTGGCAGTGTTGGTGAGGGGACGTCTGCAGTTTCCACCAATCGTTGCAACCTTGATGGGCTGGGTTGGCATCGCCCTCATCTTGTCAAGCGGGTTCCTTATCGATGGCGCACTGGCGTACCCAGGGCCCTACGCGCTCTTTCCTGTCGCAGGGGCTGTACTTGTTCTGCTCTCTTCGCGTGCGCAAAGCAGCTTCGCCGCCAAGGGCATCCTATCGACGCCGGCGCTCGGTGCTCTCGACCGCATCTCGTATCCTCTGTACTTGTGGCACTGGCCGCTCTTGATTCTCTACCTTTCGTTGGCTGGAACGACCGAGCTCGACGTGCTAGGCGCAGGAGCCGTCCTAGCTGCGTCCGTCCTGGCGGCCGTCTCGACGTATTTCGCTGTCACCCGCCCGATGGAACGGCTTCTAGTGGGCTCCCGCCACTGGGCGAAAGCCGTTGGCCTGGCGATCGTAGCGGCGAGCATCGTGGTGGGTTTGTGTCTCGCGTTGCTGACTGCCGTTCGTGCGGCGCCCGCTGTCGAACTCACTGGTGAGGAATGTCTCGGAGCGGTCGCTGTGGACCCTTCTTCACAGTGCGATTCAAGAGAGCTACCCGGAGAGCTTCTGCCCAATTTGGCCGCGCTTCGAGAAGACGATGACAACCGAAAAGAATGCTGGACACGGTCAGGTAGTAGCGAGCTTTCCATTTGCCAACTTGGGTCCGTCGAGGGGTACTCGCAACGCATCCTTGCAGTGGGTGATTCACACAACAACACGCTGCTTGGCGCATATGAGCGCATCGCTGACGACAACAACTGGCGCATCGATGTCGCTGGCAAGGCTGGATGTCATTGGACGACGTGGCAGCCGCGCGAAAAATCTGTCGAGGCAGAATTGTGTACGGCATGGGCGCAAAAGGTGACGGAGTATGTCGGGGCTCAAGACGATCTCGATGCGATTGTCGTGACGCACTCGAGTCGGCCTGAACCTGGATCTCTTGATACCCGGAACGATCGGTCCGCTCAAGTCGACGGTCTTCTAGACGCGTGGTCAACTCGCGACCCGCATATTCCAATCGTGGCGATTCGAGACAACCCGATCTTTCCAGCGTCCCTCTTGGATTGTGTGCAATCCTCGACCTGGGAGACGGACACAACTTGTGGTCTTCCAAGGAGCGCTGCACTCGTTGAGAGCGAGTTGAACGAAGCCGTCCCTCGTGATGCGAACGCCCACCTGATGGACTTCTCGGACATCTACTGTGAAGACGTCTATTGCCCACTGGTGCGCGGTGGCGTTGTCGTGGTGCGAGATGGGTCACATCTCACCGCGACTTTTGCCCGCACACTGGCGCCCTACATCGAGCGAGGCATTGGCGTCGCTCTGCGTGCGGGCGCCCCGGTCGGCTAGTGTGACTGTCGTTTGCCGTAACTGAGAAGAAGGCAGGGTCAGTGAAGGAAGCCCCTAGCGGACGTCGGTCGATCGCCGATATGCTCCGTGGTTCAACCCGCCGCGCCGACACCGCCGTTCTCTATCTCGTCTCCACCGCCGGTCACCCGAACTACGGCGACGAGCTGATCACCCGTGCCTGGCTCGACTTCCTTGCGGAACACCGCCCGAGCGCCGAGGTCTGGCTCGACTGCCCGCATCCGGGACGCGTCGCCCACCTGATGAAGGACACCCACCCGCGGCTGCGCGTGACGAACACGCTCTGGGAGCTGGCGCTCGGGAGCGTCTCGCACGACCCGGTCGAGGACGCCGCACGCATCGCGTCGCTGGTGCGGGACCTGGGGTCGCCGCGGTTCGACGCCGGTCTGCTGCAGCTGCGTGAAGCCGCATCGGTGCACGTGCTCGGCGGCGGATACCTCAACGCGATGTGGCAGGACAACCTCGGCATCATCGCGGCGCTCGCCGAACTGCGCCGCAGCTTCGGCGTCCGCGTGTTCGCCACCGGACAGGGGCTGCTGCCCCAGAACGAGCGGCACCGCGACTGGCTGATCGAGCAGCTGTCGGCCTTCAGCCTGATCGAGGCTCGCGATGCCGAGACCGCACAGCTGGTGGGGGCGACCTCTGGGCTGGACGACGCCTTTCTCGCGCTGGCCAACTCCCGCCCCGTCTTTGACGCCCGCCCGGTTCCCGAGCGCATGGTGCTCGTGCAGGGGGATCTGCAGGCGTGGGACGACGCCGCCGCTGCCGAGACGATCGGTGCCTTCCTTGCCGATGCCGACGAGAGCGAGGTCGGCTTCGTCGAAGCGGTTCCTCCCGACGATTCGCGCTATGCGCAGCGAGTGCGCCCCGGGGCGCGGTTCTACCCCTTCGGCCATGTCTGGGCCGACGGGCTGCCGGCCCGCGCGGGGCAGAAGTGGCTCACGTCCCGCTTTCACGCCCACCTGCTCGCGGCCGCCGCGGGAGCGGCGGGCATCGTCATCGAGGGGATGAGCGGCTACTACGACGTCAAGCACCGCTCGCTCATCGAGCGGGGGACGGGGTGGAGCATCGTCACGGCGGGCGACCTGTCGCAGGGGCTCGAGCCCACGCTCGATCCTTCCTTTCCGGGACGGGCCCGGGGGTTCGCGAGCGAGAAGATCGCGCTCGCACGCCGCCTCTACGCGGAGTGAGCGCCGTCGAGGGGAGGCATCGGCCGCCACTCGCTCTCACGCGCGAGCGCGCGGCCGTCGCGCAGCCCCCGCCACAGGTTGCTGGTTCCGCGCACCGTGCGTTCGACGAAGAACAGCCGGATCAGCTCTTTCGCGAAGGTCAGGACCGTCCCGATCGCGAACCGCACGGGCCGGTACGCGCCGTGGGTGCGGAAGTAGTGCTTCATGTGCCCTCGGTTGCGCATGATGTAGTACCGGTAGGCATTGCTCGAGGCGTTCAGATGCCGCAGGCCGAAGTCCCACTGGCGGATCTCACGCGTGCGCTGCAGGACGAACTCGTCCACGATCACCGACGTTGTCTTGCGTGACGCCAGCCACCCGTAGACCGAGTCGTCCCAGTAGATGAAGAAGCGCGGATCGGGCAGGCCGATCTGCGCCACGACGTCGCGGTGGATGAACATGCCCTCGAAGCATCCGGAGTTCATCTCGCGATAGCCCGACGCGTCGAAACCGGCGGGGGCGAACGGGATCGGGATTCCGAGCGGGATCGAGAGGCGGTACTGCCAGTAGAACTCGCTGCCGTCGTAGTCGTAGCGCCGCCCCTGGATGCTCTTGAAGCGCGGCGCCCAGTCGCCCATCCGCGCCAGTCCGTCCGGAAGCACCTCGACGTCGTCGTCCATGAGCCACATCCACGTGGAGCCGAGGTCGTAGGCGACCCGCATGCCCTCGCTGAAGCCGCCGGATCCGCCCGTGTTGGTCTCGAGCCGCCGGTAGACCAGCTCGCTGCCGAGCCGCTCGCGGAACGACTCCGCCACCGCGGTCGTGTCGTCGGACGACGCGTTGTCGATCACGACCACATGACCGGGCTTGGGGTCCATCCTGGTGATCGACTCGAGCAGGCGCGAGAGCAGATTCGACCGGTTGTACGTGACGATCGCGATGGTGGCGGAGGCGGGGTCGAATCCGGTCGCGACCGCATCGTCGGTGCGAGCCTGAGTCATCCGGCATCCGAGAAACGACGGCGCCACGCCTCCGGCGAGACGAGATCGGGCAGGGCCTTGCGGTAGGAGCGAGCCAGGTCGTCCCACTCGCGCTGCAGGCGCCAGTGCAGACGGACCGAATCGGTGAGCATCCGGCGGAACTGGCGCCGGTCGCGCGTGTAGATGTTCTTGCCCGACCCGTCGGCGGCGTTGACGAGCGCGCTGTCGTAGAAGGGCATGCGCCACCAGTTGGCGTCGCCCTTGCCGAACTCGACCTCGGGTTTGGCGACGTTGTCGGGATCGGGCCGGTGGAACCAGTGTGCGATCAGCACGCGAGCCGTGAAGATTCGCAGGGCGAGGCCGGTCGGGCTGTCGAAGATGTTCGCCTTCATCCGCTTGAAGGTGAGGCGGCCCTTGCGGGAGCGCAGCGGTACACCGGTGTCCTTCTGGGTCTTCGTCTCGGGAAAATCGTTCGCGAGCCGGCGGGCCTCGGGCATCGCGGTGGCGAGGTTGTCCCACATGTGCTGCGGCCCTCGCAACGTGTCGCGCAGCGCGCGGTGCCGCAGCTCGACGGGGTAGTACTGCATCATCATCAGGTGCTTCAGATCGACGCGCCGGCTGTGTCGTGGCAGCGTTCCGCCACGGGCAGTGCGGGAGTGCAGGAGTCCCGCGACCGCCCGGTTGCGGATGTGGTAGTAGGCCTGCCAGTCGATCGAGTCGTCCTTGCCGACCCACGACACGTGCCAGAGCGCGACGCCGGGCACCGACACGGTGGGGTACCCCGCCTCGCGCGCACGCAGGCAGTATTCCGCATCGTCCCACTTGATGAAGGCGGGCAGGGACAGCCCGATCTCACGCAGGATCTCGGTGGGGATCAGGCACATCCACCAGCCGTTGTAGTCGGCGTCCAGCCTCATGTGCAGGATGGGGGACTGCCGCAGGTTCGCGTACGAGAAGTCGTGCGGCATCCGCTCCTGGAAGAGGTTGCGCCACATGAACGGCGCGTCCTCGACGACCTCGGCCCAGGCATGCAGCTTGGGGCGGTCCAGCAGATCGAACATGTGCGCGCCGACGATCGTGGGAATCGTGGCGTAGCGGCCGAAGATAATCGATCGTCGCACCGACTCGGGCTCGATCTTCACGTCGTCGTCGAGCAGCTGCACGAACTCGCTCTGCCCCGCGTCGAGGGTCTCGAGCATCGACCGGGCGAAACCGCCGGAACCGCCCAGGTTGGGCTGGCGGATCACGTTCAGGGTGTCGCCGAGCTGGGCGGCGACCTCGTCGAAGCCGTCCTGCTCCTCGACGAGCTTGGTGCCCTGGTCGATCAGGTAGATGCGGTCGACGAGCTCGAGCACGCCCGGCTCGGCGGCAAGGTCGCCCAGGGTCGAGACGCAGTAGTCGGGCTTGTTGAACGTCGTGATGCCCAGGGAGGCGTTGCCCGTGCGCTTGGGTTCCTGCTCCGTGGTCCATTCCGCTCCGCGGAAGATCACGGTCGACTCGTCGGCGACGATGTCGAACCAGATCCACCCTCCGTCGCTGTAGCGATCGAGCGTCAGGTCGAAGAACGTCTCGGCGTCGTCGGTGACCTCTTCGGTCTCGAGCCGCTGGTGCACCCCGCCGCCGTTCGAGCGGTAGACCAGCACCGTCGCGCGGCCGCTCGTGCGCACCTGCAGTCGCACCTTGCGCACCTCGGTCCAGTGCTGCCAGTACGACGCGGGGAAGGCATTGAAGTAGGTGCCGAACGACACCCGCCTGCCGGCGGGGATGCGAGCGCTGTTGCGATCCAGCACGTTGCCGAGGTGCGCCACGCTCGACACGCGTACGGGCTCTTCGTCGACGACCGACCACGTTTCGGGATCCGCGTACAGCGGCAGCAGATCCGGGTCTCGTTCGATCGGGAAGACGACGTTCTGGAGGACGTGGGTCACGATGGGGGGTCTCCGGTTGTTCGGCGGCGCGCGGCATCGAGCAGCATCGAGCCGAGACGTCAGCCTACCGGTCCGGCGTGGGCGGCCCCTGAGGAAGCGCCGGGGACGGAGCATCCGGCCCCGCCGCGTCCGCGGCGCGCATCCGCTCGCGCCACGACCGGCTCATGCCCGCACGCACGGCGCAGACGACCAGCAGCAGCCAGCCGAAGCCGCCGAGAGTGAAGCTCTCGAACATCGAATCCGCCAGCAGCGTCACGAGCACCAGCGGTGTCCAGGCGTACACGATGGAGCGGCGCGCGCTGGCGACCAGCCACGAGCGCACGAGCGCGATAGCCGACATCGCCGTGAACAGCAGCAGCCCCACCCAGCCGGCCTGCAGCAGCATGTCGAGGTAGGCGTTCAGGGCCGAGGCATGCGGGCCGTCGGTGATGAAGTTGATCGAGACGAACGGGAACTCCTGCTGCGGCCAGGGACCGACCCACCCCCAGCCCGGCACCGGACGCAGACGCACATAGATCAGCAACGTGTCCCACAGCTGCGCGCGCGTCGCGAAGTCGGAGCCGGCGTTGAGCACCGCGATGATCGGATGCCGCAGCAGATACGCCGCGATGGCTCCCACGACCACGATGCCCGCTATCGAGAACTGCAGGGCCCGCCTGCCCGCGGCGGGGGTACGCCGCACCAGCATGAGCGCGCCGGTCGCGCCCGCCACGGCGAGCGCGAGCACGAGCACCGTCGGCGATGCCGAGAACAGGGCCAGGATGCCGGCGAGCGCCACCGAGAACACGCCCGCTCCGCGTCGGATCGAGCTGGTGCGCCACTCGATCGCGAAGGTGATCAGCGCGATCACCGCGACGAAGCCCAGCATGTTGCGCGTGCCGAAGATCCCCTGCACGGGTCCGCCGGCGGCGATGTTGCCCTCGATCGAGAGGAAGCGGATCGGCACATCGAGCAGGATCCCCGAGAGGATCTCGAGTCCGAGCGACACCGAGAGCAGGACCCGCAGTACATCGCCCAGGGCCCGCGCGGTCTGCAGCGTGTCGCGGATGTGGCCGATCACGACCGCGATGAACGCCAGGGCGGCGACGCCGAGCCAGCCTGAGACGGTGTCGCCGGCGTCCACGCTCCAGACGAGGGTCGCAAGCAGCCAGGCCAGCAGCAGCACCAGAGTGGAGGGCACGAGACGCACCAGGTTCAGCTCGTGGCGGCGTCGCACGAGCACGGCCGCCCCGACCACGCACAGACCGCCGAGCACCGTCGCGTACGTGACGACGCCCGCCATCCGCACGATCGCGAACGCCGACAGCACGGCGCCGAAGGCCGTCACCGTGTAGGCGCGGGCGAAGGCCGCCGAATCCAGCGCGTCGCTGGCCCACACCGCCACCGGATGGCGGGGGACGCCGGCGGCATCCGTCATCCGCGGACCCGCCGCAGGCCCTCGCCGCGCTCGAGCGCGAGCGTGCGCTCGGCCGGCCCCTCGCCCACGAGCGGGGCCTGGCCCATCTTGTGCGTGAACAGCACGACCAGCAGCCATCCCCACTCCGACAGCGGGCGGGATTCGGCGAGCGACTGCACGAGCAGCACCGTCATCACGAGTGTCGGCAGCAGCGTCTCGGCCTGGAAGGGCCGGTCGGCCCGCAGATCCCACCGTGGGCGGTCGATGGCGAAGAACCAGCCGCGCCAGATGACGCCGAGATAGGTGGCGGCGAACAGCGCCGTGCCGATCACCCCGAGCTGGAAGAACACGTCGAGCCATGCGCTGTGGGCATGGAAGACCGTGAGGTCGTTGATGATGATCCAGCCGTCGAACTCGGGCACCCACGGCAGCCACGGGGTGGAGTACCCCCACCCGAGCACCGGATGCTCGGCGGCGCGTGCGGCGACGGCATCCCAGATGCCCACCCGGCCGGTGAGATCGCCGCTCTTTCCGAGGATGTCGAGCCAGATGTCGCGGCCGAACCAGGCCACGGCGAGGCCGGCCGCGCCGAGGCCGGCGTAGGCGACGTAGTACTTGGTGCGCTCGCCGGGACGCGACGTGGTGCGCATCAGCAGCGCGGTGCCCAGGACCGCCCCGGCGGCGAGGGCCGCCACCCACACGCTCGCGGACGTGGCCCGCCACATCAAGAAGGCGGCGACCACGATCCAGCCGATCTGCCACGCCCGTCCCGGGGCACCGGCTGCCAGGCGGATCGCGAACACGATGATCGCCAGCAGCGACACGATCGCGAGGAGGTGCGAGTTACCCACGATGCCCTGGATCTGCCCGCCGTCGAACAGGTTGTCGCGCGACCAGTACAGCTCGGTGACGACCGCGCCGTCCCAGAGCACGAAATTGGGCAGCACGGGACGGTGGAGGACGAGTGAGACCCATAGTTCGAACGCGACGGACAGACCCAGCACCCACATGAGCGCCGACGCCAGGGCGCGCACGATCTCGCGCCAGGTGAGGATGCTGCCGACGAAGATCGCCTGCGCGGTCGTCACGACCAGTGCGCTCCAGGTGATCAGCGTGGCCTGCGGCCAGGTGGACCACAGCACCGAGACGCCCGCCCACACCACGTACGCGAGCGGTATCCACGGCAGCTGCCGCAGCGCGACCGTCGGTCGCACGCGCACCCAGACCGCCGCACTCACGATCACCGAGGCGCCCAGCAGCAAGGCCAGGCCCACGGCACCCAGCAGGTTGAACCAGAACGTCGTGGCGAGCGCGCCGAACAGTACGAAACCCGCCCAGGCGCGCAGGAGAAGGTGACCCGTGGTCTCGCGGGCCGGGGCGCTCGGCGGGGCGCTGACGGGATGTCGCGTGTGGACGGCCATGGTGCCCTCAGGCTACCGGGTGAGCGGCTCGCCGACAGGAGCCGTGTGGGGGTCGTGACGGCTTCTAGACTGGCGGGGATGCTGCTGCCCTTGACCAACGCGCCGCGCGAGTACGCGTGGGGTTCCCTCGACGCGATCGCCCTGCTGCAGGGCCGCGACCCGTCGGGCCGACCCGAGGCCGAGGTCTGGTTCGGCGACCACGCCGGCGACCCCTCCGACGTGGAAGGCCAGAACGTCACGCTCGACCAGTGGCTGGCGCAGCACGGCGCCGCCCACGGCACGCCCGATCGGCTGCCCTTCCTGCTCAAGCTGCTCGCCGCGGCGTCGCCGCTGTCGATCCAGGCCCACCCGTCCCGAGCGCAGGCCGCGGCCGGCTTCGCGCGGGAGGATGCCGCCGGCATCCCGCGCGAGGCGGGGCACCGCACCTACCGGGACGACAACCACAAGCCCGAGGTCATCGTCGCGCTGAGCCCCGTCTTCGAGGCGCTCGCCGGATTCCGGCCGGTCGACGAGGTCTCGGCGCTGCTCGCCGCGATCGCGGGGGAGCGGAGCGCCGGGCTGCGGGCGCGGCTCGACGCCGAAGCGGCATCCGCCGTGCTGCGCGAGACCGTCCACGACGTGCTGACGGGGCGCGCGGACGCGCTCGTCGAGGCCGTGCGGGCGGGGCTCGACGACCACGCGCTCCCCGCCGCCGGCGCGAGCGGCGGGGATGTGGCAGCCGACCTCGCCGCGCTGCGCGCCATCCATGCTGCCTATCCCGGCGACCCGGGCGTGGTCGTCGCCCTGCTGCTGAACCGCGTGCGCCTGCGGCAGGGCGAGGCCCTCTTCGTGCCGGCCGGGATGCCGCACGCCTACCTCTCGGGTCTGGGCGTGGAGGTGATGGCCGCCAGCGACAACGTCGTGCGCGGCGGGCTGACGCCGAAGCACATCGACGTCGCCGAGCTGATGGACACGCTCGATGTCGAACCCGGAGCGCCGCCGCGACTCGCCCCGCGCGCCGGCGGGCCGGGGGTGGAGGTCTTCGCGCCGCCGATCGAGGACTTCTCGCTCGTGCGGGTGACCCGCGACTCGGTGCTCGCCCCCAGCGTCACGGCCCCCCTGGCCGGCGCGGCGATCGTGCTGGCCACCCGCGGCGCGCCGATCGTCGCCGACGGCGAGGGCGATGTAGTGCTGCCCCCGGGGCGCGCGGTGCTCGTGACCGCGGACCAGCCGAGCGTGCGCATCGGGGGGCGCGGCGAGGTGTTCGTGGCCCGGCGCGGCGGTCTGCCCGAATCGTGACCATCGCACCGGCGCGTCGCGAACGTTCATCCCGATATTGAGGGTTTACGATTCCGCACTTGACCTGAGGGGAATGACACCGGTGTAATTAAGGCACTGCGCGGCACGCGTGGGGGCTATAGGTGGGAGACGAAATGGCGGGCTCGGAATTCCGTTCCGGCGTACCCGACAATTGGTTCGTCGACCCGGTGAGTCTGGGGGTCCCGGGGGTTCGACGGCCGATTGACGGCGACGATCCTTTGTCATGGCAGACGGATGCGCTCTGTGCGCAGACGGATCCGGAAGCATTTTTTCCGGAGAAGGGCGGCTCGACACGCGATGCGAAACGCATCTGCACGTCGTGCGAGGTGCGGGGGAAGTGCCTCGATTACGCCCTGCAGAACGATGAGCGCTTCGGCATCTGGGGGGGAATGTCCGAGCGAGAGAGGCGCAAGCTGAAGCGTCGAGCGGTCTGAGGCTCGCGCGGCGCGTACGCCCGGGTTTGCGGGCGAGGCGGGCCTAGGCTGTCACAGTCATGCCAGCCCGAGTCCACGCCCTGCTCGTCGCGCGAGCCGACGGTGCGGGCGATCCCGATCTGGGGCACCTCGCACGCACCGTCGAGGCTCTGCGCGATCAGACCCGCGCCGTCGACGCGCTGACGATCGTCGTGGTCGGCGAGGCGACGCCCCGGCTGCACGAGCTGGCGGGGCGCGCGGCCGCGGAAGCGGTGATCGAGGCGCCGCGGGCCACCGGTCACGCCAACGCCCTTCGCATCGCCAGCGCCCGCCTCGGCGCCGCCGATGTCGTGTGGCTGCTCGCTCAGGACACCGCGCCCGACCCCGACGCGCTGCGGCTGCTCGCCGGCGCGCTCGAGACCCAGCCCTCCGTCTCTGTCGTCGGCCCGAAGGTGGTCGACTGGGACGACCCCGACCGCCTCGTCTCGCTGGGTGTCAGCATGACCCGGCTCGGCCGCACCGTCGGTCTGGTCGACGGTCAGCTCGACCAGGGCCAGCATGACCATCGACAGGATGCGCTGGCCGCCGACATCCGCGGGCTGCTCGTGCGGCGTGCCGTGTGGGACGCACTGCGCGGCGCCGACCCCGCCCTGCTCGGCGCCGACGAGGGTCTCGACATCGGTGTGCGTTCCCGCCTGAGCGGTGGGCGGGTCGTGCTCGTCCCGGGCGCCCGTGTGGCCGTGGCCGGCGACGGCGTCGCCGCACTGCCGGCGCCGATCGACGGCCGACGGCGACGGCGACGGCGCTTCGCCGCGCGCACCGCCCAGCTGCATCGCCGCCTCGCCTACGCCCCGCCCCTGGTGGCGCCGCTGGTCTGGCTCGCGCTGCTGCCGCTGGCACTGGCACGCACGGTCATGCATCTGGCGCGCAAGATGCCCTCGATGGTGCTGCCCGAGTGGGCCGCAACGCTCACGGTGGCCGCGCGGCTCGGGGCCATCGCCCGCTCGCGGCGGCGCATCCGCGAAGCCCCTCGGATGCTGGGAACCCGTGCCTCATGGTCGGCGCTCGCCCCGCTGCGCGTGCGGCGCGGGCAGCTCAAGAGGCGCTTCGACGAGACCGACGACGAGGGCGACGACATCGACCGGCGGGGCGAGCTGCACTTCTTCACGGGCGGTGGAGCGTGGGCGGTGCTGGGCTCGCTCGTGGTCGGCGCGGTCGCGTTCTTCTCACTGCTGGCCTGGCCCACCCTCGGCGGCGGCGGCCTGCTTCCCCTGCATGCCGCCCTCGGCGAGATCTGGAACGATGCCGCCTACGGTGCGCGCGCCCTCGGCCTGAACGACGTCGGCGCGGCCGACCCCTTCGCCGCCGTGGTCGCGGTCATCGGCTCGCTGACGTTCTGGCAGCCGTCGCAGGCGTTCGTGGTGCTCTGGGTGCTCGCCCTGCCCCTGGCCACCCTGGGCGGTTGGTTCGCCGCGGCACGGCTGACGCCGCGCGCGGGAGTGCGCATCGTCGGCGCCGTCGTCTGGACGCTCGCCCCGACCTTCCTCACGGCGCTCGCCGAGGGACGTTCCGCCGCTGTGCTCGTGCACCTGCTGCTGCCGTGGCTGTTCTTCGCGGGCAGCGTGGCCCGTCACTCGTGGGGTGCGGCCGGCGCGGCCTCGCTGCTGTTCGCGGCCGTCGCCGCGTGCGCGCCCTCCCTGATCCCCGCGCTGGTCGTCCTCTGGCTCGGCGTGTTCCTCGCCGCAGGGCGCGGCTCCGGCCGCGTCGCATGGCTGCCGGTCCCCGCGCTCGTGATGTTCGCCCCGCTCATCTGGGAGCGCGGCATCCGCGGCGGCGACTGGCTCGGCCTGTTCGCCGACCCGGGCGTCGTCTTCGCCTCGCCGCAGGCGGATGCGGACGCGGCGGGACGGATGCTGCTCGCGCTCGGATTCCCGACCCCCGACCTGGCCGGATGGGCCACCTTCGTCGAGGGCGCCGCGCTGTGGCCCGCGCTGCTCCTGGCGCCGCTCGGGGTGCTCGCCGCGGCGGCGCTCGCGACCGCGCGCTGGCGGGCGGCGGCGGTGCTCGTCGGCACCGCGCTGCTCGGCGTGGCGACCGCCTTCGTCGCCGTCGGCATCGAGGTGCAGTTCGCCGCCGACACGCCGGTTCCGCTCTGGCCCGGCGCCGCGCTCAGCCTGGCGTGGATCGGTCTCACCGGCGCGGCCGTGCTGACCCTGGACGCGCCGCTGCCGCGCACCCTGCGGGCCCTGCGGCCGTGGGCGGCAGGCATCGCCGTGACGGGGATCATCGTGCTGGCGATCCCCGGTCTGACGGCGATGCTGCGGGAGGAGGCGGTGCTGACCAACGGGCCCGACAGCACGCTGCCCGCCTATGTCGCCGCCGTGGGGCGCGAGGACCCGGATGTCGCGACCATCGTTCTCACACCCCTCGAGGACGGCGGGGTGCGGGCACGCGTCGTGTGGGGCACGGGGGAGACGCTGACCTCGCAGAGCACCGCCTTGACCACGCGTGCCGAGCCGACCGCCGAGGATCGCGACGTGGCCGCGCTGGCCGCCGACCTGGTCTCGCCGAGCGCGGCCGACATCGAGTCGGCCCTGTCGTCGGAGTCGATCGGGTTCGTGCTGCTCGCCGACGGCGCCGACACCGACGCTGCCGAGGCGCTCGCACTGCAGGCCGAAGCGTCGCTGGATGCCCGCGCCGGGCTCGAGGCGGTCGGAGACACCACGCGCGGAGAGCTGTGGCGCGTCGCCGGCGAACTCGACCCGCGGGACGAGCTGGCCCGCGACGAGCTTGCGATCCAGCGCACGATCACCCTGGTCCAGCTCGGGATCGTCGCCGTCGCGGTGCTGCTCGCCGTGCCCACCGTCGCCTCGCGGCGTGCAGCACGCACCCGGTCGCGGCTCGTGGGGGCGGCGCCGGCGGCCCGGCAGCGCCCCGGTGCCGCGGCGCGCGCGGACCGCCGCGAGATGCGTCGGCGGGCGGGTGCGGAGCGGTGGAGCCTGCTGCGGCGCACGCCGATCACGCCCGAGGCCGCGGCGACGGAGTCGGAGGCCGACCACGTGGCCGCCGACCGCGAGGCGGAGCTGGACGATCGCGACGTGGAGCCGGAGGACCGCGAGGTGGAGTCGGAGGGCCACGAGGTGGAGCCGGAAGACCACGGGGTGGAGCCGGAAGACCACGAGGCGGCGCCGGAAGATCACGGGGTGGAGCCGGACGACCGGGACGGCGACGAGCCCGCCGTCGGAGAGCCCGAGGCCGACGAGCCCGCCGCCGGAGAGCCCGAGGCCGACGAGCCCGCCGCCGGAGAGCCCGAGGCCGACGAGCCCGCCGCCGGAGAGAGCGCCGCTGCGGAGCCCGGCATCCACGACGAGGAGGGCCGGGACCGATGAGACGTGAGAATGTGCTGCGCGCGCTGACGACGAGCACCCGTGTCGTGCTCGCGGCCGTGGCCGTCGTCGTGATCGTCACGGCGGTGGTGATCGGCATCTCCGTTCCCTGGCCGAGCGTCGAGCGCGCGCCGCTCAGCCTGCAGCAGGCGCCGACGCCGTCCGAGACCGTCGCGGTCTGCCCGGGCGCGGTGCTCGCCGCCGGGCGCGTCGCCGGCGACGCGGGCGCGCTCAGCGTCGCGGCATCCGAACGCGTCGTCGCCGGAACCATCGACGCGGAGCACGACTCGGACACCCTCACCTCCGTCGCCGCGCCGGATGCCGACGGGCCGACCATACATCGGGTCACCCCGACCGACAGCGAGCCGGTCGCGCTGGCGGCCGCGCAGTCGGCACGGGTCACCGACGACGACCTCGCGGGCTTCGCCGCGGCGGCGTGCACGGCACCGCAGTTCGAATCCTGGCTCGTCGCGGGATCGACCTCGACCGGAGCGGCCGACATCATCCTCCTCGCCAATGCCGACGACGTCGCCGCCACGGTGGATGTGACCGTCTACACCCAGGACGGCGCGACCCTGCCGCCCGGCGGAGAAGACGTCGTCGTGCCCGCGCAGTCTCAGATCGCGCTGCCGCTGTCGGGAATCGCCCGCGGCGAGCTCGCTCCGGTGGTGCGGGTGCAGGCGGAGGGCGCCCCGATCGCCGCGTCGCTGCAGTCCACGCGCACCGTCACGCTCGAGGCGGTCGGCGTCGACGTGTCGGGCCCGAGCGAGCCGCCCGCGACCGAACAGGTGATCCCCGGGCTGCAGACGGTGGCGGATGCCGACCCCGACGTCGCCGGTTCCATCACCGCCCGTGCGCGGCTGCTCGCCCCGAGCGACGACACGACCGCGACGGTGACGGTGCGCGAGGTCGGACCCGACGGCGCCGAGGCCACGCCGCTGTCCGTGCCGCTCGAGGCCGGCATCCCCCTCGAACTCGATCTGCCGGGTTTGGCCGCAGGGCAGTACAGCATCCACGTCGAGGCATCGGCACCGGTGGTCTCCTCGGCCTGGGCGACGACCGCGGTGGCGGGGGAACGCGACTTCGCCTGGATGCCGTCCGCCCCACTCATCGACGACGACACCGTGCTCGCCGTCGCCCGGGCGTCGTCCGGCGTGGACGTGTCGATGCGCGTGGTCGCGGCCGATGCCGACGCCGAGGTCGTGCTCACGCCCACGGACGGAGGCTCGCCCGTCACCCTCGACGTCCCCGCCGGCGCGAGCGTCGCGGCCGACCTCCCGACCGGTGGCACGTGGACGTTCGAGACAACGGCGCCGGTGTATGCGGCCGTCTCGTACGCCTCCGACGAACAGCTCGGGGGCTACCCGGTGCAGCCGGGCCCGGTCGGCGCGAGCGCCGTGCGCGTCGTCCCCTGACGTGCGGGGTCAGAAGCGGAAGCGATCCGGCCCGAGGTCCCACGGGTCGCGGTCGAGGTATTCGGCGGCGGCGCGGAACACGATGCCCTCGACGATCATGCGGCGGTGCAGATCGTCCTCCTGATGGGGTCGACTGAGGCGCTCCACCGGCATCCGGTAGATGACGATGCGCTGCGCGGCGCGGTCCACGTGCCAGCGCGGGATGCCGTCGGGCCCTGCCTCCGCCGGCATCCCCGCGATCTCGAACCGCACGTCCTGAAGATCGGGCCAGGCCGAGCGCAGGAATTCCGAGGCCGCGCCGACGGCGATGTCGAACCGTTCGAACCGCGTGTCGACGGGCCCGATCGGCGGGCGGACGACGGAGCTGCGGCCCTGCCGGCCGTGCCGGCCGTGCCGGTCGGGTCGTGCGACGAGCGCGGAGCGGCGGGATGTCCTGCCGCGGCGTGAGACCATGCCTCGATCCTACCGACGGGGCGCGGTGCGGGTCCGCCGGGAGGGGCGGCGCGGCGCCGGGCGGTCGGCGACCCGGGGGATAGGCTGACGACGATGTACGGACGACTTTGCTCCAAGGTGGGTTGCGCCCGGGAGGCCGTGGCCACCCTCACCTACGACTACGGCGACCAGATGGCCGCGCTCGGCCCCCTCGGCGCCGCGGACGACCCTCACGCGCACGACCTGTGCGCCATCCACACCGACCGCATGTCGGTTCCCAAGGGGTGGGTCGTCGTCCGGCACGAGACCATGCGGGCCTGACGGGTCCGGCTGAGGCCGTCCGACCTGGCGGCCACCCCCGTGGGAGAATGGGCGGATGCCGCAGACCACCGCACCCGCCCCCGCCGATCGTCACACCACGGCCCCTGACTTCGACGTGCGCGTCCTGACGCTCGCCGCGGCCGGCCGGCACCAGATCCGTCTGGCCGAGAACGAGATGCCCGGTCTGATGGCGCTGCGGGAGGAGTTCGGCCCGTCGCAGCCGCTGCGCGGCGCCCGCATCGCAGGGTCGCTGCACATGACGGTGCAGACCGCCGTGCTGATCGAGACGCTGGTCGCGCTCGGGGCTCAGGTGCGCTGGGCCAGCTGCAACATCTACTCCACCCAGGACGAGGCCGCTGCGGCCGTCGTCGTCGGACCCGCCGGCACCCCCGACGACCCCCGGGGTGTGCCCGTGTTCGCCTGGAAGGGCGAGACGCTCGAGGAGTACTGGGCCTGCACCGACCGCATCTTCGACTGGTCGCGCGAGGGCTTCGAAGGACCGAACCTGATCCTCGACGACGGCGGCGACGCCACCCTGCTCGTGCACAAGGGCGTGGAGTTCGAGAAGGCCGGGCGCGTGCCCGAGGCCGCGGCATCCGACCCGCACGAGTACGCCGTCATCCTCGACACGCTGCGCGCGAGCATCGCCGCCGATCCGCAGCGGTGGACGCGCCTGGCGCAGGGCCTGCTCGGCGTGACCGAGGAGACGACCACCGGGGTGCACCGGCTGTACGAGCTGGCGGCATCCGGCGAGCTGCTCTTTGCCGCGATCAACGTCAACGACTCGGTCACCAAGAGCAAGTTCGACAACAAGTACGGCATCCGGCACTCGCTTCCGGACGGGCTGAACCGCGCCACCGATGTGCTGATGGGCGGCAAGACGGCCTTCGTCGTCGGCTACGGCGACGTCGGCAAGGGCGCCGCCGAAGCGCTGCGCGGCCAGGGCGCCCGCGTGATCGTGGGCGAGATCGACCCGATCTGCGCGCTGCAGGCGGCGATGGACGGGTTCCAGGTGGCGCGACTCGAGGCCGTCGCCGACACCGTCGACATCGTCGTGTCGGGCACCGGGAACGCGAACGTCGTGCGCACCGAGCACCTGCTGGCTCTGAAGCACCTGGCGATCGTCGCCAACGTCGGGCATTTCGACAACGAGATCGACATGGCCGGACTCGCCGCCATCGACGGGGTCGAGAAGGTCGAGATCAAGCCCCAGGTGCACGAATGGCGCCTGCCGAATGGACGCAGTGTTCTCGTGCTCAGCGAGGGACGCCTCATGAACCTGGGCAACGCCACGGGTCATCCCTCGTTCGTGATGAGCGCGTCGTTCACCAACCAGGTGCTCGCCCAGCTCGAGCTGTACATGCGCCGCGAGGAGTACCCGATCGGCGTGTACACCCTGCCGAAGGTGCTCGACGAGAAGGTCGCGCGCCTGCACCTGGCGGCGCTCGGGGTCGAGCTCACCGAGCTGACGCCGGCCCAGGCGGCCTACATCGGCGTGCCGGTCGAGGGTCCGTACAAGCTCGACCACTACCGGTACTGAGACGCCGCGCCGCCGGCTGTCGCTAGAGCGGCGGCTGCTCGGCTCGGGCGGCCGGGGCGAGGGCCTCGACCCGCGCCTGCCGGTTCTGCAGCGCACGGTACTCACGGTCGCGCCGCACGGCCGCCACGGCGAAGAGCGCGGTCACGGCATCCGCGGGCGGCGGGGGAGAGACGTACCCGGATGCCTCGGCCACCAGCTCGTGCGCGATGCGCTCACGGGCCGCGGGAGCCAGACGATCGCTCTGCCGCAGGAACTGCGCGACGCGCCGGGCCAGGCGGTCGGGCAGCCGGGCGACGTCGGCCGTCGCCGCCCACTGCTCCAGTTGCGGCGGCACCGGCGGAAGCGGCGCGGGCAGGGGCGGCACGCGCGTGCGCTGCGCGTAGGTGCCCGCGAGCAGATCGCCCAGGCGCTGGGCGCGCGGGGTGAAGGCCGCCGTGATGACGGCGACGACGCCGAGGGTGAAGTAGATCTCGAACACCCCGACCAGTGCCCGGATGAACGCCTGCCGGAATCCCGAGGCGCCCCCGTCCATCCGCACGATGCGCGAGCCGACGGCCAGCCGGCCCAGGCTGCGCCCGCGGCTGGCGGTCTCGACCGCCGTGGGCAGCACGACCGTGACGCCCACGAGCGCGACGATCGTCGCGATCCCCATCACCGAGGCCGGCAGCACGGCCGACAGCGGCCCGGCGCCGATGACGAAGACGAGCAGCAGCAGCGCGGCGGCGATCAGCAGGTCGATCACCGCGCCGAGCGCGCGCAGAAAGAGCCCCACGGGCTGCACGTCGAGGGCCACCGCCTCGCCCGTCAGCACCTCGTCCTGATGCACGTGGGTCAGCTCGGGGATGCCGGCGCCGCTCATGCGGGTAGTTTAGGCGGCGTGGACCTCGATGCACTCACCGCCGCCCGCTCCGCGGAGTGGGAGCGGCTCGCGCAGCTCGAGCGTCTGCGCCGGCCCTCCGGCGAAGACGTGGACGAGCTCGTCGAGCGTTACCAGTCGGCATCCGCGGATCTGGCCGATCTGAAGACGTCGGCCGGCCGCACGCCCCAGGCCGACGTCGTCTCGACCCTCATCGCGGGCGCACGGCTTCGGCTGACGGGGTCGGGGGAGAACCCCCTGCGTGCCCTGCCGCGCTTCTTCGCGCTGCAGCTGCCCGCCGCTCTCTACCGGCTGCGCTGGACCACGCTGGTGATCGCCGCGGCTTTCGTCGCCATCGTGGCCGTGATCGCGGTGTGGATCTCGCGCGACCCCGCGCTCGTGGCGGCGCTGGGAGAGGAAGCCGATCTGGCGTACTACGCCGAGCGCGAGTTCGTCGACTACTACACCGAGAACCCCGCGGCGGCGTTCGCGGGAACGGTCTGGACCAACAACGCGTGGATCGCCGCGCAGTGCGTGATGTTCGGCATCACCGGCTTCTGGCCCGTCATGGTGCTGATGCAGAACGCGGTGGGCGTGGGCACGGCCGCGGCCGTCATGTTCGCGTTCGACGCGGGCGACGTGTTCGTGCTGTACATCCTGCCGCATGGCCTGCTCGAGCTCACCAGCATCTTCGTGGCCGGGGCGGCGGGACTGCACATCTTCTGGTCGTGGATCGCGCCCGGTCCGCGGTCGCGGGGCCAGGCGCTGGCTGCCGCGGGACGTTCGCTGGGGACCGTGACCATCGGTCTGGTGCTGGCGCTGCTGCTCTCGGGGCTCGTCGAGGGCTTCGTCACCGGCCAGACCTGGCCGTGGCCCGTCAAGATCGGCATCGGCGCCGCGGCGCTCGGTGTGTTCCTGTTCTACATGCTGTGGGTCGGCGGCCGCGCTACTCGCGCAGGGGAGACGGGGGACCTGACGGAGGCGGAACGGGGAACGCCCACGCTGGTGGCGGGCTGAGCGCCCTCACGCCTCGGGCGCGGCCCTCTCGCCGAACAGGGAACGGTGGGCCCAGCCCGCGGCGACCGCACCGACGATCGGGAACACGATGAACACCCACAGCTGCACGAGCGCCTCGGGGCCGCCGTAGAGGGCGGTGGCGAACGAGCGGGCGGGATTCGCCGCCCCGTTGTCGACCGGGATGCTGACGAGGTAGATCAGACCGAACATCAGGCCCACGCCGATGCCGCTGACGCGCGGCGCGGTGCCCGTGCTCGGGCGTGAGGTCGAGAGAACGACGAGCATCAGCAGGAACACGAGGATGACCTCGATGATGATCGCCGCAGCGATCCCGAAGCCGCCAGGCGAGAGGGCGCCCCATCCGCTGCTGGCGAAGCCGCCGTCCTGTGCCGCCGTGAGCCACCCCTCGGGGCCGAACAGGCCCACGAGCACGATCGCCGTCGTGGCGGCGGCCCCACCGACCATCTGCGCCGCGATGTAGCCGCCGACCTCGCGCCAGGCGAAGCGTCCGGCCGCAGCGAGTCCGAGGGTGAGGGCCGGATTGAAGTGTCCGCCCGAGAGGGGACCGAAGGCGTAGGCGGCGACGGCGGCGGCCAGACCGACGGCCGCGGATGCCGCGAGCGAGACCACACCGACCGCAGACACATCGCCCGCGCCGGCCAGGGAAGAGCCGAAGAGCACCGCGCCGACCAGGCCGAAGACGATCAGGAACGTGCCGAACCCCTCGGCGGCGAGTCGTGCACCCGTCGACGGCGGCGTGCCGCGCGGCACGGGGCCGGGTCGTTCGGTGCTGCTCGGTTCGGTCATCGGGTGCTCCCTCGGGCGGGCGGCTCCGTGGCGGGTGCGGCGCGGCGGAGGATGGATGCGGGGCCCGCGACACGGCGGGGCCCCATCCAGCATGATGGCACCGGCATCCGCCCGCCCACCGGGGGCACGCCGATCCGGCGGTGAACGTGCCACCTCGCCCGCAACGCCGCGAGGGGCGGACGGGATGACCCCGTCCGCCCCTCGCGGGAACGGCGTTCGCGCTCGCCTCAGACCGTGACGGGCTCCTGCTCCGGCTCGCCGCTGTAGGGCGCGCCCGGGGAGTCGGCTCCGGCATCCACACCCACGCGGGCGCGGATCTTGTCGGCCGTGGTCTGGTCCACCTGCGTCCAGTACCACAGGAACCGCTCCTTGACCTCGGGGCGCGTGAGCGACTCGTACTGTCCGACGAGGGTGTCGACGAAGCGGGCCCGCTGCTCGTCGTCGAAGACCTCGCGCACGAGCGTGCCGGCCTGACCGAAGTCGTCGTCCTCGGCGCGCGGGATGTAGGCCGAGCGGACGAACTCGCCGTCGGCCTGCCAGCCGCCGCCTTCGGCCGCGGCGGCCGGGTCGGCCTGCGGCCCGCCGAGGGAGTTCGGCGCGTAGACCGGACGCTCGCCGCCGCTGTAGAAGTGGCGCATCGATCCCTCCTTGCCGTAGGAGTTCACCTGCGTCAGCGGACGGTTCACCGGCAGCTCGTTGTAGTTGGTGCCGATGCGGTAGCGGTGGGCGTCGGCGTAGGAGAAGATGCGCGCGAGGAGCATCTTGTCGGGGCTCGCGTCGATGCCGGGCACGAAGTTCGACGGCTCGAAGGCGGCCTGCTCGATCTCGGCGAAGTAGTTGACCGGGTTGCGGTTGAGCTCGAACTCGCCGATCGTGATCAGCGGGTAGTCCTCGTGCGGCCAGATCTTCGTCAGGTCGAACGGGTTGAACCGATACGTCTTGGCGTCCTCGTACGGCATGACCTGCACCTTGACCGTCCACTTCGGGTGGTCGCCGCGCTCGATCGCGTCGTACAGGTCACGCAGGTAGTAGTCGGTGTCCTCGCCGACGATCTGCTGCGCCTGCTCGCCGGTGATGTTCTCGGTGCCGTTCACCGCGTGGAAGTGGTACTTCACCCAGAACCGCTCGCCGTCGGCGTTGGTCCACTGGTACGTGTGCGAACCGTAGCCGTTGACCGTGCGCCAGGATGCCGGCAGGCCCCGGTCGCCCATGAGGTAGGTGACCTGGTGCGCCGACTCGGGAGAGAGGGTCCAGAAGTCCCACTGCATGTCGGCGTCGCGCAGGTGGGTGTGGGGGAGGCGCTTCTGCGAGCGGATGAAGTCGGGGAACTTGATGCCGTCGCGGATGAAGAAGACCGGCGTGTTGTTGCCGACGATGTCGTAGTTGCCCTCGGTCGTGTAGAACTTCAGCGCGAAGCCGCGCACGTCGCGCCACGTGTCGGGCGAGCCGAGCTCACCGGCGACGGAGGAGAAGCGCAGCAGCAGGGGCGTCTCGGCGCCCTTCTGGAACAGCGCGGCGCGCGTGTACTGCGACACGTCCTCCGTGATGGTCATCGTGCCGAAGGCGCCGCCGCCCTTGGCGTGCACGACGCGCTCGGGCACGCGCTCGCGGTTGAACTGCGCGAGCTTCTCGACCAGGTAGTGGTCGTGCAGAACCGGGGGGCCGTCGGGCCCGACCGTGCGCGAGAACTCGTCGGACGCGACGGGTGCCCCGTTGTCCTTCGTGGTGTGGTTCGGTTCGGTCATCTCTGATTCCTTTCGCATTCGGCGCAGATGGCCCGGAAGGTCACGTTCGCCTCGAGGACGCGCATGCCGTGGTCATGGGAGGGGTGCAGGCACGGTGCCTCGCCGACGGCGCAGTCGACGTCTTCGACGCGGGCGCACACGACGCACTGCACGTGGTGGTGGTTGTCGTCCGCGCGGTGCAGCTCGTACAGGGCGCTCGGCGCGGCCGGCAGGCTCACGCGGCGCACCAGGCCGGCATCCGTCAGATCGTTCACCACTCCGTGGACGGTCTGCAGGGCGATGCCCGGCAGGCGATCGCGCACCGCGTGGTGAAGAGCGTCGACGGGGGCGTGCGGCGCCTCGGCGAGCGCCGTCAGCACCGCGGTGCGCTGTGCCGTGACGCGCATGCCGGCGTGGCGCAGAAGCGCGGAGGCATCGGACGCGGTGCTCTCGTGCCTGGCGGCGTTCTCGGGCTGCGTCTCGGTCATCGACCTCAGCCTAGCCAATCCTGAATCATTCGCAAACACGAACCGGTCGCGTCTTGTCGGGGTGTCCGGTCGGGACCCGAGCGCAGGCGTGAACTCGAGCAGAACTGCGGGGGTGCGCGCCGACACGCCGGATGCCGGGGCTGGATGGCGGCGTGCCGCCCGGGCGAACCGCAGTTGTGCACGCACGGTCGTGCGTCGGCGCGGACCGGCGGCAGGGACCGCCGGCAGGGACCGGCTCCGGCGGGCACCGGGTCAGAGCCCGCCGCGGGCCTTCAGCTCGAGGTAGCGGTCCGCGACGAGAGGGGGTAGACGCTCGGGCGTCGCCGTCAGCGCGTCGGCACCGAGCCGCACGAACATCCGGGCCAGTCCCCGCGCGTCGGCGAGCGTGCGCTCGGCCGCGGCCGCGAGCCAGATGTCCTCGCTCGTATGACGCTCCTGCGCCGCGACCTCGATCTCGTCGTCGGTGGCGGCGGCCACCAGCACGCGGGCCTTCGCGGTCCATGCGGGCAGCGCGCCGAGCAGCGACCTGCTGGCGGCGGCGGCATCGGCGGCGGTGAGCGCCACGATCAGGGAGGGCCGCGTGGTGAACCGGGCTGCCTCGCGCGTGGCGGTCTCCCAGTCGGTGTCGATCAGCTGCGGTTCGACGCCGGCGAGCGCGTCGACGAGCGCGGGCAGCAGCGCCGCGCCCCGCGCGCCGGTGACGCGGGCGCGCACGACCCGGTCGACGCACAGCACGTGCACGTGGTCGCCGGCCCGATCGGCCAGGGCGGCCAGCAGCAGGGTCGCCTCGATGTCGGCGTCCAGCCGGGTGCCGTCACCGACCCGCGCCGCCGAGGTGCGCCCGGTGTCGACCACGATCACGACGTGGCGGTCGCGCTCGGGACGCCACGTGCGCAGCATGGTCGTGCGCGAGCGCGCCGTGGCCCGCCAGTCGATCGAGCGCACATCGTCGCCGCGCACGTACTCGCGCAGCGAGTCGAACTCGGTGCCCCGCCCGCGCACGAGCACACTGGTGCTGCCATCGAGTTCCCGCAGGCGCTGCAGCCGGGAGGGCAGGTGCCGTCGCGAGGCGAACGGGGGCAGCACGCGCACGGATGCGGGCTGCGCGAGCACGGCCTGGCGCCCGGCCAGACCGAGCGGGCCCCGGGAGCGCACCGCGACGAACGCGGCTCGTCGCTCGCCCCGGCGCCGCGGCCGCAGCCCGATCGTCACGTCGCGCGCCTCGCCCGCGGGCACGTCGAGCGCGGCGCGGTCGGGCTCGGCTCCGGCCGTGGGCTCCCACCCGTCGCGCAGCATGCCTGCCAGCCGGCGGCGGCCCGTGTTGACGACGCGCACCCGCACCGCCACGGGCTCGCCGAGCCGCACGCGCGCGGGAAGCTCGCGGTCGACGCGCACCCGGCGGGGGTCGGCGGCCAGCAGCGCGTCGACGACGGCCGCACCTTCGGCCCCGACCAGCCAGGCGAGTGCGACGGCCCACGCGATCGGAGCGGAACCGCCGCCGGCCGCCGAGAGCAACGCGACGGGCACCACACCGATCCCGATCAGCAGCGCGAGTCGACCCGTGACGAACATGCGGACCGCCTAGATGGGAACGCGGGTCTGCTGCTGCACCGAGCGCAGCACGGCGTCGGGGGAGACCCCCTCGATCTCGGCCTCGGGCCGCAGCCGCAGCCGGTGCCGCCACACGGGCACGAGCATCGTCTGCACGTGATCCGGCGTGATGGCCGGGTATCCGCCGAGCCAGGCCCATGCCTTCGCGGCGGCCAGCAGCGCCGTGGTGGCGCGCGGGCTGACGCCGAGGAGCACGGACGGGGCTGAGCGCGTGGCCCGTGCAAGGTCGACGACGTACGCCAGCACGTCGTCATCCACCGTCACCGCTGCGGCGGCACTCTGGGCGGCGTGCACGTCTTCGATGGCGACCGCGGTCTGCACACCGGCGGCATCCAGGTCGCGGGGCGAGAATCCGTCGGCGTGCCGGCGCAGCAGCATCACCTCGGCGTCCCGGTCGGGCACGTCGACGACGAGCTTCAGCAGAAAGCGGTCGAGCTGGGCCTCGGGGAGCGAATAGGTGCCCTCGTGCTCGATCGGGTTCTGCGTCGCGGCCACGAGGAACGGGTCGGGCAGGGGACGGGTGACGCCGTCGGCCGAGACCTGCCGCTCCTCCATCGCCTCGAGCAGCGCGGCCTGCGTCTTGGGCGGGGTGCGGTTGATCTCGTCGGCGAGCAGAACGTGGGTGAACACGGGTCCCTCACGGAACTCGAACTCGCCCGACCGGGCGTCGTACACGAGCGAGCCCGATACGTCGCCGGGCATCAGGTCGGGGGTGAATTGGATGCGGGTCGTCGACAGGTCGAGTGCGCGGCTGAACGCGCGCACGAGGAGCGTCTTGGCCACACCGGGAACGCCCTCGAGCAGCACATGCCCGCGCGCGAGCAGGGCGACCAGCATCCCCGTCACGGCGCGATCCTGCCCCACCACGGCCTTGCCGACCTCGGTGCGCACGCGGCTCATCGCCTCGCGCAGCGCGTCGTCTGTCATCCGGTTCTCCCTTCGCCATTGACGGCGGCGTGCACCGCCGTCTCGATCTCGCGCAACCCGTCGCTGAGCGCGAGCAGGTCGCGGTCGGTGCGGGGGACGTCGTCGACCAGGATGCCGCGCACGGCCTCACGGGGGCGGTCGAGCAGCGCCGCGGCGCTGTCGGCGACATCCTCGTCGGACGCCGCTGCGCCCACCCCGACCAGTCCCGCGATGCGGCCGAGCGTGCCGACGCGCAGCGCGCGAGCGGCATGCGCGTGGTCGCGTCCACGGGCATACAGCCGTGCCCGGCCCTGCATCGTCTCGGACGCGCGCACCGTCACGGGCAGTCGCTCGTGCACGAGCGGTCCGAACCGCCGGCCGCGCCACATCGCGGCGGCTGCGGCAGCCCCCGCGAGCAGGACGATCGCGGGCGTGACCCATCCCGGCGTGAGCTCGCCCAGCGTCGGGGGCGCGGTGAACTCCGCGTCGTCGACCGAGGGCACGTACCAGACCAGATGCTCGCGGCGGCCCATCAGCCCGAGTGCGAGGGCAGCGTTGCCCTCATCCGCCAACCGGTCGTTCGCGACCACCTCGTGCCCGTCCACGACGACGGCGCGGCCGCCGTCATGGGGCGCCACGAGCAGACCGAAGCCGTCGGCGGCCGGATAGCAGGCGCTCACGTCGGTCGCGTCGTCGGGGACGAACACCCGGCCGGGGACGATGGTGCCGGCGCGGGCGGCATCCGGCTGATCGCAGTGCGGTGCGACGGCGGTGGCGGGAGCGACGGTGCCCGCCGTGGCGCCGGGGATCAGCGCCGCCACGCCGCGGGCGCGGGGATCGATGAGCACGACGTCGGTTGCCGCGGCGAAGAGCCCGCGCAGGGATTCATCGCTCAACAGGGGCGAGTCGACCGTGACCAGGGTGGCATCGGGCTGGCGCGCCAGGGCGTCGAGGGCATCATCGCGGTCGCGCGCGACCTCGACGTCGACGCCGCCCGAACGCAGCAGTTCGGCGACGGCTCGGGCGCCGTCCGGTCCCGCGCTCTCGGGATCGAGCGCGCCGCGGTCCGACCATTCGCCGATGCCCGACAGCGCCGCCGCCGCGGAACCGACGACGACCAGGAACGCGGCGATCGCGACCCACGACCAGGCCGCGCGGCGCCGGCCGGGGCGCGTGGGCGGTGCGGACGGGGCGCGCTCGTCGCGAGCTGCGGGAGAGACCGCAGTCACCGCGCCACCGCTTCCGTCGCGGGCCGTTCGCGCAGCAGCGCCTCGTCGAGACGGGCGAGCAGAGCGTAGGAATCGGGTGTGGCGGGGCGGCGCAGGTACCGCACGTCGTCGAAGATGTCGGCCGCGGCATCCACGTCCGCGGCGTGGGCGGGGAACACCGCGCCCGCACGTCGGGCGAACGCCTGCACGGTGGCGCCGGGGCCCAGATCGACGGCGCCACGTTCGAGCGCGCTGCGGGCGAGCGCCCGGAAGCGCAGGGCGATGGCCTCGTCCCACGCGCCCGCCGTCGCGGCGCGCTCCGCATCCGTGCGCAGCGCCGCCGCGTCGCGTTCGTCTCGGTCGCCGAACAGCAGTGCGGGCGCCGCCTGCGAGCGGGCGACGGCGCGGGGCCGCCCCCAGATCACGAACGCGATGACGATGAGCCCGACGATCGCGAGCACCGCCGCCACGAGCAGCACCGCGCCCAGCCCCGAGGGGGCCTGCACGCCGAACAGCGCGTCGATCGCATCACCGATCGCCTGCGCCAGAAGGTCGATCGGCGTCGGCTGGGCGATGTCGTACTCGGCGCGCTGCAGTTCCTGCTCCGCGAGCCGCCGCGCCTCGTCCCGGTCGGGTTCCAGCGGTGGCGGAGGGAGGGGATCGAGCCGGCTCAGCCCCATCCGCTCACGCCCCTCGGCTCGGCGGGGGCGGTGCGTCGTCGTCACCGGGTGCCGCCCACTCCGTCGAAGCGGGGCGGCCCCCTTGCGGCGGCTGTGGCGGTGACGTGGCGTCCCGGGGCGCGTCGACGTCGCGGTCCGGAGCGACGGCCGCACCGCCGCCCGCGGCATCCGCTTCACCATCGCCGGGCAGACGGCGTGCGGGGGTCGCCGGCGATCCGGGAGCCGGGGCGCCGGGCACAGGCGCGGGCGGCGACGCCGGGTGCGTGGCCGGCGCCGCGCGCCCGATGCCCATCGTCCACGGGTCCGCGAGATCGGGGACGCCGGCGTCCCGCCGCTCGACGTACGAGAGCAGATCGATGTCGAGTCCCTCGTGCCGCATGCGGCAGTCCACGTAGATGAGCGTGGACGCCGTCGCCTGGACGACGATCGCGACGGCCTGCACGAGCAGGGTGATGATGTAGGTCAGCCCCAGGGTCACGATCAGCGCGATGACGGCACCGGAGGTCGGCTCACCGGTGGGGGAGAAGATCGTGGTCAGCCCGCTGCCCGCGAACGACAGCGGCAGGCTGACGAACTGCGACACCGTGCCGAACAGCAGCGAGATGAGCACGATGACGCCGAGCGCGGGCCAGAAGCGGCCGCGGATGAGCCGCCACGAGCGGCCGATGGCCGCGAAGAGGCCTGCCCGCTCGAGGATGAGCGCACCCGGCACGAGCAGCAGCTTGGTCGACAGCCAGAGATAGAGAGGGATCGCCCCGAGGACCGCGAGCACCGAGAACGGGATCGCCAGCAGCGGCGACGTGGTGACCGCGATGAGCACCACCACCCCGACGACGACCGCGACGAACACCGCGATCGCCACGAAGACGAGCAGGCTGTAGCCGAGCAGCCGCCAGATGGCCGGCCTGACGCGGCGCCACAGGGCGCCGACCGTCAGCTTCTCTGCGACGGCGGCGTGGGCGACCTCGCCGACGACGACGGCCTGCACGATGATCTGCATCGCCATCGCGAGCAGGCCGAGCACGAACGCGGTGAGCCCGGTGATCAGTGTGGAACCCGCGGTGATCGCGTCCCAGTCGTCGGTTCCGGGTGTGACGGTGTCGAGCCGCGAGTACGACAGCCACGCGACGCCGCCGATGCCGGCGATCAGCAGCAGATAGACCAGCCCGATGGTGCCGAGGGCGAAGCCGAGCAGCACCCGGGGGTTGTGCCGCAGGGCCGAGAATGAGCGGCCGAGGATCATTCCGAACGTCAGCGGATGCAGCGGGATGATGCCCGGGCGCGGGGCCGGGGTCCAGGCGGGGTAGGCGGTCATGTGCTCTCCAGCGGCGGGCGGGCGACGGATGCCGGCTGCGAGGTCAACGCGCCTCGCGACCATCGTGGCACCGTGACCATCGTGGCACCCCGACCATCGTGTCACAGGGGCGCGACACTCCCGGCCCCGGCGGTGCACGGCGAGTACCCGACCGGTGTCGACTACTGTGTGGGTATCGGCGCGGGGGCGCCGCGCCCCGGAACCTGGTCGCAGAAGGACGAAACGCCGTTCCATGACATCACGCATCCTGGTGGTCGACGACGACACCGCGCTCGCCGAGATGATCGGCATCGTGCTGCGCGCCGAGGGTTTCGAGCCCCTCTTCTGCGTCGACGGGGCGGCCGCCGTCGAGGCGTTCCGCGCGGAGCAGCCCGACCTGATCCTGCTCGATCTGATGCTGCCCGGCATGGACGGCATCGAGGTCTGCACGCGCGTGCGCGCCGAGTCCGGCGTGCCCATCATCATGCTCACCGCGCGCACCGACACGGCCGACGTCGTGAAGGGCCTCGAATCCGGTGCCGACGACTACATCGTCAAGCCGTTCAACCCCAAAGAACTCGTCGCCCGCATCCGCACCCGGCTGCGCCCGGCCCCCGAGGCGTCGCAGACGGTGCTGCACATCGGCGATCTCAGCGTCGACGTCGACGCGCACGAAGTGCGCCGCGACGATGAGCCCATCGCGCTGACGCCGCTCGAGTTCGAACTGCTCGTCGCTCTCGCCGAGAAACCGCAGCAGGTCTTCTCGCGCGAGATGCTGCTGGAACAGGTATGGGGCTACCACTACAAGGCCGACACCCGCCTGGTCAACGTGCACGTGCAGCGCCTGCGCGCCAAGGTCGAGCTCGACCCCGACAACCCCAAGATCGTCACGACGGTGCGCGGCGTGGGTTATCGCGCCGGCGCCGCGGTCTGAGCCGATGTCGCGGCGAGCGGCCGACAGCGGGGGCCAGCCCGTCGCCCCGACCACCCGCACGTCGGTCACGTTCGACTGGCGGCATCCGGCCACGTGGCCCGAGGGATCGTCGGCGCTGTGGCGCACCTCGCTGCGCTTTCGCACCCTGCTGATCACGCTCGCCTGCACGGCGCTGGCGATCGCCATCGCGTGCGTGTGGATGGCGCTGGCCATCCAGAACGACCTCTTCCAGTCGCGCCTCGAGCAGGTGCAGGGTGACTCGAGCCGCGCGGCGGTGGCCGCGCAGCGCACGCTGGACTCGGCCGAACCGCAGGGCGACCGAGTGCGCCTGCAGAACCTCATGGCCGCCGTGAGTATCGAGATCGCCCGCCAGTCCGCCACCGACCGCATCGCGCTGTTCCGGGTGGACACCGAGCCGTCGTCGATCGCGCCGCCGAACATCGGAGCCGGCGGGCTGACGGAGGATCTGATCTCGGACGGGCTCCGCGAACGCGTGCAGACGCAGCCGTCGACGCAGTGGTGGCAGTCCATCGCGCTGACGGATGCCGGAGGCGCCGAGATCCCCGGCATCGTCGTCGGCCAGCAGCTCGCCGTCCCCGACGTGGGGGCGTACGAGCTGTACCTCGCGTACGACCTCGAGGCGGCGTCGCAGACCCTCGGGTTCGTGCAGGTGACCCTGTGGATCGTCGGCGTGGCCCTGCTCGTGCTGATCGGCGCGATCTCGTGGTTCGTGCTGCGCTCCGTCGCCACGCCGATCTCCGAGGCCGCCGACACCAGCGCACAGCTCGCGTCCGGCCACCTCGAGGTGCGCCTGCCGGTGCGCGGCGAGGACGAGCTCGCCACGCTCGGCCGTTCCTTCAACGCCATGGCCGACAGCATCCAGACGCAGATCAAGGAGCTGGCGGAGCTCTCCCTCGTGCAGCAGAGGTTCGTCTCGGACGTCTCGCACGAACTGCGCACCCCGCTGACGACGATCCGCCTCGCCGCCGACATGATCAACGACCAGCGTGAGAGCTTCGATCCTGCGACGGCCCGCGCCGCCGAGCTGCTCTACGCCCAGGTCGAACGGTTCGAGATCCTGCTGACCGACCTGCTCGAGATCAGCAGGTACGATGCCGGATCCGTGCTGCTGGAGCTCGAGCCGACGAGCCTGGCGCACCTGGCCGAGGACGTGATCGAATCGATGGACCAGCTCGCCCAGCAGCACGGCAGCGACGTGCGCCTCGTCGCCCCCGGCGGATATTCTCCCGTCGACATGGATGCCCGACGCGTGCGGCGCATCGTGCGCAATCTGCTGGGCAATGCGATCGAGCACGGAGAGGGGCGACCCATCGTGGTGACTGTCGACAGCAATGCCTCCGCCGTCGCGATCGGTGTGCGCGACTACGGTCTCGGCATGCGGCCCGGCGACGCGGAGCGCGTCTTCGACAGGTTCTGGCGTGCCGACCCCTCCCGCAAGCGTTCCATCGGCGGCTCGGGGCTGGGGCTGTCCATCGCGCTCGGCGACGCACGTCTGCACGGCGGATCGCTGGCGGTCTGGAGCGAAGCCGGACGCGGGTCGAACTTCGTGCTCACGCTGCCTCGCCAGCCCGGTGTGCCGATCGACGCCTCGCCCCTGCGGCTCGAGGCCGACAACGACGACCACGCCCCGCTCGAGGACCTGGGCGTGCTGCAGCCCGAGCCGGACGGCGCGGGTGACGACGGCGGCATCCCGCGCGGGCGGGGGAGCAGCTCGTGAGGGCTCGGACGGTCGCCGCACTCACGGCACTGGTGCTCGTACTGGCGGGCTGCGCGGGCCTTCCGCGCAGCGGACCGGTCAACCCAGGCCCGGAGCTGGGGTCGGAACCCGTCGTGCCCGATTTCTCGTTCTTCCCGGACGGCCCCCAACCGGGCGCCACCCCGCGCCAGATCGTGGAGGGGTTCGTCTCGGCCGCGACGAACCCCGAGGACGGGTGGGCGACCGCGCGACTGTTCCTGGCACCGGACGTGCGCGAGGAGTGGGACCCGCTGAGCGGCGTGACGATCGACGAGCTCGGGGAGCGCGAGATCGCCGAGCTCGATGACGACACGGTCGAGATCGAGGCCGAGCCCATCGCGGACCTCGACGCCGCCGGCGCATACAGCGCCGTCGCGGACGGTGGCGCGAGCTTCACGTACGAGCTCGCCGAGCAGGAGGACGGGGAGTGGCGCATCAGCGTCGCACCGACCGGGCTGCTCCTGGATGCCGAGTCCTTCGACACCGTGTTCCGCTCTGCGTCGATCATGTACTTCGATCCCGCATGGCGGTTCCTCGTTCCGGACGTGCGCTGGTATCCGGAGCGCACGAACCTTGCCACCCACATCGCTCAGGCGATCGTCGAGGGCGTCCCGAGTCCCTGGCTGGCGGAGTCCGTCGTCTCGGCGGTGCCCGAGGATGTCGCGCTCTCACAGCAGGCCGTCACCGTCGAGGCGGGCGTCGCGCAGGTCGAGTTGAGCTCGTCCGCGCTCGAAGCCGATCCCGTCGCGCTCGGACGGATGCTGCGGCAGCTGCAGGGGAGCCTCGGCGGCACCGGCATCACGGGAGTGGAACTGCTCGTCGACGGGGCCGCGCTGTCGGTTCAGCCGGCGCGCGTGGAAAGCACCTCGATCGATGCGCAGCCGCTCGTGCTCGCCGCCGACGGCTTCGGCTACCTGTCGGGAGACGAGGTCACCCCGATCGAGGGGCTGAGCGAGGCCGTGGAGGGCCTCGGCATCGTCTCGGCCGCGCTCGGGCGTGGAGCAGAGGCGGTGGCCGTGCGCACCGAGGGGGGAGCGTTCCGGGTCGACGCCGAGAGCGGAGTCACGCCCGTCGACGCCCGCGCCGGGATGATCGATCCCGCGATCGACCCGGACGGTGCCATCTGGAGCGTGCCGGCCGGTTCCCCCGGTCGGCTGCAGGCCACGACCGCGGACGGGGAGCCGATCGCGATCGAGGGGGCCTGGTCGGGTTTCGACGGCATCGAGGCGATGCAGGTCTCGCGGGACGGGACAAGGATGGCCGCGATCGTCCGGTCGGGCGCGACCTCGTGGCTCACCGTCTCCGGCATCATCCGCGATGCGGACCTGCGCCCGGTGGGGCTGGGAGAGCCCGTGCGCCTGAACGCCCTCGCGGGCGAGTCGGGCGATGTCGCGTGGCTCGACGACCAGACGCTCGCCGCCGTCGTCGAGGGGACCGACGCCGCTCTCGTACGGGAGCAGACGGTCGGCGGGCTCTCGGTGCAGGAAGACGCACCGGGGCCGGAGATCGCGGCGCTGGCGGCAGGAGCGACATCCGCCTCCGTGCGGGCGCTCGTCCCCGAGGGTGATCTGTACCAGCGCCGCGGGATCGCCTGGACGCTCGCGGCCGAGGGCGTCGCCGTTCTCGGCTCGCAGCTCGGCTCCGGCTGACGCGGCCGCCGCGCGCGCCACCCGCCCTCCCCGCGACACGCCGGGCGGCGTTCTCCCCGACGGGCGTCTCCCGCCGCCTCGCCGCGCGCCGGGCGGCGCACGCTCGTGAGGTGGCCGATCCGAGACGCGCAGCCGCCGCGCTCGCCCGTGCGATACGCGAGGCCGGCGACCTCGTCATCCCGGTCGACTGCGTCGTGTGCCGGCGTGCGCCCGGGCCCGTCTGTGCGCGGTGCGCGCGCGATCTCGTGCCGGCTCCGGCATCCATCGCGCGTCTTGCCGGAGGCGCCCCCATCGTGGTCGGAGCGATGCACACCGGGGCCGTGGCCGCCGTGCTGCGGGCGATCAAGGACGAGGCGCGGCCGGGGCTGGTGCGTCATCTGGGCCCGCTGCTCGCCGCGGCGCTGGCCACCCTCGCGCGCGACGTGGATGCCGCGGCATCCACCCTCACCCCGGTGACGGTTCCCGGCACGCGCAGGTCCGATCGCGCCCGCGGTTTCCGCGTGACCGACAGGTGCTGCCGTGTCATCGGGGTGGCGCCCCACCGGGCGCTGGCCCTCGTGCGGCAGCCGGGTGATCAGCGGGGTCTCGACCGCGACGAACGGGTGGCGAATGTCGCAGCCAGCATGCGGGCGAGGGACGTGGCGGGACGACGGATCGTGATCGTCGACGACGTCGTCACGACCGGGGCGACCCTCGCCGAGGCCGCTCGGGCCGTGACCGCGGCGGGTGGCCTCGTGGTCGGCGCCGCCGCCGTCTCGGCGACCCCGCGCCACGGCGGACCCCGTGGCGGGCACGGGGGACGCGGGTGAGATCCATGCGTGACACCTTCGGGGGCGGGGGCTACGGTGGAGGGCACAAAGGCGACCGCGGTCCGCCCTTGTGGGGGCGGACCGTCCCGAACAAGGAGGTCACAGATGGAAACCAGCATCGTCGGCGTGGGCGTGAGCGTCACCGACAGGTTCCGTTCGGTTGTCGAGGAGAAGGTGGTGCGCATCGAGCAACTCGCTTCGCGCGCGCAACGCATCGATATCAAGGTCACCCATCGGGCCTACCGCAACGGACGCGTGCCGGATGACATCGTCGAGCTGACGCTGGTGGGCAAGGGTCCACTCGTTCGGGCGGAAGCCACGGACGGCGACAAGTTCGCCGCGCTCGACTTCGCGGTCGACAAGATGTGCGAGCAGCTGCGGCGGCTGAAGGGCAAGCGAGTCGATGCCCGCAACCACCCGCGCGGCGCCCACTTCGAGAAGGGCAGCGGGGAGCTCGAGGGCATCGACGTCGAACCCGCGTCGATCGAGACGATCCGGGCCGTCGAGAACGGCGAGACGCCCCCCTCTCAGAAGGAGGAAGAGGAGTACACGCCCGTCGTCATCCGGGTCAAGAGCTTCGACGCGGAGTGGATGACGGCGGAGGAGGCCGTCGACCGCATGGAGCTGGTTGGGCACGACTTCTTCCTGTTCGTCGATGCGCGCACCGACCACCCCAGTGTGGTGTATCGCCGCAAGGGCTGGGACTACGGCGTGATCTCGCTCGAGACGCAGGCGCCGCCCGAGGCGGCCCTCGCCTCATAGCGCGATCAGGCAAGGAGGGGTGCGACCGACCGGTCGCGCCCCTCCTCGCCTGTCTGGGGCCTCCGGCGCCGGTTGGCACGCTGCCCCTGGCCTTGCGGCTGCACTTTTCGGCCGCGGCGCCAGCGATCGCCGGCGCCGGCGCCGAAAAGTGCAGCCGCAATGGGGGTGAGGGCCGCGAGCGGTCGCGTGCGATCAGGGCGCGGACTACGGGGCCGGCGTGCGTGTGGATGCCGCGTGCGTGTGGATGCCGCGTGTGTTTGGATGCCGCGTGCGTGTGGATGCCGGTGCGTCCGGATGCCGCGGCCGGCCTCAATCGAAGATGTCGCCGAGCAGGCCGCCGATGACCATGCTGCCGAGCAGGCCGCCCATTCCACCCATGCCGCCGCCCCCGCGACCGCCCCAGCCGCCACCGCCGCCACCGCCGCCCCAGCCCTCGTCGGGACGGGACGAGTCGATGTCGCGCTGCGCCAGGTGAAGAGCCTCGCTGGCCAGAGCGCCCGAGCGGCGGGCCAGCTGCAGCGCCTGCTCCCGGGACTCATCGGCGTCGGGCAGCCGCTCGATGTCGGTGCGCGCCCGCTCGGCCTCGGCGAGCCGGGTGCGGGCATCGGCGCCGATCCAGCCGCGGTGGCCCGCGATCACGCTGCGCGCCATGTGCAGCTGCCGCTCGGCGTCGTCGATCGCGTGGCGAACGTGCGCGATGTCGGGCAGCGGTCTGGCTGCGCGCTCGCGCGCCTTGTCGATCGCGGCATCCAAGGCGCCGTTCGCCTCCCGCAGGCGGGAGAGATCCTCGAACGGATCGGAGCGCGCGCCCGGCGACGGCAGCGCGCCGAGTGCCCGCTCGAGTGCGGTGACGGCGGCGACGACCTCGGGCGTCTGCGGCTCATCGCGCACGGCGACGAGATCGCCGCGCGAATCCTCGACGACATCGGCGAGCGTCGTCTCGGCGCGCAGCGCCTCGATCTCCCAGCCGTCCACGGCATCGAGCAGCGTCACGGCTCGCCGCACCGCCTCGGTGGCCGCCTCGAGCGCCACGTGCGCCTGTTCGCGCTGGCCCGCCTCGCGCCGCCGGGTCGAGACATCGGCGCTGTGATCGGCGAAGGCCAGAAGCTGCTCGGCCTCGTCGGGGTTGGCGGCGATCTGGTGCAGGGCGGCGTCGCTGTAGCGGGCCGACAGGCGCGCGACCACCTCGTGGGCGGGGTCGATCCGGGCTCGCAGGCGCTGGGCGTCCGCGCGCACGCGGGCCAGGATCTCGGGTGCGCGCCGCACGCGTTCGATCGCCTCTTCGAGCGCCGCGGTGCGCTCCTCCAGCAGATCTTCCGCCCAGCCGCCCAGCTGGATGATGCGGGCATTCCGGGTGCGCAGCTCGTCGGGGGTGTCGGGGATCTCGTCGTGGTTCAGCTGGTGCAGGTGGAACGCCTCGCCCATGTGGGCGCGAACGGCTTCGAGCGCTTCCCGCAGGTCCTTCGTGGGAGCGGTGCCCAGCTCGGCCTCGGCGAAGTCGAGCTCGTCGACCGTCAGACGCATGCGCTCGTCGGCCGCGACCAGCGCGGCTCCCGCGCGGCGGGCGAGGTCTGCGTCCTGCGCATCCTGCTCCGCCTGTTTTTCGCGCTTGCGCTTGCCCCAGAACCCGGCCATGCCTTCGATCCTAGATCGGCGCGGCGCGCACTCCGCACCGGCGCACCGCCACTGATTCGGTGGTGCGCGCACACACAGCCGTGCGTCAGGCCGGATGCGGGGGAATGGCCTGCAGGTCGGTCAGGTCGATCGGCTGGGTCGGGGGCAGGGCCGAATCGTTCGTCGTCGAGGGCGGTCCGGATGCCGGAACGTGCGCAATCATGTGATGCCTTTCGCTCGTGGCTCCATCATGCGCCGGACGCCCCGTTCGGCCGGAAGCGGGCCCGCGTGTCCGCGGAATGGCCGGCGGGGCCGCGGGCGCTCAGCCGCGCAGCGCTTCTCGCGCAGCGTTCTTCGGCGGGCGCCCCCGCCGCGGCGTCCGCGCCTCGATCTCGAGCCCCGTCGTCGGGGCGCCCGCCAGCTGCGCATCGACGTCATCGAGCCAGTCGAGCTCGGCCTGGGTGCGCCGCAGGAGCGCCGAGACGACGATGCGCGCGGCCAGGCCCGCGGCTGCGGAGCCCGTCGCGCTCCGCTCGGCGGCGCGTACCCGCAGCTCTCGCAGGGCGGCGGCCGATGCCGCCCTCTGCCGGCGCACGACCGCCCTCGCATCGATGCCGGGCAAGGTCGAGGCGAGCGCGAGCTTGGCGGGCAGGTCGTCGCCACCGGGTGGCAGGGGAGTGTCGAACCAGGTGCGCGCCTCGTCGCGGCCGGCGTCCGTGACCTCGTAGAAGACGTGGCCGCGCTCGTCGGAGGCGCCCCGTGCGACGAGCCCGTCGCGTTCGAGACGGTCGAGGGTGTTGTACACCTGGCCGACGTTGAGCGTGCGCGCATCACCCGTGCGGCGCGCGAACTCCCCGCGCAGCTGATAGCCGTAGCACGACCCCTGCGCGAGGATCGCGAGCAGGCTCTGGCGCACGGACATGCGGTCCTCTCGAGTTCGTGGTGCATACCGAGTATATGCATTCCGGGAAAAATGCACGGACCCGGAAATCCCGGCAGCGTTCACGTGTTGTTCTCCGGTTGGACGAAACACGCCGGTAACATGCGGGGTATGGCGAGGGCGGACACACCGACGCGATTCTCCGAGTACGGGCGCCCCAGCCACCACCTGGTGCACCTGAGCGACACGCATCTGCGGGCGGGCGGTGACCGTCTCTATGGCGTCATCGACGCGGCCGAGCGGCTGGAGCGTGGGCTGGCGCAGCTGGAGGCGTCCGGGGCGCGGCCCGACGCGCTCGTGTTCACCGGCGACCTCGCCGACCACGGCGAGGCCGGCGCCTACGCACAGCTGCGCGACCTGGTCGAGCCCGTGGCGCAGCGCATGTCGGCCCGCGTCATCTGGGTCATGGGCAATCATGACGACCGCGGGGCCTACACCGCCGGGCTCTTCGACGACGACGACGGCGGCGGCGTGGTGCGCGCCACCCAGGCTCCGCTCGCTCCGCGGGATGCGGTCCACGACATCGACGGGCTGCGTGTGATCAGCCTCGACACCTCCGTGCCCGGTCACCATCACGGCGAGGTGACCCCGGCGCAGCTCGACGCGCTCGCCCTCGAACTCGCAACGCCCGCTCCCTACGGCACGATCCTCGCGATGCACCACCCGCCGGTGCCGAGCGTGCTCGACCTGGCCGCGACCGTCGAACTGCGCGACCAGCGCGCTCTGGCCGCCGTGCTGCGCGGAACCGACGTGCGCGCGATCCTCGCGGGCCACCTGCACTACTCCACCTCGGCCACATTCGCCGGCATCCCCGTCTCTGTCGCGTCGGCCACCTGCTACACCCAGGATCTCGGGGTGCCCGTCGGCGGGACGCGGCCGCAGGATGCCGCCCAGGGGTACAACCTCGTGCACGTCTACGACGAGACGATCGTGCACTCCGTGGTCGCGGTCGGGGACGCCGCCCCGCTCGAGCACGTCGACGCGGACGAGTCGCGGCGACGGCTGGCCGAGCAGGGCGTCGTCATCACCGCGGCCGGTGCAGCGGCCTGGGAGGATGCCGCGGCTACGACGCGTCTGCCGATGACAGCGGGTGCCGCCATCCGGGCCTGACCTCTCGGTCGTCGGTCTCCCAGGGGGAGCGGACGGGGAAGTAGGCGTCGAGCGTCGCGCGCAGCACACGCGAACGGACCTCCTCGGGCACCTCCGGCCGGCTGCCGTCGTTGAGGCAGAACATATCGGCGTCACGGCGCGCGAGCAGACGCTCCATCGCCGGCAGCGACGGACGCAGCGTCGTCTGGATGTAACGCGTCTGCGGCTCTGTGGTGGCGATGGCGCGTCCCGTCATCAGCGCGTAGTAGTGATAGAGCGAGTTGGTCACCGAGATGTCGCTCGCCGAGCGGAAGGTCGCGGCGGCCGTGCGGGCGAACTCCTCCGGGAACGCCGCCTCGAGCTCGTAGGCGACGCTGCGGCGAAGCGGCGCCGCGCAGTGCTCCAGGTCCCGCGTGATGACGCGGCCGAAGCGCTGCTCGAGCAGGTCCCGGTTGACGCGTGCCGCATTGTCGTGACCGGAGCGGTGCGGCGCGGTGCCTCCCGTGCCGATCCGCACCTTCGACTCGACGAAGCGCGAGATCCCGCCGGGGGTGAAGAACAGCTCCGGACGCACCGGACGGCCGAAGAACATGTCGTCGTTGGCGTACAGGAAGTGCTCGGCGAGCCCGTCGATGCGGTGCAGCTGCGCCTCGACCGCGTGCGAGTTGTGCGTGGGCAGTGCGGCCGCTTCGGCGAAGAACTCCTCGCTGCGCACGATCGTCACCTTCGGATGCCGCAGCAGCCACCACGGCGCGGGGGAGTCGGTCGCGATGAAGATCCGCCGGATCCACGGCGCGAACATGTGCACGCTGCGCAGGGCGTAGCGGATCTCGTCCAGGTGCCGGTAGCGCGCCGCGTGCTCGTCGCCGTCCCCGACGACGTAGCGCCGCATCCGCCGCGCCCGCTCGCGCTGGAAGTCGTCGCCCGAGCCGTCCACCCAGGAGAAGACGATGTCGACGTCGTCGGTGAACTCTGCGGGTCCGGGCACGAACATGCGCTCCAGTGTGCGCCAGCTGCGCCCGTACCGCTCCACCCGCGCGATGCGCAGGTCGTCGACGGCGATGATCCGCCGCGTGAGGGCGTTCTGGTGCGGCGCGCGCACCACGGTCCCGTCGCCGTGCCAGAACTCGAGCCGGATGCCGCGCTCGACGCCCAGGTGCAGGCTTCCCCCCGGGTGCACGCGCGGGCGGAACAGGGTGGCGGCATCCGCCTTGCCGAACGCGCGTCGCCCCTCGACGGCGAGCACGCGGGCGCGACCCCCACGCCGCTGGATGATCCACGGCTCCGCGGCGGCGTCCTCCGTGAGGGCGGCGAGAGCCGCGCCACGCGCCTCGGATCGCACCGCCAGTGCCGGGCGGCCGCTCGCGCGCCGGATCAGGAGGGGTTCGATGCCGGCGCGCTCGAGTGTGTCGGCGATCCGCAGCAGGTCGTCCCGCTCGGCCTCGGCCGGGGTGGCTTCGGCCACCAGATGCGGCAGCCCCCCGTCGACCACCACATCCTGTCTGCGCAGCAGTCGCGCCCAGCCGGGTTCGTTCTCGGCGGACACGGCACCCCATGGCGTCATCGATCACCTCTCTCGCTCGCGCGACCGGAGAGGCCGCGATCGAGTCTAAGGCGCGGGGCGGGTCCGCGCGCCCAGGGAATGAAGGTGTGCGGATCGGTAACATGAGGGGACGTGCCTGTCGCGCGCGCGTTTCGCCGTGCGATGACCCAACGGATGGAGATCGTCCCGTGGCAAACCCTCTCGAGAGAATCCTTCGCGTCGGCGAGGGCCGCGTGCTCAAGCGGCTGCACCAGGCGGTGAAGGCCGTCGGCGCGCTCGAGGAGGACTACGCGCAGCTCACCGACGACGAGCTGCGGGGGGAGACCGCCGAGCTGCGCACACGCCACGCGGCGGGGGAGAGCCTCGACCAGCTGCTGCCCGAGGCGTTCGCGGCCGTGCGCGAGGCCGCCAAGCGCACGCTCGGGATGCGCCCCTACGACGTCCAGGTCATGGGCGGCGCCGCCCTGCACATGGGCAACATCGCCGAGATGAAGACCGGTGAGGGCAAGACCCTGGTGGCGACGCTGCCGGCCTACCTCAACGCGATCGCCGGCAAGGGCGTGCACGTGATCACGGTGAACGACTTCCTCGCCGGCTATCAGTCCGAGCTCATGGGCCGTGTGTTCCGCGCCCTCGGAATGACGACGGGAGTCATCGTGTCGGGGCAGACGCCGGCGCAGCGCCGTGAGCAGTACGCGACCGACATCACGTACGGAACCAACAACGAGTTCGGCTTCGACTACCTGCGCGACAACATGGCGTGGCGCAAGGAGGACCTCGTGCAGCGCGGTCACTTCTTCGCGATCGTCGACGAGGTCGACTCGATCCTCATCGACGAGGCGCGCACGCCGCTGATCATCTCGGGGCCGGCCTCAGGCGAGGCCAACCGCTGGTTCACCGAGTTCGCGAAGATCGCCCGCACCCTCGAGGTCGAGGTGGACTTCGAGGTCGATGAGAAGAAGCGCACGATCGGCGTGCTCGAGCCGGGCATCGAGAAGGTCGAGGACTACCTCGGCATCGACAACCTCTACGAGTCCGCCAACACTCCGCTCATCTCGTTCCTCAACAACTCGATCAAGGCGCGGGCGCTGTTCAAACGCGACACGGACTACGTCGTGATCAACGACGAGGTGATGATCGTCGACGAGCACACCGGCCGCATCCTCGCGGGACGGCGTTACAACGAGGGCATCCATCAGGCGATCGAGGCGAAGGAGGGCGTCCCGGTCAAGGCCGAGAACCAGACGCTCGCCACCGTCACGCTGCAGAACTACTTCCGCCTCTACGAGAAGCTGTCGGGGATGACGGGAACGGCTGAGACCGAGGCCGCCGAATTCATGTCGACGTACAAGCTCGGCGTGGTGCCCATCCCCACCAACAAGCCGATGATCCGCAAGGACCAGCCGGACCTCGTCTACAAGAACGAGCAGGCGAAGTTCGCGCAGGTCGTCGAGGACATCGTGCGCCGCAACGCGGAGGGTCAGCCCGTCCTCGTCGGCACCGTCAGCGTCGAGAAGAGCGAGTACCTCTCGCGCCTGCTGTCCAAGAAGGGCATCAAGCACGAGGTGCTCAACGCCAAGAACCATGCGCGTGAGGCCGAGATCGTCGCACGCGCCGGGCGACTCGGCTCGGTGACCGTTGCGACCAACATGGCCGGTCGCGGGACGGACGTGATGCTCGGCGGCAACGCGGAGTTCCTGGCCGTGCAGGAGATGAAGGCGAAGGGCCTCGACCCCGTCGAGACGCCGGAGGAGTACGAGACCGCGTGGGAAGAGGTCTTCGAAGCCACCCGTGCGACCGTCGCCGAAGAGGCCGAGAAGGTCGTCGCCGTAGGCGGGCTGTACGTGCTCGGCACGGAGCGCCACGAGTCGCGACGCATCGACAACCAGCTGCGCGGCCGCTCAGGCCGTCAGGGCGACCCGGGCGAGAGCCGCTTCTACCTCTCGCTCACCGACGACCTCATGCGCCTGTTCCAGTCCGGTGCCGCCGAGGCGATCCTCTCGCGCGCGAACTTCCCCGACGACGTCGCCATCGAATCGTCCATGGTCTCGCGGGCCATCAAGAGCGCCCAGTCTCAGGTCGAATCGCGCAACGCCGAGACCCGCAAGAACGTGCTGAAGTACGACGATGTGCTCAACCGTCAACGCGAGGCGATCTACTCCGACCGCCGTCACATCCTCCAGGGCGACGACCTCGGCGATCGTGTGCAGCACTTCATCGAGGATGCGGTGTCGGATGTCGTGACCGAGCACACCGGTTCGGGGCACAGCGAGGGATGGGACTTCGACGCCCTCTGGACCGAGCTGAAGACGATGTACCCCGTCTCGGTCACGATCGACGAGGTGGTCGCCGAAGCCGGCACCAAGGGACGCGTGACGGCCGAGGGCCTCAAGCGCGAACTGGTCTCGGACGCGAAGATCGCCTACCGCAATCGCGAGGAGACGCTCGGCGCCGAGGCGATGCGCGAACTCGAACGCCGCGTCGTGCTGCAGGTGCTCGACCGCCGCTGGCGCGAGCACCTGTACGAGATGGACTATCTCAAGGACGGCATCGGGCTGCGCGCCATGGCGCAGCGCGATCCGCTGATCGAATACCAGCGCGAGGGCTTCCAGATGTTCCAGGCCATGATGGGCCAGATCAAGGAGGAGTCCGTCGGCTACCTGTTCAACCTCGAGGTCGAGGTGCGGCGCGGCCAGGGTGACGACGCGCATGCCGAGGTCGAGGCGAAGGGCCTGACAGAGGGACCGGCCGAGCAGAAGCTCGAATTCTCCGCCGCGAACGACGCGGGGGAGGTCGAGGTGCGCAACGAGCGCGGCCAGGTGCAGCAGGCGGCGACCGCCAAGCTGCAGCGGGCGGCGGCACGCGCGGCGGCGCAGCCGGCGACGGACGGCGAGCCGCCGGCGGCGCGGGGCGCATTCGGACAGCCCACCGAGGACGTCGGCGACGAGGCTGCGGGCAACCGCGCCCAGCGCCGTGCGGCCGCCAAGAAGAAGTAGGCGGGAGCGGCTCGGGCGCGGCTCGGGGATATCCTGAGCCGATGAGCACTCTCCGCCCCCTCGACCAGTCATCGAAGCTGAAGAACGTCCTCTACGAGATCCGTGGCAGCGCGCTCGTCGAGGCGGCTCGGCTCGAGGCCGAGGGGCACACGGTGCTCAAGCTCAACACGGGCAACCCCGCCACGTTCGGCTTCGAGGCGCCGTATCAGATCGTCCGCGACATGATCGCGGCCGTGCCCACCGCTCACGGCTACAGCGAGAGTCGCGGCATCCTCTCGGCGCGACGCGCCGTGGTCTATCGGTACGAGGAGATCGAAGGCTTCCCCCGCATCGACCCGGACGACGTCTTTCTCGGCAACGGCGTGTCCGAGCTGATCACGATGACGATGCAGGCGCTGCTGGACGAGGGCGACGAGGTGCTGATCCCCGCCCCCGACTACCCGCTCTGGACGGCGATGACGAGCCTTTCGGGCGGCACGCCCGTGCACTACGTGTGCGATGAGGAGAACGGCTGGCAGCCCGACCTCGAGGACATCCGCTCCAAGGTCTCGCCGCGCACCAAGGCGATCGTCGTCATCAACCCCAACAACCCGACGGGCGCCGTCTACTCTCGCGAGGTCCTCGAGGGACTCGCCGACATCGCGCGGGAGCATTCGCTCCTGCTGCTGGCCGACGAGATCTACGACCGCATCCTCTTCGACGACGCCGTGCACATCCCGATGGCGAGCATCGCACCCGACCTGCTGTGCCTGACATTCAACGGGCTGTCCAAGACCTACCGCGTCGCGGGATACCGCTCGGGCTGGCTGGTGATCACGGGACCGACCCGCCACGCGGCGGGCTTTCTCGAGGGGATCAACCTGCTCGCCTCCACGCGGCTGTGTCCCAACGTCCCCGCACAGCACGCCGTGCAGGCGGCCCTGAGCGGCGTGCAGTCGATCGATGCGCTGATCGCCCCGGCCGGGCGACTGCACGAGCAGCGCGACGTCGCCTGGGAGGGGCTCGAAGCGATCCCCGGGGTGTCCTGCGTCAAACCCCGAGGCGCGTTGTACGCGTTCCCCCGGCTCGACCCGGAGGTGTACGAGATCCCCGACGATGCCAAGTTCGTCTACGACTTCCTCGTCGCAGAGAGGGTGCTGCTGGTGCAGGGGACCGGCTTCAACTGGCCGACGCCGGATCATCTGCGCATCGTGACGCTGCCAGAGGCTCGCGTACTCGCGGATGCCGTCGAGCGCCTCGGGAACTTCCTGTCGTCCTACCGCCCCTGAGCGCCGGCGCGGGCGCATCCGGGGCGGGCCCGTTCAGAGCAGGGCGAGGGAGGTGGCGCGCCAGCGCCCGTCGGTGCCCTCGAGGCGCATCGCGATGGCTCGGGTTCGGTGCGGACCGGCGACGACCACCACCGACTCGACGACGCCGTCGGCCGGACTCATGTGCCGAGAGGAGAGCACGCGGTGGTGCGGCCTCGTCGCGGGTACGCCGCGGGCGCTGCGGGCGCGCGCCGCGAGGTTGCTGCGGATGACGAGCTTGCGGTAGGCGTCCTCGGCGAGCCAGCGTGCCAGCTGGTCCACCTCGCGCACGCCCGAGAGGACTTCCATCACGCCGCGTGCGAGATTCGCCACGAGCGGTTCGGGGTCCGGCAGCTGAGTGGTCGGGGTGCGCTGGCGCGAGAAGTACTCGTCGGTCACCTCGGCGGCGGACCCCGCGCGGCTGGGGGAGGCGCGGGCGCCTCGTCTCTCGGCGGATGCGACCATGGCGACCTTCTTTCGAGCGGCTGTGCTGCGAGCGGCGGTGCGTCTCACCGCCGTGCTTTCGAACGGACCAGGGTGAGATCGAGTAGACCATACGGCTCGCGCCGGCGCCGTTCGTATGCGCGGGCTGTGGATAACCCGGGTGCCGGCCGGGAGGATGCCCTATCGTCGGGCCGTGCGCTGGGAACGGCTGTTCGAGGATCTCGAGGATCAACTCGCGTGCGAGTGGGAGGCCGAGCGCGCGGGGCTCGCCGAGGAGACGGAGCGCCTTCGCCTGGCACGCCTCCCGCTGCGCGAGCGTCTGAGCGCGCTGTCATCCAGCGAGGGCGACGCGGCCGTGAGCATGCTGCTGCCGGGCGGGGCGGCGGTGCGCGGAACGGTGACGGGAGTGGGCGCGGATGTCGTCGTGATGGATGCCGAGGGCCTCAGCGACGCGGCGATCGTGCGCTTGGAGGCCATCATCGGCGTGGTTGCGGACCCGGCGGCGCTGGCCGCGAGCTCGCGCGGGGCAGACATCGTCCCCGACCCGCTCGCGGGGCGGTTGACCTTCGGGTTCGTCCTGCGGGATGCCGCCCGCCGCCGACGGGGGGTGCGGGTGCTGACGACGTGCGGGGAGTGTCTGACCGGCACCGTCGACCGCGTGGGTGCCGACCACCTGGACCTGGCCCTGCACGAGTGGGGCGCGGTGCGTCGGGCCACGGCGGTCACCGGCGTGCGACTCGTGCCCTTCGTCGCCATCACCGCGGTGATGTGGGCCGCACCGGCATCCGCGCAATGGCGCTGATCGAGCTATTCCGGGCGGCCGGGGGCGCCGCGGTTCCACACCTCGGGAAAGCTCGCCGCCTGCGACTGCTCCCACAAATGCATCTGGCGCGCCTCTTCGACCTGGTCCGCGATGTAGCCGCGCAGGCTCTCCTCTTCGATGCGCCACTTGGCCGGCGAGCCCAGGCGCGCACCGCGCAGGCGGCCGTCGTGCACCAGCTCCATCACCTCGTCCACGGAGACGCTGAGCAGCTCCGCGACCTGGGATGGGGCAAGGTAGCGCACGCCGAAGGGGGGACTTTCGGACATGTGAACATTATGGACCCGGGAACCGACGTCGGCGCGCGAGATGCTGTGGATAACGAACGCCACGTTGTCGCCGCATCCGACACGATGGTCGGCGAGGGCGCGACCGCGCCGCATTCTGGGGGATGCAATGACGACGACCGAACCCGCCGCCCGCGCGCGCCGCTTCTGGACCGATGCGCGCTTCGTCATCGGGATCGTGCTGGTGGCCGCCTCGATCGGCGGTGTATGGGCGACCGTAGCTGCCGTGACGACGACCGTCCCGGCGCTCGCGGCGACGCGCACGCTCGTGCCCGGCGAGATCGTCGCCTCCGCCGATGTGCGGGCCGTGGACGTCTCCCTGGGTGCGGCGCAGGGCAACTACCTCGCTCCCGGCGAGCTCGAGGAGGGTGCGGTCATCGAGCGCACGGTCGGCGCGGGAGAGCTCCTGCCCGCCGCGGCCCTGGCCGACGGGGACTCGCCCCACGTCACGACCGTCGTGGTCACGACTGCTTCCGCCGTCCCGGCGCGCGTGGTCGAGGGCAGCGTCGTGGAGCTGTGGGAAGCGCCCGTGGGCGAGGACGGTGGCTATCAGACGCCCGCGATCGTCGTGGCGGATGCCGTGGTGGCCTCGGTCGGCTCACAGGACGGGCTGCTGGCCGCCGAGACCGCGACGGTCGAGCTGATCATCCCGCGCGCCGACGTCGCCGCCGTGCTGGCCGGGGTGGCGGCGGGCTCCGCGCTGTCGGTCGTGCCGGCGGACGCCGGCCGATGAGCGGTGTCGCGATCGCCCTCGGCGCCTCGGACTCGGCCGCACTCGCGGCGGAGCTCGCCCGTCGAGGGGTCGAGGTCTGCGCCCTCGTCGACTCCGGTTCCCTCGCGGCCACGGCACGCGGGCCGAAGCAGGCAGATCCGCTCTGGAATGGACTTGCCGGGGCTGACGTGCTGCTGGTGCCCCCTGAGCGGTGGGTGCTGTGCGAGGCGGTGGTGCACGAGTGCGATCGGCGCGGCATCCGCATCGTCGTCTGCGGGGGCGGCGGCGACGGCGGGGCGACGCGGCTCGCCGCCGCCTTCGGACTGATGCACGTGCCCGGAACCGACCCGGACGCGGTGGCCGCGGCTGTGCGCGGAGCGGCGGTGTGGGACGCCGCGGCGTCGCGCCCGAGCGCGGCGGGGCGGGTCATCGCGGTCTGGGGGCCGGAGGGAGCGCCCGGCCGCAGCACGCTGGCGATGCTGGCGGCCTTCGAGCTCGCCCGCGGCGGCGGACGCACGGCGCTGGTCGACGCCGACAGCCATGCGCCGTCGCTCGCGCTCGCCCTGGGCCTTCCCGACGAGGGTCCGGGCTTCGCCGCCGCCTGCCGCCACGCGGGGCGCGGCACGCTCGACGCGCGTGAACTGAGCCGGATAGCGATTCCCGTCGATGCCCCCGGCGGCGGCGTGGAGGTGCTGTGCGGCGTCAACCGCCCAGAGCGCTGGCCGGAGCTGCGACGCGATCACGTGATGGGGGCGCTGTCGGCCTGCCGGGACTGGGCGGATCACACCGTGGTGGACGTCGCCGGTCCACTCGAGCGCGACGAGGAGGCGATGAGCGACCTCGAGGGCCCGCGCCGCAACGAGGCGACGCTCGCGGCGCTGCGCGCGGCCGACGTCGTCGTCGCGGTGTGCGCAGCGGATCCCCTCGGGGTCGCTCGCTTTCTGCGCGCGCACGCCGAGCTCGCGGGCATCGCGGAGCGCACTCCCGTCGTCGCGGTGGCCAACCGCCTGCGTCCCGGCGGTCTCGGCCTCGACGGTCGCAGCCAGGTGCGCCGCGCACTCCAGCGCTTCGCGGGCGTCGACGACGTGTGGTTCGTTCCCGAGGATCGGCGTGCCACCGACGCGGCCATGTTGCGGGCCCACCCCGTGTCGCGGGTCGCGCCTCGCTCACCGTTGGTCACCGGCATGCGGCGGCTCGTCGGCGACGCGCTGCGCAGCCCCGTCGCGCGGCAGCGGATGCACTGACCACCGACGTCCTGACGCACCGCTTAGGCTGGGTGCGTGTCGACACTCAGCGATCTGGTCTATGCGCAGGAGCGTTCGAGCGATGCGGACGTGGAATGGCTGCACCGCCTGGCGGGCGATGGTCAGCTGCTGGCCGATCTGGCCTTCGCCGACATCGTCATCTGGGTCCCCACGCCCGACGATTCGTTCGTGGCCGTCGCGCACACGCGCCCGTCGGGCGCGGCGACCCTGTTCTATCGCGACATCGTGGGGGAGCGCGTGCGACCGCAGTGGCGCACCCAGGTGCGTGAGACGTTCCACTCGGCCACCATCGTGGACTCCGCATCTCCCGACTGGTTCGAAGAGACGCCCACGCGGGTGCGCGCCGTGCCGATCGTGCGCGGGCCCTGGCGGGAGGGCACTGCTCCCACCGTCGTCGGCGTGCTCACGCGACACACCAACCTCGGCGAGGCGCGCACGCCGAGCCGCCAGCAGATCACCTTCAACGACTGCGCCGATGAGCTGTTCGGGATGATCGCCTGGGGCGATTTCCCCGATCTGTCGGCGCCCACGGGACCACGCCGCGGCGCCCCGCGTGCCTCGGACGGTCTGATCCGCCTCGATGTCGACGGCATCACGACGTTCGCATCACCGAACGCGCTGTCGGCCTGGGGACGGCTCGGCTTCGACGACGAGCTCGAGGGCGAGTCGCTGAGCGAGGTGACGACCCAGATCCTTCCGAGTCAGCCCTCGGCCGACGAGTCCCTGCCGCTCGTGGTGACCGGACGGGCCCCGTGGCGGGCGGACATCGAGGCACGCGGAGTGACCGTGTCGCTGCGCGCGATACCGCTGCGTCAGCGCGGGGAGCGCACCGGCGCCGTGGTGCTCTGCCGCGACGTGACCGAGCTGCGTCACCAGGAGCAGGAGCTGCTGACCAAGGACGCCACCATCCGCGAGATCCATCACCGGGTCAAGAACAACCTGCAGACGGTCGCGTCGCTGCTGCGCATCCAGGCCCGCCGCACCCATTCCGAGGAGGCGCGCAACGCGCTGACCCAGGCGATGCGCCGCGTGTCCGCGATCGCGGTCGTGCACGACACGCTCTCGGAGGGGCTGACGCAGAACGTCGACTTCGACGAGGTGTTCGCGCGCGTGCTCAAGCTGATCGCCGAGGTGGCCGCCGGTGCGGGCACCCGCGCACAGACGAGGGCGTACGGCACGTTCGGCGTGCTTCCGAGCGCCTACGCGACCCCGCTGGCCCTGGCGTTGACCGAGCTGGTGACCAACGCTGTCGAGCACGGTCTCGCCGGTCGCGAGGGGCAGGTCGAGATCGAGGCGACGCGCAACGGGACGCGACTCGCCGTGAGCGTCCGCGATACCGGCGCCGGGCTGCCCGAGGGTCAGGTGGGGCGCGGGCTCGGCACGCAGATCGTCCGCACGCTGATCCAGGGAGAGCTCGGCGGCACGATCGACTGGCAGACGGTGATGGGAAGCGGCACCGAGGTCACGATCGACATCCCGCTGCGGTGGATCGACAGGGCCGCCGACACGAGGCCGACGCCCGTCTCGAGATGAGCTCGTGCCGTCTGCGCCGGCGGACCGGCGCAGACGCAGACCTCACGACGCGCGGCGGGCGCGCGCAGCGCGACGCTTGAGAGCGCGGCGCTCGTCTTCGGAGAGGCCGCCCCACACGCCCGAGTCCTGGCCGGACTCGAGGGCGTACTGCAGGCAGATCTCGGTGACGGTGCAGCGCGCGCAGACGGCCTTCGCCTTTTCGATCTGATCGACGGCGGGACCGGTGTTCCCGACGGGGAAGAACAGTTCTGGGTCGACCGTGAGGCATGCGGCTTTGTCGCGCCAATCCATGCGGTGCTCCTTGTTGCGATGAGGGGGACGAGCGGGTGCTCAGGGGTCGGTCGGGTTCGGTACCCTGATGAGGTGCGAGCATCGGCTCGCCCCACGGCGCTGTGGGAGCACACGGCTTTTGATATCGTCCCACAGCATCCCCGGCGTGATCAAGGGTCAGTTGTTGTTGCGTTGGAGGAAACAGCACATGTGCAGCCGATGAATTGTTGATGACCTCCAGAGTGGACCGCACGGAATGGGAATTGATGCCGAAATGAGCCGGGACCCGTACGCGCTGACCGCCGCGGCCCTCGTGGCCCTCGAGGGCATCGGTCTCGCCGCCGTGTCGCTGTGGATGACGGCCGCCTTCCTGGGCGGGGACATCGCGGACCCGGCCAGCGGCACCGCGCTGGCGCTGATGGGAGGGCTCGCCACCGTCGCCACGCTGGCGTTCGCGGTCGCCATCGTGCGCGAACGCACCTGGGGACGCTCGGGAGCCTTCGTGCTGCAGCTGCTGATCCTCGCGGTCGCCGGCGGCGCGGTGACGGGCGCCTACGCCCTCCCGATGACGGCGCTCGCTCTCGCCGTGCCCGCCGTGGTCACAGCGGTGCTGATCGTCATCGCGGCACGGCGGTCGGCAGCAGCCGGCGACGCGCGCTCGGCAGCCGACGAGGGGGACTGACGGCGCAGGTCAGGTCAGTCCAGACCGAGCTGCTCGCGGAGACGGGCCACGTGCCCGGTCGCCTTGACGTTGTACAGCGCGTGCTCCACGATGCCGTCGGCATCGATCACGATCGTCGAGCGCAGGGGACCCACCGTCGTCTTGCCGTAGTTCGTCTTCTCGCCCCATGCGCCGTACGCCTCGTGCACCGAATGGTCGGGGTCGCTCAGCAGATCGAAGGTGAGCGCATCGCGCTCGCGGAACTCGCGCAGGGTGCCCGTGTTGTCGCGCGAGACGCCGAGCACCGTGTATCCCGCGCCCTGGAGCGAGGCGAGGTTGTCGCGGAAGTCGCATGCCTGAGTCGTGCACCCCGGCGTCATCGCCGCAGGGTAGAAGTAGAGGATGACCTTGCGGCCTCTGAGGTCGGAGAGGGAGACGGGCTCGCCGTCCTGGTTCTCCAGGCGGAAGTCGGGGGCAGCGGATCCGGTGTCGAGTCGAGTGGTCACGGCTCCACGATAGCGGCTCGGTACCCGGGCTGCGGCGGGCCCGCGGTCAGCGGAACGTCGTCAGCAGACGCTGGAGGGAATCCAGTCGCGCCGGCCCCGACGCGCCCAGCCGCCCCTCGGCGACGGCGTCGGCGATCGCGCAATCCGGGGCATCGGGAAGGTGCGTGCATCCGCGCGGGCATTCGGCCGCGACATCCGCGAGATCACCGTAGGCGCGCAGGATGTTGTCGGGATCGACGTGGCCCAGCCCGAACGAGCGGATGCCGGGGGTGTCGATCACCCAGCCCGTGCCCTCGGGCGACTCGTAGCGCAGCGAGATGGTGGAGGAGGAGGTGTGGCGCCCTCGGCCGGTCACCTCGTTGACGTGGCCGGTGGCGCGGTGCGCGGCGGGGACGAGGGCGTTGACGAGCGTGGACTTGCCCACCCCGGAGTGACCGACGAACACCGTGGTGTGCCCGACGAGCGCCCGCCCGATGCTCTCCAGGGGAATCTGCGTCTGCGCGCTGCGGAAGACGTCGAGCCCGACGCCCTCGAAGTGCGAGAGGAAGGCGGTGGGGTCGGCCAGGTCTGTCTTCGTGACCACCATCAGGGGGCGGATGCCGGCGTCCAGAGCCGCGATGAGGTAGCGGTCCACGAGGCGGGGGCGGGGCTCCGGGTCGGCCGCGGCGACGACGAGGAGCATCTGGTCGGCGTTGGCGACGATCACCCGCTCGACCTGGTCGGTGTCGTCGGCCGAGCGCCGCAGCAGGGTCGTGCGCTCCTCGATTCCGACGATCCGGGCGAGGGAGCCGGGGTCGCCGGTGGTGTCGCCGACGACGCGCGCCCGGTCGCCGGTGACGATCGGATCGCGCCGCAGCTCGCGCGCCCTGGTGGTGAGCACCTCGCGCTCGTCGGGGGTGCCTTCTCCGAGCATCACGGTGTACCGGCCGCGATCCACGCCCAGCACGCGGCCGATCACGGCGTCGGTGTGCGCGGGCCGGCGCTTGGTGCGCGGCCTGTTCGCCTTGGGATTCGGCCGCACGCGGATGTCGGTCTCGTCCCAGTCGTCGTCGTCGAGCTCGTCGTCGACGTCGTCATCGTTCCACCAGGTCACGCCGCCATCCCGCCGTGTCAGAGTCGCTCGCCGGTGCCCTCGAGCATCTCGTTCCAGAGCTGCTCGAACTGCGGCAGCGTCTTGGCCGTGACGCCGAGGTCGTCGATCTGCACGCCGGGCACCGCCAGTCCGATCAGCGCGCCCGTGGTCGCCATCCGGTGGTCGTGGTGCGAGCGCCAGAGACCGCCCGACAGGGGGCGCGGCACGACGCGGATGCCGTCGGGCAGCTCCCGCGCGTCGCCGCCGAGCGCGTTGATGCCGTCGACCAGCGCGCGGATGCGGTCGGTCTCGTGCAGCCGGATGTGCCCGATGCCCGTGACCGTGGAGGGGCCGTCGGCGAGGGCGGCGAGACCGACGAGCGTGGGGGCGAGTTCGCCCGCCGCCGAGAGATCGATGTCGAACGCGCGCACGCCGTCGCCGGTGAGGGTGAGGGCCTCCGGCGTGCGGGACAGGCGCGCCCCCGCGCGATGCAGGATGTCGGTGAGCAGTGCGCCGGGCTGGGTGGAATGCGCGGGCCACCCCGTCACAGAGACGGAGCCGCCGGCGACCATGGCCGCCGCGAGGAACGGCGCGGCGTTGGACAGGTCCGGCTCGATCGCGATGTCTTTCGCCCTCAGCGGACCCGGCGCGAGCACCCACTCGTTGGGCGCCGGCTTCTCGACGTGCGCGCCACGATGGGCCAGGCACTCGATCGTCATGTCGATGTGGGGGATGCTCGGCAGGCGGTCGCCCGTGTGCATGAGGTGGATGCCGACATCGAAGCGGGCCGCGGCGAGCAGCAGGCCCGAGACGAACTGGCTCGAGCGGGATGCGTCGATGTGCACCTCGCCGCCGCGAACGTGGCCGCGCCCGCGCACGGTGAACGGCAGCGCCCATCGCCCGCCGTCGTCGACGTCGACGCCGACCTCGCGCAGGGCGTGGACCATCTCGCCCATCGGACGGTGCAGGGCGCTGGCGTGCGCGGTGAACTCCACGTCTCCGCGTGCGAACCCCGCGAGCGGGGTGACGAACCGCATCACGGTGCCGGCCTGCCCGCAGTCGATCGTCGTGGACCCGGCGAGCGTCGTGGGTGGGGTCACCACCAGATCGCCCCCGTACCGGCCCGTCCCTTCGACCTCGTCGACGCGCACGCCGAGCGCGGTCAGGGCCTCGATCATGCGCGCCGAGTCCTGGGAGTGGAGCGGGGCCGTGAGGCGGCTCGGGCCTTCGGCGAGCGCGGCGAGCACCAGCTCGCGTCCCGTCAGGGACTTGGAGCCGGGCAGTGCGAGGGTCGCATGCAGCGGCCCGGCGGCCGGCGGCGCCGACCAGGGGGACGGCGAATGCTCCGCGGCTGCCGCGGCGGGGGAATAACCGTGCGACGTCATGGGTTCTCAGCTTATCGAGAGCGTGGAAGGAGAAGCGTGATCACCACGATCGAGCGGACGCGCGTCGCGCGCGTCGACGAGTCGGGCGAGCCTGAGGGTTCGCGCCCACCGGCGGTCGCCCTCGCCCGCATAGACTGGGCGATCATGGACGACGAGGCGGGCGCGACCGGCGCCCCGGAAGAGCAGGATCCGAGTTCACAGTTCGAGCAGCAGGCGCTGCCGTTCATGGATCAGCTGTACGGGGCGGCCATGCGGATGACGCGGAACCCGTCCGATGCGGCCGACCTGGTGCAGGAGACGTTCGTGAAGGCCTTCGCGTCGTGGTCGAGCTTCCGGCAGGGAACCAACCTCAAGGCCTGGCTCTACCGCATCCTGACCAACACCTACATCAACACGTATCGCAAGCGGCAGCGCGAGCCCTTCCAGGGCACGATCGACGAGCTCGAGGACTGGCAGCTCGGTGGCGCCGAGTCGACCACGGCATCCTCGAGCCGTTCCGCGGAGGCCGAGGCGATCGATCACATGCCGGCATCCGCCGTGAAGGACGCCCTGCAGGAGCTCCCCGAGGACTTCCGCCTCGCGGTGTACCTCGCCGACGTCGAGGGATTCGCCTACCAGGAGATCGCCGACATCATGAAGACCCCCATCGGCACGGTCATGAGCCGTCTGCATCGTGGCAGGCGCATGCTGCGTGAGCGACTCGCCGATTACGCGAAAGAGCGGGGCATCACCCCCGCACCATCCAGGAGCACGACATGACTGATTGCGGCTGTGAACAAGCGCGTCGCGACCTCGAGGAGTATCTGCGCCACGAGGTCTGCAAGACCCAGCACACGGACATCACCGAGCATCTGGAGCGCTGCCCGGCGTGCCGCGATGAGGCCCTCGTCGCGAAGACCCTGACCGACGTCGTCGCTCGAGCGTGCCGCGAGAGCGCACCCGAGGAGCTGCGCGACCAGGTGCTCCAGCAGTTGCGCTCTGCGCAGGCGACCCATCACTGAGGTCGCCGCCGGATAACGTGGGGGCATGTCCACCAACGAGGCGAAGCACCACCCGCTGGACCCCACGTCCACCCAGACGCTGGCCGAGCGCGGCTTGGAGTACCGCGCGATCGACACATCCGATGTACGCGTCTTCGCTGCCTTCGCGCAGTCGGAGGCGCGGGGTTTCCTTGAGGCGGAGCAATCACCGGAACGCACGCGGGAATTCGTGGATGCCGTCGCCTACCGCCGCCTCACGGGAGTGTACGACCCGGCATCCGCCGCGCCGGACTCGCCCGTCGGCACGATCGATTCCTGGGTGGCGCAGCTCTCGCTCCCCGGACGGCGCACCACGCCGATGTGGGCGATCAGCGGCGTCACCGTCGCGGCCACGCATCGCCGCCGGGGCATCGCCCGTGCCATGCTCGAGGGCGAGCTTCGCGCGGCCGTCAGTGCCGGTCTGCCTCTCGCGGGCCTGACGGCGACCGAGGCGACGATCTACGGTCGATTCGGTTTCGCGCCCGCGGCCTTCGCCACGCACTGGTCGATCGACGTCCACCGCGTGCGGTGGGCGGGGCCGGCGACCACGGGAAGACTCGATTTCGTGGATCGCCCTCGTGCCGCGGACGAGCTCGCCGCGCTGCACGAGCGGGTGCGGCTGCACCACCCTGGACAGATCGATGCCTGGCCGGGGCGCTGGCGCGAGCTCACCGGAACCGCCGGTGGGGCGGAGGGCGGCCAGAAGATCCGGGCGGTTCGCAGCGCGAACGCCGACGGCGTCACCGAGGGAGTGGCCCTCTACCGCCTGGTGGAGGACTCCCGGGACTACAGCCGGCACACCCTGGAGCTGATCTGCATGATCACCGCGACTCGGGCCGCCTACGCAACGCTCTGGCGCTTCGTCCTCGAGCACGATCTGGTCTCGCGCGTGGAGGCGCCGCTGTGGGCCATCGACGAGCCCGTGCGCTGGATGATCGCCGACCAGCGCGCGGCCACGGTGACCACCCTCGACCACGAGTGGCTGCGGGTGCTCGACGTGCCGGCCGTGCTGACCGCCCGGGCGTACGCCGCGCCCGTCGCGGTCGTCATCGAGGTGTCCGACGAGTTCGGCTTCGCCGCCGGTCGGTGGCGTCTCGAGACCGACGCCGCCGGGCATGCCGAGGTGACCGCCACCGCCGCGGAGCCCGACGTCGTGCTGCCCGTGTCGTCCCTCAGCTCGCTCGTGCTCGGCGGCGTCCGGGCGGCGACCCTGCGCGATGCCGGACGCCTGCACGCGGAGCGCCACGTGGCGAGCATGATCGACGCCGCCTTCGTGGCACCCGACGTGCCCTACCTCGCCATCTGGTACTGACGCCGGGGGCGCCCGCCCCGCCGGTCAATCGACGGGGGCGAGCGCCTCACGCAGCAGTTCGGCATGCTCGGCCGCGTGCACCTTGGGCGAACCTGTCGCCGGCGACGCGGCCTCGGTGCGCGAGATGCGGCGGATCGTGCGTCCGTCCAGGTGCTTGACGACCTCGAGGGCGATGAACGGCCAGGCTCCCTGGTTCTCGGGCTCGTCCTGCACCCAGTACAGGGTCGCGTTCGGGTACCGGTCAAGCACGGCTCGCAGCTGCTCGACCGGGGCGGGGTAGTACTGCTCGAGACGCACGAGGGCGATCGATTCGTCCGGTCGCTTGTCGAGTTCGCCCTTCAGGTCCCAGTGCAGCTTTCCCGCGTGAAGCAGAACCTTCTTCACACCCTTCGGGTCGAGCTCGCGCGTGTCGTCGAGGACGGGTTCGAAGGACCCGGTCGTGAAGTCCTCGACGCTGCTCGTCGCGCCTCGCAGGCGGAGCATCGCCTTCGGCGTGAACACCACCAGCGGACGGCGCGGGCGCTGATAGGCCTGCCGACGCAGCAGGTGGAAGTACGATGCGGGGGTCGAGGGGCGCGCCACCGTCATGTTGTCTTGCGCGCACATCTGCAGGTACCGCTCGATGCGCGCCGACGAGTGGTCGGGACCCTGGCCCTCATAGCCGTGCGGCAGCAGCAGCACGACGCTCGACTGCTGACCCCACTTCTGATCGGCGGACGAGATGAACTCGTCGATGATCGATTGGGCTCCGTTGCCGAAGTCGCCGAACTGCGCCTCCCACAGCACGAGCGCATCGGCGCGTTCCACCGAGTAGCCGTACTCGAATCCCATCGCCGCATACTCGCTCAGCAGGGAGTCGTAGACCCAGAATCGGCCCTGACGCTCGCTCAGATTGGTCAGCGGCAGCCACTCCTGCCCGTTGGCGCGATCGTGCACCACCGAATGCCGCTGCACGAAGGTGCCCCGGCGCGAGTCCTGGCCGGCGAGGCGCACGTTCGTGCCCTCGAGCAGCAGCGAACCGAACGCCAGCAGCTCCCCGAAGGCCCAGTCGATGGCGCCCTTGCGGCTCATGTCGTGGCGCTTCTCGAGCAGCTGCTGCAGCTTGTTGTGCACCGTGAAGCCCTCGGGCTTGTTCACGAACGCGTCGCCGATCATCGCAACGACATCCTGTGACACTCCGGTCGAAGCGAGAGGCTCGCCCGGGGTGTCCTCGACGTCGTCGTCCTTGATGCCCGTGACGTCGTGCGCGCCGGTCTCGGCGGCGTGCGTCTCGGCGAAGGCGACCTCGAGGCGGTCCTGGAAGTCGCGCTTGGCCTCTTCGTACTCCTCCTCGGTGATGTCGCCGCGACCGACCAGGGCCTCGGTGTACAGGCGGCGCACCGACCGCTTCGCCTCGATCAGGTTCGTCATCAGCGGCTGGGTCATCGAGGGGTCATCGCCCTCGTTGTGGCCCCGGCGGCGGTAGCAGATGAGGTCGATGACGACGTCGCGGTGGAACTTCTCGCGGTAGGCGAACGCGAGCTCCGAGACGCGGACGACGGCCTCCGGGTCGTCGCCGTTGACATGGAAGATCGGCGCCTGGATCGACTTCGCGACATCCGTGGCGTAGTGCGAGCTGCGCGCGTCCTGCGGCAGGGTCGTGAAGCCGACCTGGTTGTTGACCACCACGTGGATGGTGCCGCCCGTGCGGTATCCGCGCAGCTGCGACATCTGCAGCGTCTCGACGACGACGCCCTGGCCCGCGAACGCGGCGTCGCCGTGCACGAGGATCGGAAGCCACGAGAACGAGCCGATGTCATGGCGGTCCTGCTTGGCCCGCACGATGCCTTCGAGCACACCGTCGACTGTCTCGAGGTGGGACGGGTTCGCCGCGAGATAGACCGGCAGCTCCGAGCCGTCGCCCTTGAAGGTGCCCTCGGTTCCGAGGTGGTATTTCACATCGCCCGAGCCGCGCTTGTTGCCGGGCAGGCTGGTTCCCTCGAATTCGCGGAACACCTGCCCGTAGGTCTTGCCGGCGATGTTGGTCAGCACGTTCAGACGCCCGCGATGGGCCATACCGATGGCGGCGCCGTCGAGGCCGGCCTCGGCCGCCCCGCGCAGGATCTCGTCGAGGAGGGGGATGAGGGACTCACCGCCCTCGAGGCTGAACCGCTTCTGCCCGACGTACTTCGTCTGCAGGAACGTCTCGAACGCCTCGGCCTGGTTGAGCTTCTCGAGGATGCGCAGCTGCTCGTCGTGGCCGGGCTTCGAATACGCCATCTCGACCTGCTGCTGGAACCAGCGACGCTGTTCCGGGTCCTGGATGTGCATGTACTCGAGGCCGATGGTGCGGCAGTACGAGTCGCGCAGCACGCCGAGGATGTCGCGCAGCTTCATCAGCCGCCGGCCACCGAAGCCGCCCGTGACGAACTCGCGGTCGAGGTCCCAGAACGTCAGGCCGTGGCTCTCGATCTCGAGGTCGTGGTGCTCGCGCTGCACGTACTCGAGCGGATCGATGTCGGCCATCAGGTGTCCGCGCACGCGGTAGGCGTTGATCAGCTCCTGCACACGTGCGGTCTTGTCGACGCGCTCGGCGATGTCGACGTTGATGTCGTTGGCCCAGTGGATGGGGGCGTACGGGATGCGCAGCGCGGCGAAGATGTCCTCGTAGAAGCGGCGCTTGCCGGCGAGCATCTCGTGGATCGTCTTCAGGAACTCGCCCGAACCGGCCCCCTGGATCACCCGGTGGTCGTACGTGCTCGTGAGCGTGATCGTCTTGCCGATTCCGAGCTCGACGAGGGTCTTCTCGCTCGAGCCCTGGAACTCGGCGGGATACTCCAGCGCACCGGCGCCGACGATGCAGCCCTGGCCCTTCATCAGGCGGGGCACCGAGTGCACGGTTCCGATGCCGCCCGGGTTGGTGAGCGAGATCGTCGTGCCCTGGAAGTCCGCGGCGGTGAGCTTGTTCTTGCGGGCGCGGCTGACGAGGTCCTCGTACGCGGCGAGGTACTCGCCGAAGGTCATCGTGTCGGCGCGCTTGATGCTCGGCACCAGCAGACTGCGGGTGCCGTCGGGGCGGGGAAGATCGATCGCGATGCCGAGGTTCACGTGGGCGGGCGAGACGACGGCGGGCTTGCCGTCCATCTCGGCGTAGAACACGTTCTGGCTCGGGAACGCCTTGAGGCTCTGGATGATGGCCCACCCGATCAGGTGGGTGAAGCTGATCTTGCCGCCCCGGGTGCGCGCCATGTGGTTGTTGATGACGATGCGGTTGTCGATCATCAGCTTGGCCGGGATCGTGCGCACGCTGGTGGCCGTCGGCACGGTGAGCGACTCGTCCATGTTCGCCGCGAGTGCCTTGGGCATGCCCTTGAGTACCGTGACCGCGTCCTCTTCGACGGCATCTTCGGAGGCGGCGGCGGAGTTCTCCGGCGCCTCGGCCGGGATCGGCTGGGGCGCGGCGGGCTTCGCCGTGGTCCGCGCGACAGGCACGGGCGCGGTCGCCGGACGTGCGTCGTTCTTCGCATGCGCCTTGGCCCCGTTGCCGGCGGTGTCGACGGGCTCGGCCTTCGACGGCGCAGCCGCCGGGGGAGCCGGCGCCTTCTGCTCCGGCGCAGGCGCCGCGGGTGCGGCATCCTGAGCGTCATCCGACACGTCGACGGGGTGGTAGGCCTCGAGAATCGGCCACCATGCCTTGTCGACGGCGTTCTTGTCCGCCTTGAACTGCTCGTAGAGTTCGTCGACGAGCCATTCGTTGGCCCCGAACTCACCTTCGTTCGAAGTCCCGACGCCCGTCACCTGGCTCGACACGCTGGATCGCCCTCTTTCATCGATGAAGTGTGGTTCCGCGCGCCGCGCTGACGCCGCGCGCGCCGGTATCAAGGGTATCCCAGTCGGAGCCGCCCACAGGCCGGGCGCGCCCTCTGCGACGGGTGTCCAGCCGCCGGTCCTGCACAACCAATGGTGAAGCGGATAGCGTGGGTCGATGGAGTTCTCCGGTGAGCGTCCCCAGGTCGACCTGACGTACTCGGACGTGTTCCTCGTGCCGCGGCGCTCCGACGTGCCGAGTCGGCTGCAGGTGGACCTCTCGCCGCGCGACGGAACGCCCGCGACCCTGCCGCTCGTCTCGGCGAACATGAACTCGGTGACGGGGGCGCGCCTTGCGGCGACCCTCGCTCGGCGAGGCGGCCTGGGCGTGCTTCCGCAGGACATGCCGTTGCAGGAGATGGATGCCGCCATCCGCTGGATCAAACGCCAGCCCGTGGGGTGGGATGCCGCTCTGGTGCTGCCGCCCGAGGCCACGGTCGCCGACGCCCTGCGGCTGCTGCCGCCGGCCGAGGGGCACGGCATCGTCGTCGCCGAACCCGGTGAACGCGTCGCCGCCGCCGACGTGCGCGGCATCGTCCCGGCATCCCGGCTGGCGACGGCCCTCGCCGACGCCCGGCTCGGCGACCTGGCGCGGCGGGACACCCCCTCGATCGAGGCCGAGGACCTGACCGACGCGCGTTCGGCATTCGACGTGCTCACGGCCGCCGGCGTCGACGTCATGTGCGTCGTCGAGCACGGGCGGCTCGCCGGCACCGTGAGCCGCCGCGGGGCGCTGCGCCAGACGCTGTACCGCCCCGCCGTGGACGGCGCGGGCCGGCTGGCGGTCGCCGCGGCGGTGGGGATCAACGGCGACGTCGCGGCGAAGGCGAAGGCGCTCGTCGCGGCGGGTGTCGACGTCATCGTCGTCGACACCGCCCACGGTCACCAGGAGGGGATGCTGCGCGCGCTGCAGGAGGTCGCCGAGCTGGGCCTGTCGGTCCCCATCGCCGCCGGCAACGTCGTCACGGCCGAGGGGGTGCACGATCTCGTCACATCCGGCGCCTCCATCGTCAAGGTGGGGGTGGGGCCCGGAGCGATGTGCACGACGCGGATGATGACGGCGGTCGGCCGCCCCCAGTTCTCCGCGGTGCTCGAGTCCGCTGAGGCCGCGCGCCTCATGGGGGCCCACGTCTGGGCCGACGGCGGCGTGCGATACCCCCGCGATGTGGCGCTGGCGCTGGCTGCGGGCGCGGCATCCGTCATGGTGGGGTCGTGGTTCGCGGGCACGATCGAGGCACCCGGCGATCTTCTGCTGGATGCCGATGGCCGGGCCTACAAGGAATCGTGGGGGATGGCCTCGACCAAGGCTGTGCACGCGCGCTTCGGGAGGCTCGATCCGTACGAGCTCGCCCGCAAGGAGCTGTTCGCCGAGGGGATCTCGTCGTCGAGGATCTACCTGGATCCGCATCGACCGGGCATCGAGGACCTGCTCGACATGATCACCTCGGGTGTGCGGTCCTCCTTCACCTACGCGGGGGCGGCGAGCGTGCCCGCCTTCCACGAGCGGGCGCGGGTCGGCCTGCAGTCCGCGGCCGGGTACGACGAGGGCAAGGCGCTGCCCGTCAGCTGGTGAGCGCCCGCGCGTCGTCTGTCGGTTGCGGCGGCACTTTCCGGCGCGGGCGGCACGAATCTCCGCAGCCGACGCCGATTCCTGCAGCCCCAATCGAGAGGAGGCCCCGGCGCCCGCGCTCGCTCGGTGCCGGGTCAGCGGCCGGGGCGTGGACGGCGAGAGGGCACCCCGGCGCGAGTGAGGATGTCCCACAGCAGCGACGGGCGGTCCAGTTCGCGCGTGCCCCAGCGCGACAGGCCCCGCACCTGACGCCGCAGCCGGTCCTCGCGGTCCTTCTCCGCGAGCACCACCTGCTCGGGTGTCCGGCTGCGCAGCAAGGCCGGGTCGATGTACTTGCCGAGGCCATCGAACTCACCGATGTGGTCGACACCCTCAAAGTAGAAGTCGCTGTAGGCCATGCGCCCGTTGTCCAGGCGGAAGGGGCGCTGCAGCTCGGGCTCGGCGAAACCGAGCAGATCGATCAGCACCCGGCTCTGCGACTCCCGCACCGAGTCGGCGCCCCCGCATGCGAAGGCGGCGACGCGCCTGGCCCGCGCCGCGCCCGGCCCCCGCAGTCGCGCTGCGATGGCGGCCAGCTCTGCGGAGTCGGCGAGCGCCCCGCCCGGCCTCCTGGCCCAGAGCACCTGGTCGGCGACGGCCACACCGTGGGCGAAGGGCAGGATGCGCGCCAGGTCGATGGCCGTCTGCGCCGGCGTGGTCACGAAGTGGCGGCCCCAGGGCACGGCATCCACTCGGGTGAGGTCGCGCGTGTGGCGCCGGACGACTCCCGATGATCTGCCGCCCGTCGTGCGCGCCACCGAGACGTCGACGACGTCCGGCCACGCCCCCAGGATCTGCAGGTCCCAATACGCGGCGGCGGCGAAATGCGAGAGCAGGATGCCGGCGCCCAGTCTCGCCGTGGCCTCGATGACACGCACGAGGTGCCGGGCGAGCGGGTCGAGCTCCTCCCACCGCCGCGCCTCGACGTAGGAGCCCGGTGCGATGCGCGCTACGGCACCGGCCGCGAGCTGCGCGCGCACCAGACGATCGTTCAACGGGTCGACGAGCTCGCGGCGCCGGATGACGTCCGTGGGGGCAGAAGGCGGTCGATGCATGCAGGCATCCTCGTCGGCCCGAAACCGGCCGCGACGTCCGATGTGCCTGTGTGTGCGAAGCCGGGAGCCGGCCGCCCCTGTGGAGGGCCGGTGGTGCCGGGCGACCCCGACGCGCGCGATCGTCCCCGTTGGGGCGGCACTTTTCGGCGGCGGCGCCGGTTATTCCTGCCGCCCCGGCCGAAAAGTGCCGCCGCAACGAGAGGGGGAGGAGAGGAGGAGAGGAGGGGGATCGCGCTAGACTTCTCCCTACAATGGACGACCCTCCCAGTTGCAGACCCTCGCCCCACCGTCCCTCCTCCTGCACCGGGGGTGAGAAGTGATGTTCGACTACATCATGCTGGGCGTGGGGCTCCTGCTCATCGTCGGCACCGGCCTGTTCGTCGCCAGCGAGTTCGCGCTGGTCAACCTCGACCGCGCCGAACTCGAGGCACGCCGGGAGCGCGGCGAGTCGCGTCTGGCGATCACGATCGCCGCGCTGCGGATCACGTCGACGCACCTGTCGAGCGCGCAGCTGGGCATCACCCTGACGACCCTGCTCACCGGCTACACGATGGAGCCGGCCCTGTCGAACCTGCTGCGACCGGTGCTCGCCGACCTGCGCATCCCCGAGGCGGTGGCCTCGCCCCTGGCCGTCTTCGTCTCGATCACCGTGGCGACGATGCTCTCGATGATCATCGGGGAGCTCGTCCCCAAGAACTTCGCACTCGCGCTGCCGCGCCAGACCGCCAAGCTCGTGATGCCCTTCCAGGTCGCGTTCACGATGGTGTTCCGCCCCGCCATCGCCGGTCTCAACGGGTCTGCCAACGCCGTGCTGCGCGCCATCGGCATCGAGCCCAAAGAAGAGCTCTCGGGTGCCCGGACCGCAGAGGAGCTCTCGTCGCTCGTGCGGCGCTCCGCCAGCGCAGGGGTGCTGGAGCAGGACACCGCGTCGCTGCTGAACCGCACCCTGCTGTTCGCCCGCCACACCGCCGACGACGTGATGACGCCGCGTCCCAAGATGCACTGCATCGCGCGCGATGACTCCGCCGACGACGTCATCCAGCTCGCACGGCGCACCGGACACAGCCGCTTTCCCGTCTTCGGCGAATCCCTCGACGACATCATCGGCGTCGTGCATCTGAAGGCGGCCGTCAGCGTTCCGCGGGAGCGGCGCGCGGACGTGCCCGCGGCCGCGCTCGCCACCGAGCCGTTGCGCGTACCCGAGACGGTGCACCTGGATGCGCTGATCTCCGAGCTCCGCGCACGGGGATACCAGCTCGCGATCGTGGTCGACGAGTACGGCGGAACCGCGGGCGTCGTGACGCTGGAGGACCTCGTCGAGGAGATCGTGGGCGAGGTGGCGGACGAGCACGACCGCAGCCGGGCGGGCCTCGTGCGGGGCAAGGACTCGGTCTCCTTCCCCGGAAACTGGCGACCGGACGAGGTGCTCGACCGCACCGGCATCCGGCTGCCCGAAGGGGACGTCTACGACACCGTCGGCGGCCTGATCATGAGTGTCGTCGAGCGCATCCCCGCGGTCGGCGACGAGGTCGAGGTGGAGGGCGGAAAGCTGTCGGTGCTGCGCATGGACGGACGTCGTGTCGACCGGGTGCGCTTCATCCCGGATCCGGAGACGGATGCGGGGGAGCCCTCGAGCGAGACGGGACCGCAGCGCCTGGTGAGGGTTCGCGCCGACCGTGAAGGGGGTGCGCGATGAGCGATTGGGCCGGAATCGTCTGGCTGGTCGTCCTGCTCGTGGCGAACGCCTTTTTCGTCGGCGCCGAATTCGCCGTCATCTCGGCGCGCCGGTCGCAGATCGAGCCTCTGGCGGAGAAGGGCTCGCGCGCGGCGAAGACCGCGCTCTACGCGATGGAGCACGCGACGCTGATGCTCGCGACGTCGCAGCTGGGCATCACCGTGTGCTCGCTGCTGATCCTGAACGTCTCCGAGCCGGCGATCCACCATCTTCTCGAGATCCCCTTCGGCTGGACGGGGCTGGCACCCGCCGCGGTCGACGTGACGGCGTTCGTCGTCGCGCTGCTGATCGTGTCGTACCTGCACGTGGTCTTCGGCGAGATGATCCCGAAGAACCTGGCGTTCTCGCTGCCCGACCGCGCGGTGCTCATGCTCGCGCCGCCGCTGGTGTGGGTGTCGAAGGTGTTCCACCCCGTCATCGCGACCCTCAACTGGATCGCGAACGGGGTGCTGCGGCTGTTCCGCGTGGAGCCGAAGAACGAGGCGGCCTCCACGTTCACGCTCGACGAGGTCGCGACGATCGTGAACCAGTCGACGATGGAGGGCGTGCTCGACGACCGGGCGGGCGCCGTCGCCGCGGCCGTCGAGTTCACCGACAAGAAGGCGCGCGACATCGCCGTGCCCCTGGGCCAGCTCGTCGCCTTTCCCGAGACGACGACGCCGGCCGAGATCGAACGGGCCGTGGCGGTCCACGGCTTCTCGCGATACGTCATCGTGGATGCCGACGGGGAGCCGATCGGCTACGTGCATCTGAAGGACATCCTGCGCTCGGCGGACGCCACGGACGAGCGCATCGACCGGCCGCTGCCCGCCAAGCGCATCCACCACATGGTCCCCGTGTCGGAGAACACGGACCTCGAGGACGCGCTCGCCACGATGCGCCGATCCGGACGCCACCTCGGTCGGGTACGGGATCGCTCGGGTGCCACGACGGGCGTGCTGTTCCTCGAGGACATCATCGAGGAACTGGTGGGAGAGGTGCAGGACGCCACCCGCCGGATGTGATCGTGCGCCCGGGTGCTCAGGCCGGACGCGCGCGCTCGTACTGCGGGGGCCAGAGGCTCGCGGCCGAGCCCAGCTGCTCGGCGACGCGCAGCCCGAAGTGCGGGTCGCGCAGCCACTCCCGTCCGGCGAAGATCGCGTCGGCGTGCCCCGCGCGCAGCACCTCTTCGGCGTGGATGCCGTCGCAGATCTCGCCGACGGCCGCCACCGGATGCCCGCTCTCGCGCCGCACGTGCGCCGCGAGCGGCACCTGATAGCCGGGTCCCGGCACGATCCGCTGGTGCGCGACGAGACCCCCGCTCGAGATGTCGAACATGTCGGCTCCCGCCTCGGCGGCCCATCCCGCGACGACGGCGGTGTCACGCTCGTCCCAGCCGTCGGGGACCGCATCGGTGGCCGAGAACCGCACGAGAACGGCGGTGCCCGCACCTGCGGCCTCGCGCACGGCGGTGACGACCCGCAGCAGCAGGCGTGCCCGGTTCTCCAGCGAGCCGCCGTAGGAGTCCTCGCGCCTGTTCGACAACGGCGAGAGGAACTCGTGCAGCAGGTACCCGTGCGCGGCGTGCACCTCGAGCACGTCGAAACCGGCCTCGACGGCTCGGAGCGCCGCGGCGCGGAACCCCTCGACGACGCGCTCGATGCCGTCCTCGTCGAGGGCGACGGGCTCGGCGTACCCCTCGTACGCGATCGCCGACGGCGCCGCGGTCTGCCAGCCGCCCTCGGCGACGGCCACGCTGCCGCGTCGGCCGGAGAACGGCCACCACGTGGATGCCTTGCGCCCGGCGTGCGCGAGCTGGATGCCTGCGGCGGCGCCGCGGGCGTGGACCGCGGCGACGATCGTCGCCCACCGGTCGCGCTGGGCGTCGTTCCACAGGCCGGTGTCGCGGGGGGAGATCCGGCCCTCCGGCGCGACCGCCGTCGCCTCGGCGACGACCAGCCCCGCACCGCCCGCGGCGAACTGCGCCAGGTGCACGTGATGCCAGTCGCCCGGCATCCCGTCCTCGGCGCTGTACATGCACATCGGCGATACCCAGAGCCGGTTGCGCATCGTCGTCGCTCGCACGGTCAGTGGCTCGAAAAGCAGGCTCACGGGACTCCTCGTCGCCGGTAACGTGAGGGGATGATCGCCCCTCGGGAATGGGATGCCGCGGCCGCGGCCGCATACGTGAAGATGCCAACGGATGCCGATGACAAGTATTCCCGCGGCGTCGTCGGGGTGCGGACGGGCTCACGGCAGTTTGCGGGAGCGGCGGTGCTGGGCGTCTGCGCCGCGTGGCGCGCGGGCGCCGGGATGGTGCGCTACGTCGGTCCCGACCTCGTCGGCTCGCTCGTGCTGCAGCGACGCCCCGAGACGGTGCTCGTCGGCGGGCGGGTGCAGGCGTGGGTGATCGGCTCGGGCACCTCGGCGGAGAGTCGCGAGGCGGATGAGGAGCAGGCGCTGCGGCGCCTGCTGGGCGGCGTGGCACCGGTGGTCGTCGACGCCGGTGCGCTCGACCTGGCGTCGGGGGCATCCGCGCCCCTCGTGCTGACACCCCATGCGGGCGAGTTCGCACGCCTCCGCCGCCAGGTCGGCCTCGACGAATCCGCGCACGATGACGCAGCCGGCGCCGCGGCCGATGCCGCCGACGATGCCGCAGTCGCCGAGACCGCGCGGGTGCTGAACGCCACCGTGCTGCGCAAGGGCGCGCGCACGGTCGTCGCGACGCCCGGCGGATGGAGCGCGGCGGTGCGGGCCGGCACGCCGTGGCTGGCCACGGCGGGAACCGGCGACGTGCTGGGGGGTGTGCTCGGCGCGATCCTCGCCGCGCACGCTGACGAGATCGCGGCCGATCGCGAGATGCTCGGCCCTCTCGCTGCGACCGCCGCCTTCGTGCACGGTGCGGCGGGACGACAGGCCGCCGGTGTCGAGGCAGCGTCCGGGCGCGGGGGGCATCCCCTCACGGCTCTCGAGGTGGCGGATGCCGTGCCCGGGGTGCTCGGTGCCCTGGCAGCGGGAGCGGCATCCTGAGCGGCGCCGTTGCCGCCGTGCGCGACACGGCCGGCTCGCGGGCGCTGCTGTGGAGCGCGTTCGCGGTCGTGCACGTGCTCGTCGCGGTGCTCGGCTTCGTGCTGCCGAATCAGCCGATGGGCGACGTCTACCTGGTCTACGAGCCGTGGGCGGCCGGTGCGCTGCAGGGCGCGGTGCCCGGCATCGCCTACCCCTTCGTCTACCCGCAGCTGGCGATCGTGCCGATGCTGGCCGCCCAGCTGCTGGCGGGCCCCGGGGGGTACGTGCTCGGCTGGGCGCTGCTCGTGACAGCCCTGGATGCCGTCGCGTTCGGCGTGCTCGTGGGGGCGGCGCGCTCGCGGGGCCGGGTGCGCGCGGCATGGTTCTGGCTCGGCTTCGCCCTGCTGCTGGGGCCGGTGGGCATGTACCGCATCGACGCGATCACCGTGGCTCTCGCCGTGCTCGGGCTGCTCCTGCTCGTGCACCGTCCCGCCGCAGCGGCGCTGCTGCTGAGCGTCGGGGCGTGGATCAAGGTCTGGCCCGCGGCGCTCGTTGCGGCGGCGATCGTCGCCGTGCGCCGACGCGCGACCGTGCTCGCCGTCGCGCTCGCGGTCAGCGCGCTCGTCGCCGCCGCGGTGTTCGTCGTCGGCGGGGGCGCCCACCTCGCGGGGTTCATCGGCACCCAGACGGGGCGCGGCATCCAGCTCGAGGCACCCGTCGCCACGTGGTACCTCTGGCGCGCGGTGGCGGGGATCGAGGGATCGTTCATCTTCTACGACCCCGAGATCCTCACCTTTCAGGTGGCCGGGCCAGAGGTGGATCCGCTGATCGCGGCGATGACGCCCGCGCTGGCGGCAGCGGCCGTCGCCGTGCTCGGACTCGGGGCGCTGAAGGCGGTACGGGGCGCCCCGCTGGTGCGGCTGCTGCCCCCGCTGATGCTGGCCGTCGTGCTCGTGCTGATCGTGTTCAACAAGGTCGGCTCGCCCCAGTTCCAGACATGGCTGATCGCGCCGCTTGTGCTGTGGCTGGTGCTCGATCGACGGCGTGCCCGCGTGCCCGCCGTGCTGGCGCTCGTCGTCGCGGGGCTGACCCAGGCGGTCTATCCCCTCACGTACGGTCTGCTGCTCTCCGCCGATCCCGTCGGGACGGCGCTGCTGACGGCCCGCAATGCGGCGTCGCTCGCGCTGCTCGTCGTCGTTCTCGCCGCGCTCGTCCGGATGCCCGCGCCCGGTCCACGTCCACGGCAGCCGGCACGGGTCGTCGCGTGACGCCACAGTCCACCACCACGCACACCACAACCGGGAGGAACCCCATGCTCATCGCCTTCTCCGTCGCACCCACCGGCACCGGCAGCGCCGACGGCTCCGTACACGACGCGGTCGCCGCCGCGGTTCGCGTCGTGCGCGAATCGGGGCTGCCGCATCGCACCACATCGATGTTCACCGAGATCGAGGGGGACTGGGACGAGGTGTTCGACGTCGTCCGCCGGGCCACCGACGCGGTCATGCCGTTCGGGTCCCGCGTCTCGCTCGTGCTCAAGGCCGACATCCGGCCCGGGTACTCCGGCGAGCTCGACGGCAAGATCGACCGCCTCGAGTCCGCGATAGACTCCGGGAGTGACCCCCGATAACCACACTCGGGGGGCGGCGATGTGGGCGCTCCTCTCCCTCGCCGTCGGCAGCTTCGGCATCGGCATGACCGAATTCGTCGTCATGGGCCTGCTGCCCGAGATCGCGCGCGATCTGCAGCCGGCCCTCTGGCAGGCGTCATCCGACGACGCGATCGCGTCGGCCGGCTGGCTGATCAGCCTGTACGCGCTCGGTGTCGTCGTCGGCGCTCCCACCATCTCCGGCCTTGTCGCGCGCTTTCCCCGCAACCGGGTCATCGTGGCGCTCGCCGCCGCCCTGGCCGTCTTCTCGCTCCTGACGGTGATCGCGCCCACGTTCGAGCTCGTCGCGGTCTCGCGTTTTCTCGCGGGGCTGCCGCACGGGGCGTTCTTCGGGATGGGCGCGCTCATCGCGGCGGACGTGCTCGGTCCGCGCCGGCGCGCCCAGGGCGTCGCCTTCGTGCTCACCGGGCTCACGGTGGCCAACGTCGTGGGCGTGCCGCTCGGCACCCTGCTCGGCCAGCTCGCCGGCTGGCGGGCCGCCTTCGGTGTCGTCGCCGTGATCTTCGTGGCCGCCACGGTGATGCTCGCGCTGTTCGTGCCGCCGCACCCGGGGGATGCCGGCCGCACGTTCCGCGCCGAGCTCGGGGTGTTCCGCGTCGGCCAGGTCTGGATCGCCCTCGCGATCGGGGCGATCGGGTTCGGGGGTTTCTTCGCGGTCTACAGCTACGTGGCGCCGCTGGTCACCGAGGTCGCCGGGGGCCCCAGTGGGCCGTCCCCCTCGTGCTCGTCGTGATGGGGCTGGGCATGACGATCGGCAATCTGCTCGGCGGCCGTCTCGCCGACGGCAACCTGCCGCGCACCCTCATCGGGGCGCTTCTGGCGCTCGCCGTCGCCCAGACGCTGCTCGCGCTGACGTCGGCCTGGCTGGTGCCGCTCGTCGTGTTCATCTTCGCGGTGGGCGCCGCATCGGCGGTCACCAGCCCCGCCATCCAGACGCGGCTGATGGATGTCGCCGGTGAGAACCAGTCGATCGCGGCGGCGCTGAACCACTCCGCGCTGAACATCGGCAACAGCCTGGGCGCGTTCCTCGGCGGCGTGGTCATCACGCTCGGCTGGGGATTCACGATGCCGGCGTGGGTCGGGGTGGCACTGGCGCTCGCGGGGGTGGGGCTCGCGGCCCTCAGCTTCGGGACCGAGCGGCGAACGGCGTCGCCGGCCGACCTCGAAGGCGCGCGGCCCCCGGCATCCGCCCCGCAGCCCGTCGCGACGGGGCCGACCCGCACCCCCTAGTAGTACTTGGTTAGGTTCTTGTTAATGGTCGTGGGAGCTGTTAACGTCGCGGCGTGCGAGCGGATGAGATCG
>NZ_JANGEX010000008.1:0-139667 GCF_033792225.1 Microbacterium sp. LRZ72
CAAACCGCGGTCACCCGCCTCCTCAGCTGCTGCCCCTACTGCCAACGCGCCGGACCCACCTAACCAAGTACTACTAGCCCGTATCGGCCGAACCGGGCGTCCTGACCCGTCCGAGCGTCTCGGCGAGTCACGACCGCTTCAGGAGAAGCGCACCTCCACCGGCAGACCCAAGAAGGCGCCGTACGGGGCGAACGCAGCCTCTGCGGCCGTGCGATCGGCGGCGGTCAGACCCGCCAGGTCGGTGACGTCGACGCGGCAGATCTTGGCGCGCTTGGTGCGCGTCCACACGCCCACCACCTCGCCGTCCCGGACGAGGGTCGCGCGGAACATCCCGTTGTTGCCCGGCACCACCGCCTGCGCGTGCTCCGGTCGGAGGAAGAGATCGCGCTGACCGTAACCGAGCATGTACTCGTCGAAGCCCGCCGGCGCCAGCCACGGGGGAACGGTCACCGTGCTCGGAGCGCCGAGCGGGTCGGCGGGCGCCAGCATCGGGCCGGCGTCCGTCTCGACCGGTACGACCGCCTCGCCCGCCGTGTGCACGCCCCGCGTGGCATCGGCCACGGTGAGCCCGGTCCAGCGCACGAAGTCCTTGAAGGGCGCAGGCCCATGGCTGCGGAAGTATCGCTCGGCGATGATGCCGAGTGCCTCATCCCGCTCGGGCGTGACGGGGTCGGGCACCCATTCGTCGAGCAGAACGAACGTCTGCTCCGTGCCGACGTGCGGCGCGATCGCCGTGACGCCCAGCTGGCTTGCGTACCACAGCAGGTGATACCCCAGCTGGCCCGCGGTCTCGAAGCCGGCCGCGCGGATCGCCTCGACGCACTCGGCTCGCGTGAGACGGTTGCCGCCCTCGAGCGCGCTCGCGAGGGCCGCGACGGCCCGGTTGGCGTCGGCCTCGTCGAGTCCCAGCATCGCGCGCCGCCGACCGGCCTGCGCCAGCGGCCGTGCGCCGAGAATCGCGACCATCCATGCCGCATCGCGGGCGGGGACCAGGTGAACGGTGCCGCGCATCGGCCAGGTGCGCAGGGCCTCCTTGCGCTCGAGCGCGGCGCCCACCTCGGCGAGGGAGGCTCCCGGTATCCGCGAGCCGAGTGACCAGAGGGCGCTGTGCACGTCCTGCGCCTGCATCGCGCCGAACCACTCGACGATCCGCGCGACGGTTCGCTCGTCCTCGGGCGGTGTCAGCAGCAGGGCGCGCATACGCAGCGCGCGCACCTCGCGATCATTCAGCATCACGCCGCATACGCTACGCGTGTGCGCCGCCAGCGAGACTCCTTCAGAGGTCGGCGACGCGGATGAGGACCTTTCCGACGGTGCCGTTCTCGACCGCGTCGTGCGCGGCGGCCGCCTGTTCCAGCGGAAACCAGGTCAACGGCAGGCCGCTATCTTCGCCGACCGGCAGGGCGCCGTCAGCGAGCGCGGCAGTGATGTCAGCGGTTGCGGCAGCGAAGGCCTCCTCGCCGACCGTGTACAGCAGCACGCCCTGAAGGCGGAGGTTCTTGGCGAACGTCGAGCGGATGGACATGCTGAACCTGTCGCCGCCGTCGTCGGCGTAGTACGACACGACGGCGTGATGGGCCGCCATCGCGGCGTCGTCGTCGATGTTGGCCGCGATGGACACTTCGACGATGTGGTCCACGCCGTCGGGCGCGATCCGGGCGACTTGTTCGGCCACGCCGCCGCCGGTGTAGTCGACGGTGTGCGCGGCGCCGGCGGCGCGGGCAAGCGCGGCCTTGTGCTCTGAGCTCACCGTGGCGATCACCTCTGCTCCAGCCCATCGCGCGAGCTGGATGGCGGCGTGACCCACAGCGCCGGCGCCGCCCTGCACCAGCACGGTGCGGCCGTCCAGCGCACCGGGCCCGAGTCGGCTCGGACCGAACTCGTGCATGGTGAGGGCGCGATGCGCGGTGACGGCGGGCACTCCGAGGCTCGCGCCGACGGCGAAGTCGATGTCGTCGGGCAGGCGTACGACTCGCGAGGCGGGGATCGTGGTGTACTCCTGCGCCGTCCCCGTCGCGCCGCCGGTCTGCGTGTAATACACCCAGACGCGATCGCCTACCGACAGACCCTCGACATCGTCGGCGACGGCATCGATCACGCCCGCACCGTCCTGGTTCGGAACGACGACGTCACCGGATGTCGGCGGTGTCTTGGACCGCGACTTCCAATCGGTGGGATTGACGCCCGAGACCGCGATGCGCACACGGACTTCGCCGGAACCGGGCTCGACCTTCTCGCGCTCGACGAGCGACAGGACGGAGGAGTCACCGGGGGAGGAGTAGACGATCGCTTTCATATCCACCGTCAACGGGGAGCGGCGGCACGTCATTCCTCGCGCGGCGTTCTCGCCCGATCATCGCGCTGGCGTGAGATCCCGGCGGCGCGCGGCATCGCACGATCGCCGTGAGCACCGCATAGCCTTGACGCAATCGAAGGGACCACCATGCAGCAGCGAATCCTGGGGCGCACCGGCCGTGAGGTCTCGGTCGTCGGGCTCGGCACCTGGCAGCTGGGCGCCGACTGGGGCGACGTGAGCGAGGACGACGCCCTCCGCGTGCTCGACACGGCGGCCGAGCACGGCGTCACGCTCTTCGACACGGCCGACGTCTACGGCGATGGACGCTCCGAGGCCCTGATCGGGCGGTTCCTGCGCGGGCGGAACGACATCTTCGTCGCCACCAAGATGGGGCGGCGCGAAGACCAGGTGCCCGAGAACTACTCGCCCGAGAACTTCCGGGCCTGGATCGACCGCTCCCGCCACAACCTCGGCGTCGACACCCTCGACCTGGTGCAGCTGCACTGTCCGCCCAGCGCGGTCATCGGCGCGGATGCCACCTACGACGCCCTCGACGCGCTCATCGCCGACGGATCGATCGCGGCCTACGGGGTGTCGGTCGAGACGTGCGACCAGGCGCTTGCCGCCATCGCCCGCCCCGGGGTGGCGAGCGTGCAGATCATCGTCAACCCGCTGAGGCTGAAGCCCCTCGACGAGGTGCTGCCCGCCGCGCAGGCCGCGGGTGTCGGCATCCTCGCGCGCGTGCCGCTCGCCTCCGGGCTGCTCTCGGGCAGGTACACGTCGAACACGACGTTCGCGCCGAACGACCATCGCTCCTTCAACCGGCACGGTGAGGCCTTCGACCGCGGCGAGACCTTCTCGGGCGTCGACTTCGAGGTCGGCATCCGCGCCGCGGGCGAACTCGCCGCGGCCCTGCCCGACGGGGTCTCGCTTCCCGCGGCATCCCTCGCCTGGATCATGTCTCGCCCCGGCATCACTTCCGTGATCCCCGGTGCGCGCAACACCCGGCAGGCGGAGTCGAACGCGGCCGCGGCCGACCTGCTCGAGGGCGACTTCGACATGACGGCGTTCGACCTCACCGTGCGAGAGGTCTACGAGCGGCTGCTGCGGGAGGCGATCCACCCACTCTGGTAGGGCTCCTCGACGCACACCCGGACGGGTGAGAATAAGGCATGCGATGGCTGCGAGAACTGACGCAACGGCCTGAGTTCACGACCGCGTTGCTGCAGGTCACGAAGAGCGTGATCGCCGCGACGGCCGCGTGGTGGTTGAGTCGCGACGTGCTGGACTCGGCGCTGCCGTTTCTGGCTCCGTGGACGGCGCTGCTCACGGTGCACGCCACGGTGCACAGGTCGCTGTCGCGGGGTGCGCAGACGACGGTCGCCACGGCGATCGGGGTGGTCCTGTCGTTCCTCATCGGTGCCTACCTCGGCGTGGGTGTCTGGACTTTCGCCCTGGCACTGTTCGTCGCGCTCGCCGGAGCACGCATCTCGTGGATCCGTGATGAGGGCGTCGCGATCGCGACCACCGCGATCTTCGTGCTCGGCAGCGGCTTCTCCGAACAGCAGCCGCTGTTGCTGGACCGCATCATCGAGGTCGCCGTGGGGGTCGCCATCGGCGTTCTCGTCAACCTGCTGATCTTCCCCCCGCTGCGCGACACGCAGGCCGCGCGGTACGTCGACAGCATCAATCGCCGCATGGGTGAGGTGCTGGTCAGCATGGCCGAGGAGTTCTCGACCTCGTGGGAGACGGACAGGGCCGACGCGTGGCGGTCGGAGATCGAGTCGATGACCGCCGAACTGGATACCGCGTGGCGGACAGTGCGCTTCGCCCAGGAGAGCCGAAGATCCAATCCGTGGTCTCGACTGTCTCGTCCCCGCCGTGGTCGCGGCGGCCAGCCACCGGAGCAGACAGCGAGCTACGCGGCGATCCTTCAGCGGGTCGATGAGGGTGTCTCGCACCTGCGCCATCTCGCCCGAACGCTGAACGAGGCCGCTTACTCCGATGGCGACTGGGATGAGCGCTTCCGGGAGAGATGGGCGGCGGTGGTCCGCGACGCGGGATATGCCATCGCCGATCCTGATGCAGACGTCGAACCGATCGCCGAGCGCCTCACCTCTCTCGCGCGGGAGATGGCCGATGAGCGGGGTCTCCCGCGGGAGACGTGGCCGCTCTACGGATCTCTCTTGTCGAGCATGCGCCACATTGCCGTGATCGTCGACGACGTCGCCTCGGCGCGTGAAGCGCGCGAAACCTCGAACAGCAACCCGCAGGCCTGACCCCGCGCATTGAGTATGCGAAACGGAAGAGGACAGGCGGCTGCGCCTATTTCCTCTGCTCAGCAGAGGAGGATTGCCGAGAGGAGGGCCGTGGCCGCCGCATCCGTCCTCGTTTCGGCAACTCGCCTCGCCTCGGCCCGCGCGCCGGGTTGGTGGGACGTGCAGGCGGCCGCGCGGTCAGAAGCCGGTCGGCCACGCCTCGGGCTCGCCCCGCCGCGACTCCACCGCGTGCAGCGGCGTGAGCGCCCGGGTCGTGTCGAACCAGAGAAAGGCGTCGTAGCGCGAGCCCAGCACCGACGGCACGTAGTTGCCCAGGTGCTCCACCTCGGGGTGGTAGACCACCCCGATCGCGCGGTGGTCGCGCACCTGCGCCGCCCAGTCCGGCCGCTCGCCCTCGAAGACGAACAGCGCGGCGTCGCGGCCGTCGAGCGCCCCGTCCTCCAACTCGTCATGAAGCAGCTCCTCGACGCTCGCGGGGCGAGCGGCGGGAACCGGCATCTCGCGAACCTCGCCGCCCCAGCGGTCCGAGGCGATCACGCTGCCCTCGTAGCTGCCGAACCCGACGAGCACGACATCGTCGTCCGGATGCTTCTCCCGAACCAGCTGGCCGACGTTGACCATTCCGGCGTCGGCCATGTCGGTCCACCGGGCATCGCCGACGTGCGTGTTGTGCTCCCAGACCACGGCCTTCGCACCCTCACCGTGATGGCGCATCAGCTCGTCGAGCGTCTGCACCATGTGCCGATCGCGCAGGTTCCACGAGTCCGCGCCGCCCCGCATCATCGTGCGGTAGTACGCCTCGGCTCCGGCCGCCGACCGCGCATTCTGCTGCGCATTGAAGCGGGCCTCGGCATCCGGACCCTCGGCGGATGCCGCCGCTGACCGCGTGGCGGCGAGCAGCTGCACCACCTCGGCCTCGCAGCCCGAGGGCAGGTACCGCGTCGAGGCGGCATAGTCCTGCGGCTCCTCGGCATACGGCTCGAAGCACCGGAACGCCCGCTGCGCGCTCTCGACGTGCTCGGGATGGTGCTTCTGTAGGTAGGCGAGCGTCTGCCGCAGCGAATCCCAGAGGCTGTAGACGTCGAGGCCGTAGAAGCCCACTGTCCTGCCGTCGCGACGCCGCTGATTGTGCTCGCGCAGCCACCGGGTGAAATCGAGCACGTCGGTGTTCGCCCACATCCACGTCGGCCAGCGGTCGAACCGGTCCAGCACCTCGGCCGGGTCGTCGGGGGCCCGAGGGGACCCCGTCACGCACTCGTTGACGGCGTAGCAGTCCGGCCAGTCGCCCTCGACGGCGACGAAGGAGAACCCCTTCTCCTCGATCAGCCGCCTGGTCAGGGCCGCCCGCCACGCGTAGTACTCGTGCGTGCCGTGCGACGCCTCGCCGATCAGCACGTGCCGCGCATCCCCGACCCGCTCGAGCAGCGGGTCGAGGTCGGCCTCATTCCGCAGCGGCAGCGCGAGGTCGCGCAGGCTCCGCCCGTCGCCGGGCCCTGCGGCATCCGTCATTCCCTGGCGAGGCGCTCCGCGAGCATCTTCTTGCCCTGCTCGCCCGCCTTCTGGTTGTTGTGCTGGATCTTGCGGAACCACTCGGCCAGTTCGCCGTCGCCCTCGCGCTCGGCGTCCTGGATGTAGGTCTCGAGCTTCCAGACGTTGTGCAGCGACGCCTCGAGCGCCCAGATGAGGTTGTAGTTCTTGTCGCGTACCGGGCTGTCCGGTGCTTCGGCCATCTCGATCATCTCCTTCGGATCCACCGGCGTGCGCCCGCGTTCCAGGCATATCGCCGTGATGCGGGCCCGACGTTAGAAGATGCGATTGCTGCGTGAGGAGGGGGTTGACTCAAGCCGTGCGAGGTGGTGTTTGGTTGCTTGCGCGTGCGGCCAGCAGAAGCCGTAGTGTGGGCGCACACACCGCACGTCTTCTGAGCGTCAAAGGAGCAACCGATGGCAGACCGTGAGACGCAGATGCCCGACGAAGAGAAACCCGAGGGCGACTACCTGGAACAGCAGCGTTCCGATGATGACGTGGATGCCGACCGCGAGGCGCCCGCCGACGCACCCGGCAGGCTGTCGGCGCCGACCGATGCGAACGAGGCCGACGTGCTCGAGCAGTCCCGCGAGGTGCCCGACGACGAGGAGCGGCCGATCGACTGAGCCCGGTCGAGTCCGCAGGGGCGGATGCCGGTCCGGTGCGATAGGCGTTGACACGCTCCTGCGCAAGGGGGTCGCAGCGCCGCGGGCCGGGGAGTACCGTGCCTGGCGTCGGACCGGCATCCGATCGCGCATCGCGCGCTCGGGCCGACAGTCCCGACGCACGCGATGAGAGGAGAGGTCATGCCCGCGAAAGAGGAGATGCCCGACACGATCAAGCGCTCGCCGAAGCACGCGCAGGACATCTGGTCGAAGGCGCACGATTCGGCGGTAGACAGCTACGGCGAGGGCGAGCGCGCGCACCGCACGGCGTACTCGGCGCTCAAGCACGAGTACGAGAAGGTCGGCGACCACTGGGAGGCCAAGGACGAGTCCGGGCCCTCCGACAAGGGCTCGAAGGACCGCAGCGGCCGCACCGAGGGCGGCGTCGACGCGAACGCCTCGAAAGACCACCTGTACGACGTCGCGCAGAGGCTCGACATCTCGGGGCGTTCGAACATGAACAAGGACGAGCTGGTCGAGGCGATCAAGAAGGCGAACGCCCGCGAGACGCGCGAGGCGCGCAAGGACTGACCGGCTCGGCCCGACCTACCTCGGTGCGTCGGGATCGTCCTTCTCCAGACGCGTCAGCAGGGCGATCGCATCGTCGGCGGCGTCGCGGAAGGGATGCAGGACGGTCGAGATGGTGCCGTCGGCAACGCTGTCCCGGTAGCGGGCGTTCGCGGCATCCGTGTGCGCGGTGACCGCAATGGGGCACGTGGCGCCGTGATGGCGCAGCGCTCTCGCGACGACGACGCTCGTATCGGCATCCGGGATCGTGCTGATGATCCACCGCGCATGCCGGATCGGCAGGGTGTCGGGGAAGTCGGGGTTGTTCGCGTCGCCGAACACGACGGTCACACGGTCGGAGAGCTGATCGTCCTCGATCTCGACGCGGGCGTACGGGTCCCACTCGACCACCAGCACGCTGTAGCCGGCGGCGACGATCTCGTGCACGACCTGCTTGCCGAAGCGCCCGTAGCCGAAGACGATCGCGTCGTACCGGTCGGGCTCGTGGTCGGCGGGCCGCGCGGCGTTCTTGCGCTCGAAGATCCGCAGGGCGGGTTCGATCCGGTCGTAGATCTGCTTCGAGTACAAGATGAGGTACGTCGAGCCCGCGATGGTGATGAGGCCCACGAGGGTGACGAGCCCGACGAGGTCGTCGCCGACCTGGCCCAGGTCGCTGCCGAGAGCGATGAGGATGAGGCTGAACTCGCTGATCTGCGCCACCGTGAGGCCGGCGAGGAAGCCGACGCGGCTGGGATAGCCCATGGCGCCCATGATGACCAGCACAATGAGCGGATTGCCGATGAGCACGAACAGCGAGAACACGATCGCCGCGGGCACCTGTGCGCCGATCGTGCTGAAGTCGAGCTGGGCGCCCAGGTTGATGAAGAAGAACAGGAGGAGAAAATCGCGCAGACCGCTGAGGGAGGCGGCGATCGTTTCGCGGTAGCGCGTGGATGCCAGGGCGAAGCCGGCCAGGAAGGCCCCGACCTCGATCGAGAAGCCGAGCACATCGGTGAGTGCCGCGAGCGCGACGGCCCACGCCACGCTCCAGACGATCAGCAGCTCCTGGCTCGTCGCGACGAGTCTGAGCAGCCAGGGCAGCACCCACCGCGACGCGACGTACACGCCGCCCAACAGTCCGACGGCGCTGAGGATGAGAAAGAGGATCTGCTCGCCGATCGGGCCTTCGTGGCCGCCGCCGAAGCTCGTCAGGGCGATCATGACGACGATGACCACGACGTCCTGAACGATCAGGAATCCGAGCGCGATGCGGCCGTGCAACTCGTCGAGTTCGCGTTTGTCGGTCAGGAGCTTGACGATGATGATCGTCGAGGAGAACGTCAGCGCCACCGCGACGTAGATCGCGGCGATGAGATCGATCCCGAACAGCACGGCGATGACCCAGCCGATGAGCGACGTGAACACCACCTGACCGAGCCCGGTGAGCAAGGCCACCTTGCCGATGGACCGCACGAGAGTGATGTCGAGCTTCAGCCCCACGAGGAAGAGCAGGATCGCGATGCCGATCTCGGCCAGCAGCTCGAGCGGCTCGGTGTCGCCGATGATCCCGAGGACATTGGGTCCGACCACGATGCCGACGAGGATGAACGCGATGATGAGCGGCTGCTTGGCGCGGTGCGCGAGAAAGGCGATCACGCCGGCGATGGCGAGGATCGCCGCCGTCACGGTGAAGGTATCGACATCGATCGGCGGCATGCCTCCAACCTACGTCGGGCGGTATCGTCGTCGGGGCGTGCCGCGAGGACGCGGGCGTGTGCAGAAGGAGCAGCATGGGATTCGAGTTCGGCATCTTCGATTCGTTCGATCTGGGAGACGGCACGCCGGGCGAGGTGATCGACGGCCGGCTGCGACTCGGCGTCGAGGCCGATCGCCTGGGGTACGCGCACTATCACGCGACCGAGCATCACGGCACCGACCTGTCGGTCATCCCGTCGCCGAACCTCTTCCTCGCGGCGCTCAGCCAGCGCACCGAGCGCATCCGGATGGGCGCGATGGTCTACGTGCTGCCTGCGTACGAGCCGTTGCGTCTGGCCGAGGAGATCGCCGTGGTCGACCACCTCACCGGCGGTCGCCTCGACCTGGGCGTCGGCAGCGGGGTCAGCCCTTTCGAACTGGGCTACTTCGGCGTTCCCGGCGATGAGGCGCGCGCTCGCTACGACCGCTCACTCACCGCCCTGCTCGACGCGTGGACGACGGGCGTGCTGCGGCATCCGGAAGATCCCGAGCGCGAGCACGCGACCCTCTCGGTGCTGCCCGTGCAGCAGCCGTATCCGCCGCTCTGGTACGCCTCGAGCAACCAGCGCACGGCGGAGTGGGCGGGTCGGCACGGCATCAACTTTCTCGGCCGATGGAACGACGGTGAGTTCGTCGCGGCGGTCGACGCCTACTGGGCGGCGGGACGCGCGGGCGGAGAGGGCCCGCGCCTGAACGGCCACGTCGCGGGCACACCCCGCATCGGCCCGACCATGAGCGTGCTGATCGGCGGCAGCGACGCCGAGGCCGAGGACCGGTTCGCGTCGGCGCAGGAGTTCCACGCCCGGCGAGTGCTGAAGCTGTGGCACGAGCACGGGGTGGACTCGTTCGACGCGGCCTTCGATGCCGCCACCATGATCGCGCGCGGCACCGCGATCGTCGGTACGGCCGACACCGTGCGGGATCGGCTCATCGCGCAGCTCGAGCAGACCGACGTGAACATGATCGAGGCACAGCTCTACCAGGGCGACATGGGCCTCGACGAGAGCCTCGCCAACCTGCGGGCGTTCGCGGGGATCATGCCCGACATCCGAGCGGCCGCCGACGCGCTGGCCGCGGCTGGTGACCGGGTCGCGCTCGAGCCTGCGCAGGCCACGCGATGACCTCGGTGCGCACCGAGCCCGACGTCGCCTACGCCCGCGCGGGTGGTCGTGACCTTCGCTGTGACCTGCACTGGCCGGCGGATGCCGCAGGCCCGCTGCCGGTCGCGATCTACCTGCACGGCGGGGGATGGGCGCGCGGCTCGCGGTCGGATCGGGCGTCCGAGCGGCTGATTCCGGTCGCGGCATCCGGCATCGCCGTGGCCTCGATCGAGTACCGGCTCTCGGGCGAGGCGGTCTGGCCGGCGCAGTTCGACGACGTGCGCGCCGCGCTCGCCGCGGTGCCCGCGTTGTTGGCCGACCGGGGAGTCGCGGTGTCGGGCAGGGTGTCGCTCTGGGGGTGCTCCGCGGGCGGCCACGTCGCCCTCATGGCGGCGCTCACCGCGGTCGATGACCAGCGCCCCGATGCGGTGGTCGCGTGGTTCCCGCCGACCGACCTGACGCTCATGTCGCGTGCGCCGGCGTCGCCGGGTGCGCGGATGCCGTCGTTCCTGCCGCCGGGGGTCGAGGTTCCGGCGTTCGAGCGGATGCTGCTCGGATTGCCGGACGAGTCGGCGGGTGCCTCTTCTGATGCCGAGGCCCTTCGGGCGGCGAGCCCCCTCGCGCTCGTTCGCGCGGGATCGGCCCCCGTGCTGCTGATCCACGGCGACGAGGACGCGCTGATGCCGGCATCCCACTCCGAGGCGCTGCACGACGCGCTGCGGGACGCCGGCGGCGACGTGTCGATGCTGACGGTGCGGGGCGCGACCCACGAGGACCCGCTCTTCGACACGCCTGCGGTGCTGGGCGCGACGGCGGCGCACCTGCGGGGCGGTGCCTGAGGGTCGGATCTGCGCGGCGCGTCCGCGGCGGCGTTCCTCCCTTCTCTGTTGCGGCTGCACTTTTCGTCGCCGGCGGCGGCTTTTTCTGGCGCCGGCACCGAAAAGTGCAGCCGGCATCGGTGGGGGACCGAGTCGGATGCTGCTCTAAGCGCGAGCGGCGCTCTCGGCCCCTCCCGTGGGGGCTGCCCTTCACCTTCCCCTTTGGGGCTGCACTTTTCGGCGCGGGCGGTGGTTTTTTCTGGCGCCGGCGCCGAAAAGTGCAGCCGAACCCGCGTGGAGGAGCGGTGCGGCGCCGCCCCGGCGTGGAGGAGCGGTGCAGCGCCGCACCGGCGTGGAGGAGCGGTGCAGCGTCGGCCCGGCGCGTGCAAGGGTATGTGAGGGGACGGGCGCGAGGGAGGAACGAGACGCATGACGTCAGCGACACGACCGGATGCCACCGGCATCCACGAATCGATCGTGACCGGCGCCGCCTCCGCGACGGAGGTGTGGTCCGAGCATCGGCAGCGATGGGAGGCCGGGGGTGACCGGTGGCGGGCGATCGTCGACGTCGACCTGGATGCCGCGGATGCTGCTGCCGCCGACCTCGACGATCGACGCGCCCGGGGCGAGGCGCTGGGCGCCCTCACGGGTGTGCCGATGACGGTCAAGGACTCGTTCGACGTGGCCGGCATGCGCACGACCCACGGTCGGCTCTCGGATGCGCATCGGGCCACCGCCGACGCCCCGGCCGTCGCGAGGGCACGGGCGGGCGGCGCGGTGATCTTCGGCAAGACCAACGTGCCCGTGCTGCTGTCTGGATACCAGACGCTCAACGACGACTTCGGGCGCACGCTGAACCCCTGGCACGAGGCGCGTGCGGCCGGGGGCTCGTCGGGCGGCTCCGCCGTTGCGGTGGCCACCGGTCTGAGCGCGCTCGAGCTCGGCAGCGACCTGATCGGCTCCATCCGCATCCCCGCAGCATGGAACGGCATATTCGGGCACCGGCCGAGCAACGGCATCGTCTCCAAGCGCGGGCATCTGCCGTGGCGCGTGGACGCTCGCATCGAACCGCCGGTGTCGGTCTCAGGCCCGCTCGCACGCTCCGCCCGCGACATCGAGCGCGCGGTCGCGGTGCTGGCCGGTCCGGCCGAGCCCGAGGCATCCGCGTGGCGCCTGGAGCTGCCCGCGCCGCGACGCGACCGGCTGCGGGGAACCCGCGTCGGCCTGTGGACGGAGTGCGCCCACGCCCCGATCGACGACGAGATGCGCGCCGGCCTGCGTGCTCTCGCGGCCGCGCTCGAGGCGGAGGGATGCCGCGTGGTCGAGGTGACCGCGCCGCCCGGCGCCGACGAGGAGGGCCTCGCGCTGTTCGAGCGCCTGATGCTCGGCGAGATCGCGCACAGCATCGACGACGCCGGGTTCGCGGCGGCCCTCGCCTCGGGCGGCGACTCGGGTGTGGCCCAGCGGATGCGGGACGCATGGCGCGATGCGGAGCGACAGCGCGAGATCCGCGACGAGTGGAACGCGCGCGTCTTCTGCGACGTGGACGTCGTGCTGGCTCCGGCCGTGCCCGGTGCGGCACCGCTGCACGACGATCGTCCCGAGACGGAGCGCACGTTGCGCATCGGCGGCCGCGACTACGCGGCGCCGGCGGCGATCAGCGCGTGGAGCAGCATCCCGAACCTCGCGATGCTGCCGTGCACGGTGATTCCGCTGGGTCTCGGCGCCGACACGGGCCTGCCGCTGGGCGGGCAGCTGATCGGCCCGTTCCTGCACGATCGCACCACGCTGCGCATCGCCGCGCTGGCCGAGCGGGCCGGCCTTGTCGGTTTCGCGCCGCCGCCCGTGCCATAGCCGCGTCGCTTCGCTCGGTCTCGCCCCACCGCAGCACGTTGCGGCTGCACTTTCCTGCGGCGGCGGCGCCTTTTCGTGGCGCCCGTGCCGAAAACTGCAGCCGCAACGGGATGGGATGCCGAAAAGTGCAGCCGCAACGGTGCAGGGATGCCGAGAACTGCAGCCGCAACGGCGCAGCGAGCGGGAGTCGCGGGGGAGTAGCCCGGGGCTACGCCCAGCGACGCACCGCCCACCGCTCGAACAGGCCCAGCAGCGAATCGGTCAGCTTGCCCAGGATGGCGAGCATGATGATCGCGAGGATGATGCGGTCGATCCGGCCGATCTGGCCCGAATCGGTGAGCAGGAACCCGAGCCCCATCGACGAGGCGATCAGCTCCGCCGCGACGAGGAACAGCCACGCCTGGGCGAGTGCGAGGCGCAGCCCCGAGATCACCGACGGCACGACCGCGGGCAGCTGCACCGACGCGAACAGGCGGATGCCGCGCAGCCCGAACGCCCGGGCCGCCTCGATCAGCCGGCGGTCGACGTGGCGGAGGGCCGCCGCGACCACCGTGTAGACGGGGAAGAAGGCCCCGATCGCGATGAGGATGATCTTGGACTCTTCGCCGATCTTGAACCAGAGGATCAGCAGCGGCACCCAAGCCAGCGACGGCACCGCACGGATCGCGCCGAGTGTGGGGGCCAGCAGCACGTCGCCGAGCCGCGAGAGTCCCACGACGGCCCCGAGCACGAGGCCGATCACGGCGCCGAAGAGGAAGCCGATGACCACTCGCTGCGTCGAGATCGCCACGTACAGGCCGAGTACACCGCGTTCGGCGAGGTCGACGCCGGCGAGCCAGACCATCTCGGGCGAGGGCAACTGCGAGACCGGCACGATGCCGGTGGTCGAGACGAAGTGCCAGGCCAGGAGCAGCACCAGCGGCAGCACGGCGCCGCCGACGACGATGAACCACCGACGCCCCGTCAGGGGCGGACGCGTGATCGCGTCCGCCCCTGACGGGCTGCCCTGCGGAGCGCCGTTCGGCCGCCCCGCCACCGGTCCCGAAGCGACCTGCTCCGGAATCGCCAGTTCGTAATGCGTGCTCATCAGCCGAACCGGCTCGGATCGGCCTGGGTGACGAAGCTGTCGTCGATGAGGGTGTCGAGCGCCTCGTCGACCTGCTCCTGCGTCTGCACGTCGCCGAGCTCGACGAAGACCGGGCCGATGCGCTCGAGCACGTCGAGCTGCGCCTGACCGGGCACCGGGTCGACGTCGAGGTTCGACCGCTCCTCGATCACGCGCGAGGCGATCGAGCTGTCGAGCCCGGCGACGTCGGCGAGGATCTGCGCGGTCTCCTCGGGGTTCTCCACGGCCCAGGCGCGGGCCGACTCGTACGCGTCGACGACGGCCTGCGCCACGGCGGGCCGCTCCTCGATGAAGCTCTCGGTCGCGTTCAGGAACCCGTAGCTGTTGAAGTCGACGTTGCGGTAGATCAGTTCGGCGCCCTCTTCCTCGGCACCCGCCATGATCGGGTCGAGCCCGGCCCAGGCGTCGACGGAGCCGTTCTGCAGGGCGGCCCACCCGTCGGCGTGCTGCAGGTTCTGCACGACGATGTCGTCGGCCGTCAGGCCGGCCTCGTCCAGGGTCTGGAGCAGGAAGAAGTACGGGTCGGTTCCGCGCGTGGCGGCGACCTGCGCGCCCTCGAGATCGTCGACCGACGTGATCGACGAGCCCTCGGGCACGACGAGCGCCGACCACTCGGGCTGCGAGTAGACGTCGATCACCTTGATCTGGGAACCATTGGCGCGGGCCAGCAGCGCCGCCGAGCCGGCCGTCGAGCCGACGTCGATCGCCTCGGCGCGCAGCGCCTCGTTGGCCGTGTTCGAGCCCTGGGACTGCACCCAGGTGACATCGAGGCCGGCGTCCTCGAGCCAGCCCTGCTCCTTGATGATCAGGCTCAGGGGGTTGTAGGTGGCGAAGTCGATGTTGAGGGTCTGGCCCTCGAGCGAGTCGGGGTCGCCGCCGCCCGCGGCGGGCTGACCCTCGCCGGCCACGCACCCGGTCATCATGACCATGGCGGACACGGCGGTCGTGGCGAGCGCGGCTCGCAAGATCGGGGCGCGTGAATGCGACATGGTTCTCTCCTACGGGTGGGTTGGGTGTTGCGGTCGGTCAGTGAAGTCGGTGAAGCCAGTGAGTCAGCGGGCGTGCGCGTGGCGGTCGACGCCCAGGCCGTCGAGCAGGTTCGCGCGCAGCTCGGCGAGCTCCGCCGACCCGCGGTCGCGCGGCCGCTCGCCCGGCACGGTCACGATCTGCTGGATGACGGCGCCCTCGCGGCCGGCATCGGCCCCGAGCAGCACGACGCGGTCGGCGAGCTGCAGCGCCTCGTCGACGTCGTGGGTCACGAGCAGCACGGTCGTGGGCTCGGCGGTGTGGATGTCGAGCAGCAGGTCCTGCATGCGCAGCCGCGTGAGCGCGTCGAGGGCCCCGAAGGGCTCGTCGAGAAGCAGCACGGCCGGGTTGCGGGCGAGCGCACGGGCCAGCGAGGCGCGCTGCGCCATGCCGCCCGAGACCTGGTGTGGGCGCTGCCCGGCCGCCTCGGTCAGACCGGTCAGCTCGAGCAGGTGGGCGACGTCCTTGCGCCGCTGAGCGGCGGGCGTGCCGCGTCGCACGCCGAGCTCGACGTTGTGGGCGATGGATCGCCAGGGGAACAGCCTCGGCTCCTGAAAGCCGATCGCGCAGCGGGGATCGTAGGACCGCACCGACTCGCCGGAGATCGCGATCGATCCGTCGGTCGGGGTGTCGAGGCCGCCGGCCAGGCGCAGCAGCGTGGACTTGCCGCATCCGCTCGGACCGAGGATGGCGACGATCTCGCCGGCGGCGACGTCGAGGTCGATGTCGCGCAGAACACGGCGGCTGCCCTCGGGGGTACCGAAGGTGCGCCCCACCCCCCGCAGTGCGAGGGATGCCGCCGAGGCGTCGTCGATGCGCGGGGCCGGACACTCGGTGGTGTCGGCGTAGAGCGCGGTCGCCGCCGTCATGAACTGCTCCTTCGCGTACGGTTCGGGATGACACGACGTTAGCGACGACCGCGACGATGATCGATCCGGCGTGACCTACGACGTAATGTGACGTAGCCGGACGTAAGACGGCTTGCGTTCTGCGACGCCGCCGATCGATCAACGAACGTGCCCACTAGGCTCTCGCGCGTGGGTGACGACGCGGCGACGCAGCACGACGGCGTTCTCACGGGCGACGACGAGTACTGGCAGCACTGGTGGGACACCCTGCACCCCGCCGCCGGAGGCGAGCCCGAGCCTATGCTCATGAATGCCGTCGTCGATGCTTCGTTCGCGAAGCGACGCTGGCCCGCGGAACTCGATCGCGACGTGGTGGCGTATGTCGTCGGCCGCCGGCTGATCGCGGGGCGCGTCATCGTCCCGCCCGAGACGATCGATGTTGCCGCGGCCGGGCTGGTCGAGAAGGCCCTGGCGATCGGCGTCGAGGTTCGGGTGTCGTCGTCTCCGGCGAGGTTCGCGATCTACAACGGCCGGATCGGCGTCAGCTTCGACGGGCGCGATCCGGAGCGCGGCGACAGACACGTGCACACACGGCGGCCCGCCCGCGTGGCGGCGCTGCAGGCGCAGTTCGACGAGCGCTGGACCGGTGCCACCCCGTGGGGCGACTATGTGCGTGGCGGCGGCGACGTGCTGCGTCTGATGGCTCGCGGATGGAGTGACGCGCAGATCGCCGTCGCGCTCGGGGTGTCGGGCAGGACCGTCAGCAGGCGAGTAGCCGCGGCGATGGGCGCCGCGGGTGCGCGCTCGCGCTTCGAATTGGGCATGCGGTACGCGCAGGCTCGTTTGTGCGGTGGCGAGAACATGACAACCTGCGCAGACGAGCGTTGACGACTGCCACTCTGGCACCATGGGTGACAACGACTATCCAGGCACAGTTCCGGCGCACGACTCTTCGGCACATGAGCCCGTAACGATCCGATCCATGCTTCGTGCGCCTCGCGAGGACGACGGGTACTTCGGCCCCGGCAGCGTCACCTGGAAGGTGATCTCCCACCCCGCGGCGCTGAACATCGGCGGCGGCCTCGCGGTGCTCCTGCAGGTACTCGACCCGGGCGAGATGCGCCACTTGTCGCGGACCACGATCGCGACCGAGGGTGGCGAGGCTTCGGCATCCCGGTTCCAACGCACGGGTGCCTACCTGATCACGGTCAACTTCGGAGACAAGGCGCATGCGGATGCCGCCGCCGCCCACGTCGACCGGCTGCACGAGCGGGCGGTCTACACCGACCCCGAGACCGGGGAGACGACCCGGGCCAAGACCGACGACTGGCTGCGCTGGACGCACAACACGTTCGTGTGGGGCGCGCTGACGGCGACGACGGCCTACGGGCTCGAGCTCACGACCGAGGAACAGGACCGCTTCGTCGTCGAACAGCACCGCGCAGCCGCCCTTCTGCATGTGCCCGATCCGCTGCCGTCCACCCGTGCCGAACTCGACGCCGTCATCGAGAGCTGGAGTGAGCGGGCCGCGCTCATCGTTCCGGCTGCGGACATCGCTCTGGCACTGCGCAACCCCGGCGGTCGCAACGTGATCGAGCGGTGGGTTGCGCGCAACACGCAGTACGGGATGCTGGCGCTGCTGCCCGCATGGGCGCTGCGTCTCTATGGCATCGACCACCTGAACGGCCGACGCGTGCGCGCTGGTCGGCGCTGGATGGGGCTCTTCATGCGCATCGCCGCGCGCAATCGGACGATGGACCGCCTCATCACCGACGCGACCGAGGAGGCGACGGTACACCCGTACCAGAAGCTGCGCGGGCGGGGGCGTGTGAAGGGGAGATGACCCCGCGGCATCCGCCCCGGTTCAGACCGCCAGCACCTGCGACAGCCCGAGCCAGATCAGCAGGCCGCCGATGAGCAGCACCGACAGATGCAGCACGAGTGCGGTGTGCGACTGCAGCCAGACGCTCAGCGTCTCGAGCACCGGTCGCACGCGCTTGTCGCCCAGCAGGTAGGCCACGACCAGCCCCGCGACGGTCGATACCCCGACCGCCGTGAAGATGACGGCCGAGACCGCGCTCGAGAGGGTGTCGATGGATGCGGAGCCGATCGCGATGCCCGCCGCGACGGCGAGCGTGAGGTTCTTGGGGCGCACGTTCATGACGAGCCCGAACAGCACCGCGCGGCGGGGGCTCAGGGACTGCAGGGCGCGGGTCCACGAGGGCGTCTCCGTCGGCCGGGCCCTCGGGTGCAGCAGCGCCCACGCGGCGTAGCAGACGAGGAGCACGCCCAGCACCGCCTCCGCCACGTGCGCCCAGGGCGGCATCGGGCCGGTGCTGACGGCCGGAATGATGCGGGCGCCCGCGGCGAAGAGGGTCACGAGCACCAGCACCCCGGCGGCCCAGCCGGCGAGGTAGGCGACGCCGAGCGGCACGGGATCGGGGGCGAGCAGGATCAGTACCGCGGCGAGGATCGGCAGCACGCTGAGTGCCATGGCCACACCGAGGGGGATGACGTACCAGAGCACCGATTCCACGGGGTTCACCTTAGTTCCCAGCCGCCGCGCAGAATCGGCGCGCACCGCACGTATGATTGGCAGTCACGCAACCGCGGGTCGCGCCCGCCTGAAGGAGTGACTTCTCCATGCTCGTCGCCGTCCTGACGATGTTGCTGGGTGTCGTGGTCATCCTCGCGATCATCGTGGCGAACGGGTTCTTCGTCGCGCAGGAGTTCGCGTATATGTCGGTCGACCGATCGCGTCTGGGCGCCAAGGCCGAGGCGGGCGACGCGGCCGCCGCCCGGGCCCTCGCCGTCACGCGGCGCACGTCGTTCATGCTCTCGGGCGCCCAGCTCGGCATCACGGTGACGGGCCTGCTGGTCGGGTACGTCGCCGAGCCGCTCGTCGGGGAATCGCTCGGCACGCTGCTGGGAGGGGTCGGCATACCCGCGGCCGTCAGCGTCACGATCGGCACGGTGCTGGCGCTCGCGCTGTCGACGGTCGTGCAGATGATCTTCGGCGAGCTCTTCCCCAAGAACCTCGCGATCGCCAATCCCGAACCCCTCGCGCGCTGGCTCGCCGCGCCGACGCTGTTCTATCTCGGGGCGCTGGGCTGGCTCATCTACGTCTTCGACCGGGCCGCGGCCGGTCTGCTCCGTCTGCTGCGCATCGAGCCCGTCGAAGACGTCGACAGCAGCGCCACGGCACGCGACCTGGAGCACATCATCGCGGACTCGCGAGAGAGCGGTGACCTGCCCGAGGAGCTGTCGATGATGCTCGACCGCATCCTGGATTTTCCTCAGCAGGACGTCGAGCACGCGATGATCCCGCGTTCGCGGGTCGGCACCGTGAGTCCCGACACCTCGATCGAGCGCATGCGCGAGCTCATGGCGCGCGAGCACACCCGCTATCCCGTCATCGACGACGAGGATCAGCCGGTGGGCATGGTGCAGCTCGTCGATCTGCTGCGAGCCGAGGGGCTGCGCGACGACCAGACGGTGGCGGACCTCATGCGCGAGCCGCTGATCGTCCCCACGCCGATGTCGCTGCCCGATGCGCTCGGTGAGCTGCGGGCCAGCGGCCAGGAGCTGGCCTGCGTCATCGACGAGTACGGCGGCTTCACCGGCATTCTCACGCTCGAGGACCTCGCCGAGGAGGTCGCGGGTGAGATCACCGACGAGCACGACGTCGACGAACCGCCCTTGCCGGTGCGCGATGCCGAAGACCAGTGGCGGATGGGCGGCGATGTGCACATCGACGAGGCCGAACGCGCGATCGGCCATCGGCTGCCCCGAGGTGACTACGAGACGATCGCCGGGCTGCTGATCGCCGAGCGGGGTGCCCTCCCCGAGGAGGGCGAGACCCTGCGCATCGACCTCGGCAGCGAGGGCGCGGACATGATCGAGCACGAACCCGTGCGGCGTGTGGTGGATGCCGAGATCCTCGAAGTGGATCGGCACGTTCCGACGCTCGTGCGTCTGGCATTGCGTGAGATCTACGAAGAAGACGACACCGCCGACCGGGACGAGGAGGAGCGATGACGAACCCCTGGGTCGTACTCGTCGCGACCGTGCTCCTGATCGCGCTCAGCGCTCTGTTCGTGGTGATCGAGTTCTCGCTGCTCGGAGCCCGTCGACACCGCCTCGAGGAAGCCGCGGTCGACAGCCGTTCCGCGCGGGCCGCGTTGCGCGGGTCGAACGAGCTGACCATCATGCTCGCGGGCGCTCAGCTGGGGATCACCGCGGCCACCTTCGCCCTCGGCGCGGTGACGAAGCCCGCGATCGACGGCTGGTTCGGGCCGGTGTTCTCCTCGTGGGGGATGCCGGCGTGGTCGGCCGACGTGCTGGCCTTCGTGCTGTCGCTGCTGATCGTGACCTTCCTGCATCTGGTGGTCGGCGAGATGGCCCCCAAGTCGTGGGCGATCGCCCACCCCGAGGCGTCGGCGATCATGACCGCGCTGCCTGCGCGCGCGTTCATCTGGGTCTTCCGCCCCCTGCTCGTCTGGATCAACCGTGTCGCCAACCGCCTGGTGGCGGCGACCGGGGTCGAGCCCGTCGATCGTGCGGCCGTCGGCGGGCACGACGCGGCGACCATCCGCCACCTCGTCGAGCATTCGGCCAACGTCGGTGCTCTCGACGCCTCCTTCCGCAGTTCGATCGCGAAGGCCATCGAACTCGAGACCCTCCTGCTGCGCGATGTCGTTCCCGTCGGGGGAACGCCGTCCGCGGTGGCGGGCGACGCCACGGCCGGAGACGTGCACCGCGAAGCGGCCCGGTCGGGGCATCTGCGCATCCTGGTGGGCGACGTGGAACGCGCCAGGGCGGCATCCGGTGCATCGTCGCTGGCCATCGTGCACGTGCGGGACACGCTGCTCGAACCCGCCGAGCGACCGGCGCGGGAACTGGCCCGTCCGGCGTTCATGCTGTCCGCCGACACCCCGGTGCATGACGCGCTGGCCCGGATGCGCCACGACAGCGAGCAGCTCGCGGTGGTGAGCGACGAAGGACGCTTCGTCGGCGTCGTCACCCTCGACGACGTGCTGCGCAACGTGCTGCCGCGGCCCGAGGATCCCGCGGCCGCGATGACCCGGTGATGCGGGTGACCGAACGGTGACCGCACATGCAGAAGGGCGGCCCCGATCGGGACCGCCCTCCTTACTCGTCGCGTCTCAGACGGGACGGATGTTCTCGGCCTGGAGACCCTTGGGGCCCTGGGCGGTGTCGAACTCGACGCGCTGGTTTTCTTCCAGGCTGCGGTAGCCGCGCGCGTTGATCGCGCTGTAGTGCGCGAAGACGTCGGCTGAGCCGTCGTCGGGCGCGATGAAGCCGAATCCCTTGTCGGCGTTGAACCATTTGACGGTTCCGGTGGCCATGCTGTTTTCCTTACTGCCCGAGAGGGGCTTCGTCACGCCCCAGGCATGTGCCTGCCGCGGTGCCCCAATCATACGCAGGTGACCCCGCCGTTTCGCTAGAAGAACGTGACACGAAAACGTCACGAAAGGCATCGAACCGACACCGGATGCGGGGGTCGCCGCAGCCCCCGAAGACACCCGCACCGCCGGCCGAGTAGTCCGTCGCTCCGTTCGCATGTCTCGGGTCGAGGCATCTATCATGGCCGCGGGGGAAGGGAGAGCCGACCGCGTGATCGTCGACGAAGAGACGCGCCAACGCGCTCTCGACGCCCTCCAGATCCTCGACACCCCGCCCGACGAGCGGGTGGATCGGGTCACGCGCCTGGCGCAGGAGCTTTTCGGCGTGCCGATGGTGAGCGTGACGCTCCTCGATCGCGACCGTCAATGGCGCAAGTCGCAGATCGGGCTCGGCGGCCAGGAGGCCTCCCGCGAGGGGGCCTTCTGCGACGCCACGATCCGGCAGGACGACACACTCGTCGTCGAGGACGCATCGATCGACACATTCTTCGCCGACAACCCCTTCGTGACCGGGGACCCGCACCTGAGGTTCTACGCCGGCCACCCGCTGCAGGCCCCGGGCGGCGAGCATGTCGGCACCTTCTGCATCCTCGACACCGCTCCGCGTTCGCTCACGGAGCGTCAGCGAGAGATGCTGCGCGATCTGGCGCTGTGGGTGCAGGCGGAGCTTGCACGGGACGCCGAGCTCGATCACGCCTCGCTGATCCAGCGCTCGCTCCTGCCGCGCCACACTCCCGAAGCCGAGGGCTTCACGCTTGCCGGCGCCGCGATCGCCTCCGGCCACGTGATGGGCGACTTCTACGACTGGTACCTGCACGACGGGGCGCTGCGCATCACGTTGGCCGATGTGATGGGCAAGGGAGCCGGACCCGCGATCGTGGCCTCCGGTGTGCGCGCCTCCCTGCGCACCGCGCCGGACCGCCCGCTGCTGGCCGCGATCGCCGAGGTCGACCAGCTGCTGGAGAACGACATCGGCGACACGAACGCCTTCGTGACCGCCCTGCATGCGGACCTCGACCTGACGACGGGCGAGCTGACCTATGTCGATGCCGGCCACAGCCTGGCCTATATCCTGCGGCGCGACGGCGGCTGGGAGAAGCTGGCCTCCACGGGGCTGCCCCTGGGTATGGGGTTCGGCGAGGTTCACACGCAGGCGCACACGACCCTCCGGCCCGGCGACACGTTCGTCTGCTGCAGCGACGGCCTGCTCGACGTGCTCGACGCGGACCGCCCGCTCGAGCAGGTGACCGCGGCGCTCCGCGACGGTCCGCAGGGCGCGGTGCGCGAAGCCATGCGGCTGGCGCGCGGCGGCGACGCGACCGACGATGTGACGGTCGTCGTGGTGCAGAGGAACCCGTGAGCACGCGCTTCGCGGCCATCCGCGTCCTCGCGCTGCTGTCGGTGCTGCTGGGTGTGAACTATGTGGCGTGGCGGTGGCTGGAGTCGATCAACTGGTCGGCCTGGTGGATCGCGGTTCCGCTCGTCATCGCCGAGACCTACAGCCTTGTCGACACCGTGCTGTTCGCCGTCACGATGTGGCGAGCGCGCGAGCGGGCCGCTCCGGCATCCGCGCCCGAGGGAACCGTCGATGTGTTCGTGACGACCTACGACGAGCCGCTCGAGATGGTCATGGCCACCGCTCGCGCCGCGCAGCGCATCGCGTATCCGCACGAGACCTGGGTGCTCGACGATGGGGCGAGGTCCGAGCTCGAGGCGGAATGCCGCCGGGCCGGCGTCGGCTACATCACGCGCTCGGAGGACTGGGCCGACAAGCCTCGGCACGCCAAGGCCGGCAACCTCAACAATGCGCTCTTTCGCACCGACGGCGAGTTCCTGCTGATCCTGGATGCCGATCAGGTGCCGGACCCGCTGATCCTGCACCGCACGCTCGGGTACTTCGCCGACGACCCGCAGGTCGCGCTGGTGCAGACGCCGCAGTACTTCGTCAACGTCGATGAATCTGATCCGCTCGGCAGCCAGGCCCCGCTGTTCTACGGGCCCATCCAGCAGGGCAAGGACGGTTGGAACGCCGCCTTCTTCTGCGGGTCGAATGCCGTGCTGCGCCGGGACGCGCTCATGCAGCTCGGCATCGTCGGTTACGTACGCGATCTGGAGCATTCCACGCGCCGCGCCCTCCACACGGCATCCTCGATGCTGAGCAAGGCGAGCCGCGAACGCGGACTCGACGCGCCTGTGCGCGAGGAACTGACGCAGCTGCGCGCCGTGGTCGACGAGGCCCGCACCCAGGTCTCGACGGGTGGGCCGATCGCCGATGTGACCTCACGGGTGCACGATGCCGTGGACGCCGCCTCTCGCCGGCTCGTCGCGCGCGACCTGGTGGCGCTCGAGGCCGACCTGGCCGCGATCCGCGAGCTGCCGGTGGAACGCGACGCCGAGATCGGCGCGCTCGTGATCGACGACGGTGCCCTGCAGGTGCTCGCCACCCGCGAATGGTCGCCGCTCGGCGCCGTCGACTCCGTCGGCGCCCTGGTGGATGCGCTGCGGGTCGACCGCCCGGGCGAGGCGCAGCCGATCCTGCCGCTGGCGACCATCTCGGTGACCGAGGACATGGCGACGGCGATGCAGCTGCACGCCCTGGGCTGGCGCAGCGTCTACCACCACGAGATCCTCGCCCACGGCCTCGCACCGGAAGACCTGGCGACGATGTTGCAGCAGCGGCTGCGGTGGGCGCAGGGAACCCTGCAGGTGATGCTGCGTGACAACCCGCTGGTCAAGAGGGGCCTGTCGTTCGGCCAGCGTCTGATGTACTTCGGCACGATGTGGACGTACCTGTCCGGTTTCGCCGCGATCGTCTACCTGGCGGCGCCCGTGATCTATCTCTGCTTCGGCGTCATGCCCGTGACCGCGTGGAGCGTCGACTTCTTCGTGAGGTTCCTGCCGTACTTCGTCATCAACCAGATCCTCTTCCTCGTCGTCGCGCGGGGGATCCGCACCTGGCGGGGCCAGCAGTACTCGCTCGCACTGTTCCCCGTGTGGATCCGCGCATGCACCAGCGCGGTGGCCAACGTCGTCTTCGGGCGTTCGCTCGGCTTCGTCGTCACCCGCAAGGACGGGGTGCGTGGGGCGACGCCCTGGCGCGCGATCTGGCCCCAGCTGACCGCAATCGTCCTGCTCACGATCGCCCTCGTGATCGGACTCGCGCGGCTGGCGGTCGGCACCGCGGACGGGACCGGCACGCTGGTGAACACGGTGTGGGTGGTCTACGACCTGGCCGTGCTGAGCGTCATCATCCAGGCCGTCTTCTATCGGGGCCCCGCACCCCGTGCCCTTTCCCCGACCCAGGAGCAACGATGAACATCGCCGTGACCACGCATCCCGATTTCGCCGTGGTGTCGCCCACGGGCCGCCTCACCGCGACCGTCGCCCCCAGGCTGCGCCAGGCGATCGACGATCTTATCGCCAAGGGCTTCACCCGCATCGTCATCGACCTCGCGGCGACCGAGTTCATCGACTCGTCCGGTCTCGGCGCCGTCATCGGCGGGTTGAAGGCGACGCGCGTCGCCGGCGGCGACCTGCGCATTGCGACGGTGTCGGAGAGCGTGCGCCGGGTGCTGAAACTCACGAACCTCGATCGGGTGCTGCGCGCTCACCCCACGCCGGAAACGGCGTTCGACGGTGACTGACGGTGAGCGGGTGCGCGTAGAGGGCATTGCGGATGCCGCTTTCGTCGATCGTGTGCACGTGGCGCTGGAGCAGCTGGGCCGCGACGTCCCCGGGCTGAGCGACGAGGACCACGGCCTCTTCGCCCTGGCTGTCGGCGAGATCGCCGCGAATGTGGCCGCACACGCCGTGGGTGCCGAAGGATCGCCGGTGCATGTCTCGCTGGCGCTCGGTGCCGATGAGGTCACCCTCAGCGCCGTCTTCGTCGACGACGCCGTGGCCGGAGACATCGATCTCGCGGGTGTCTCGATGCCCGCCCCCGAAGCGGAATCCGGGCGCGGCCTGGCGATCGCCGTCGCCGCGATGGACGAGTTCGTGTACCGGGCGGAGCCCGGCGGTGCCGGCAACAGGTGGGAACTGCGGCGCCGGCGGCGCTGATCCGGGAACGGGCGACATCCCACGACAAAGGGCGGCCCGCTTACGCGGACCGCCCTTCTGATCAGATCAACTCAGACCAGGCGGATGTTCTCAGCCTGGAGGCCCTTGGGGCCCTGAGCGGTGTCGAACTCGACCCGCTGGTTCTCGTCGAGGCTGCGGTAGCCTCCCGAGTTGATGGCGCTGTAGTGCGCAAAGACGTCTGCGGAGCCGTCGTCGGGGGCGATGAAGCCAAATCCCTTGTCGGCGTTGAACCACTTCACGATTCCGGTGGCCATGGTGTTCTTCCCTACGTGTTCTTTCGCGTACGGATGGTACGCGTGGCCGCATCGGGGAGTTGCACCGATCACGTGGTTCCGGACCTGGTTCGCGATGTTCTGCGATGTTCAGGAGGGGTTCGTGCGGTCGGCGGCCCCGACAGGACCTTACTTCAGCCAAAGGCAAGTGCCGATCGCAGATTCCAGTCTAGCCTACCGACGGGGCGAGCAACGCCACCGGCGCGGAAGCGGCGGCGCCGGCCACGTTCAGGCGGTGTCGCGCGCCACGCCGAGCCGCTGCATCCACCCGCGCAGGAAGGCGGCGCCGGCCTCGTCGTGGATCAGATCGCCCTCCGTGAGCACGGCGTAGGGCCTGTCGAGCATGCCGTCGCTCGGGCGCACGTCGACGTGCGCGACGTCGAACCCCTGGGCGTGCAGCTCGTCGGCCATCTTGTAGTCGCTGCGCGAGTCCCCGACGGTGCGCCACGTCCGCGGCAGGGGACCGGTCTCGCCGAAGTGCGACAGGGCGCGTCGGGCGCCGTGGTCCTTGTCGAGCAGAACGGATTCGATGTCGGTCGAGATGATCGTCGGGTCGATGCGGAAGGGCGTCTCGCCGGCGGCATCCGGAGCGGTGCGGTCGCCGAAGCGAACGCCCACGCCCTGACTGACGGCCACGTCGTACGCGGCGTCGTTGAACTCGTCCTGTCGCGCGAGGTAGTCGGCGTTGTCGACGTCGACGCGCTGTTCGACCGAGATCATCGCCCGCTTGGTGTCGTCGAAGAAGACCAGGTCGGCGAAGTCGCGGTCGACCAGATCGCGGATGCTGTCGACGAGCGTCTGCGGCGGGGCGAGGTCCCGGTCGACCTGCACCTCGCCGAGGCCGGTCGGGGTGATGCGCGACCAGGCGGCGCCCTTCTCGTAGACGCCGAACATTCGGGCGCCGGGAGCCGTCAGCGCCTCAGCCAGCCCGCGGCCCTGCAGCGGGGTGATCACCTTGTCGCGGATGAAGGCGTCGGAGCGCCCCGTGATGAACGCGATCGGCACGCCGGCACCGGCGAGGGCCAGCAGATCGTCGAGGATGCTGCCGATCGCGACCGTGCGGGTCACCGGGCTCGCAAGCGGTCCGTCGACGTCGAACAGCAGGCCCAGGTCGGGTGGGGAGGAGGTCACGGGTCCATCCTCTCGCGGTTCGACTCGGGCGTTGAGCGAGGAGGCGTCGGGCGTTGAGCGAGGAGCGCAGCGACGAGACGAAACGCGCCTGGCGTGTTCAGCCGGTGACAGCGACCCGGAGCGCCTCGAGGTGACGGCCGCGTTCGGCGGCGTCGATGAACGCGGCTTCGAAGGAGTTCTCGATGCATCCGATCAACTGGTCGCGGGAGGCGCCCACCGCCTCCAGCGCGGCGAAGTTCGCGCCGATATGACCGCCGAAGTAGGCGGGGTCGTCGCTCGAGATCGTCGCCGCGATGCCGGCGTCGAGCATCGTGAACACCGGATGCTGCTCGATCCGATCGACCGCCCGCAGCGCGACGTTCGACAGCGGGCAGACGTTGAGCGGGACATGTTCGTCGGCCAGCCGCCGGAGCAGCTCCGGATCCTCGACGGCCCGCAGGCCGTGGTCGATCCGTTCGACGTGCAGGTCGTCGAGCGCCTGGCGGACGTACTCGGGGTCGCCCTCTTCGCCGGCATGGCACGTCCGGTGCAGACCGTCGGCTGCGGCCCGGGCGAACACCTCGCGGAAGAGCATCGGGGGATACCCGACCTCGGTCGAGTCGAGCCCGACACCGATGAACGCGTCCCGGAACGGCGCCATCTGCGTGAGCATGTCGTCGGCCGCCTCCGCTCCCAGGTCTCGGGTGAAGTCGAGGATGAGGTCGCACGAGAGCCCGTCGCGGCGAGCATCGGCGAACGCCGCGCCGTAGCCCTCCATGACCGCGGCGAGCGGGACGCCCGCGCGGACATGCACCATCGGATTGAAGAAGGACTCCGCCCGCACCACGCCGTTCTCGCGGGCGCGGCGCAGGTACAGCGCCGCGAGGTCGTGGAAATCCTCCGCCGTGCGCATGACGGCCAGGTTGCCGAAGTAGACATCCAGAAAATCCTGCAATTCGCCGAACCGGTAGCGGGCATCGAGCACCTCCGGATCGTAGGAGGGCAGGGGGATGCCGTTGCGCTTGGCCAGCACGACGAGCAGCTCGGACTCGAGCGCACCCTCGAGGTGCATGTGGATCTCTGCCTTCGGGATCGCGGACGACGACGCGGGCGTGAGGGCGCTCATACGGACGCCGATTCGATGCGGGCCTGCTCGCGGGCGGCGGCGGTGTTCTTCACTCCGGCGCGCGATCCACGCAGCTTCGCCTGAACGTGTTCCGCAACCGTGACGGGGTCGTAGTTGGGTTCGGCGTCGTGCAGGACGGAGGGGAGAGTGTGGATCATCGCATCCGCGTTCCAATCGTGGAAGAAGGCGGCCGAGCGGCGGCGCTTGATCGTGCCACCGACGACCGGGGGCTTGACGCGGTGCAGGGTCGACATCCACTCGTCGTTCGTCACGCGGGCGGCGATATCGCCGAGGTTCACCAGCAGCGCGTTCTCGGCCGGCATCACGTCGTGCCAGCGCGCATCACGACCAAGCACCTGCAGTCCCTCGACCCGGTCCGCCCAGAGCACGGTGACCAGCCCGTAGTCGGTGTGCTCGCCCATGCCCGTCAGGTCGCCCCCGAGTTCGATGCTGCCCGGGGGCAGGGCGTAGTTGTTCATGCGGAGGACGTTGATCGGATGATCCGAGGTGGCATCGAAGACGGCTCGGTCGATCCCGAGGGCGTCGGCGAACGCATCCTGCAGCGTGAACGCGACCCGGCGCGCCTCGTCGAAGTATGCGGTGACGCGCTCTTCGAAGCCGGGGGTGTCGGGCCAGGTATTGGCGGCGTAGTCGCCCGTCTGGTCGGTGAAGCCCGGGTAGTCCGCCTCGGAGCTGCCGACGTTGAACGCCTCGAAGAAGTCGTTCATGCGCGTGACGGGGTCGATGCCCAGCGAGTAGCTGAGCGACTCGCTCTTGGGCGGACTGTAGCCGCGGTTCTCCTTCGCGGGCCGCTTCCATGCTTTCTTGGCCTCGAGGTCCTGGCTGAAGAAGTCGTCGATCGCCTGGGCGAGTCCGTCGGTCACGGCGCCGGGTACGCCGTGACCGACGACCTGGATGAACCCGACGGTGCGGCATGCGGCATCCAGTGCGCGGGCGACGGCGGCCTTCTCCGCGGCGCTGCCGTCGGTGACGTAGGCGGAGATGTCCACGATGGGGACGGTGAAAGATTCGCTCATGACTTGATAGTACAGAGTAATCAAAGATTGCTTGTGTAAATATCTTGTGACGATGTCACGTCAATCGGGAGAGTGCACCAGCAGGATCGTCGCCTTCTCGGCACCGACGGCGCGCCAGACGTTGCGCAGCGCGCCGGGATAGGTCATCGCGTCACCCGCACCGAGCTCCCACTCGCCCCGGCCGTCGATCGTGACGATCACGCGGCCCGCCGCGATGTAGACCAGCAGCTCGCCGTCGGACTGGAACCAATCGCCCATGTCGTCGCCCGCGCCGATGATGTACTCGGTCGCGACGACGCGCCGGCCGGCTGCGGTGAGGATGCTTCCCACCCCGGCATCGGGGGCTTCGGACACGGACACCTTGCGGGCATCGTCGCGGCGGATGACGTGAATCTGCGCGGGTTCGGCCTCGGTCGGCATGAGTTCCGCCGCCGAGAGGCCGAGGGCCGCGGCGAGTCGGTAGAGCGTCAGCATCGACGGCAGGGTCCGGCCGTTCTCGATCTGGCTGAGGAAGGGCTGGCTGATCCCCGCCTCGGTTGCCAGTGCGCGCATCGACAGCTTGCGGTCGGCGCGAGCGGAGGCGACCGCCTGGCCGATCGCCATGGCGATGCTGTTCTCTGCGCGATCGTCGTCGATCGCAGGCAGGGTGGGGGTGTCGTCACGCACGCTCTCAGGCTAAAGCAGGGTCGGCGACGCTCTCGGCGTTCCGGGCCGCCGAGCCGGCGCGGTTCTGGCGCGGTTCAGCGGAAGTCGCGGGACGCGTGCCGGATGCCGACCTGCAGATCTTCGAAGCCGTCGGCGACGAGGTTCGTGACCCCCTCGGGGGAGCGCTCCAGCATCCCGCGGGCGATCAGCGCGGGGCAGTCCCGAACGATGCGACGGAATCTCGTCCACACCCCGACCGAGCAGATCACGTTGACGAGGCCGTGTTCGTCTTCGAGGTTCAGGAACGTGACCCCGGATGCCGTCGCCGGCCGCTGCCGGTGCGTCACGAGTCCCGCGACCTCGACCCGCCGCCCGGTCTCGTGCGTGCGCAGCTGCGTCGACGACAGCACGCGGCGGGTGTCGAGTTCGTCGCGGTAGTGGGCCATCGGGTGATCGTCGGGCGAGACGCCGGTGGCCCACAGGTCCGCCGCGAGCCGGTCGTGGTTCGACAGGTCGGGGAACAGCGGCGGCTGCACGGCGAAGACGGTGCCGGGCAGGAATTGGGCGCGGTCCTGCGCCGCCGATCCGGCCAGCCAGATCGCTTCGCGGCGGGTGAGCCCGAAGCACTCGAAGGCCCCGGCGGTCGCGAGCGCCTCGAGCTGCGCGGCGGTCAGGTCGGTGCGGCGCACCAGATCGTGCAGGTCGCGGTAGTGCCCCCCGGCATCCCTTTCCGAGACGATGCGCTCGGCGACTCTCTCGCCGATGCCCGTGACGCCCGCGAGCCCCAGGCGCACCGCGAAACCGCCGTCGCGGCGGTGCGCGGCCGAGACATCCGGGGCGTTCGGGTCGAACGCGCCCGCCGCCGGCTGCGCGGGGTCGAGGCAGGAGTCGAGGCCGGTCGTTGCGGGCGTTTCGTCTCGCTGCGCTCGCGAGGCGGCCGGGACCTCGGGCGTTGCGCGAGGAGCGGAGCGACGAGACGAAACGCCGGCGCCCGGGGGTGTGTCGGGCGTCGGAGATGTGTCGGGGGTCGGAGGGCTCTGGGCCGCGGCATCCGACGCTCGCCCCATCTCCGACGCCGGGTGCGCGGATGCCGGGTGCGCGGACGCCGGGCGCATGGGCCTCGGCGACACCGCCTCGAGGGTTTCGGTCGCGCCCGAGCGCTGCAGGTCGGGGCGGCGCACCTCGACCCCGTGCCGGCGGGCGTCGGCGGCGAGCGTCGCGGCGGAGTAGAACCCCATCGGCTGCGCCCGCAGCAGGCCCGCGAGGAACGCGGCGGGATAGTGCAGCTTGATCCACGAGCTGGCGTAGACCAGCAGCGCGAACGAGAGGGAGTGGGACTCGGCGAATCCGAAGTCGGCGAAGGCCTGGATCTTGGCGTAGATGTCGTCGGCGGCCTCACCCACGAGACCGTTGCGCGCCATCCCCTCGTACAGCTGTGCGCGCAGCGACTCGATCTTCTCCTGCCCGCGCTTGGAGCCCATCGCCCGGCGCAGCAGGTCGGCCTGCTCGCCGGTGCAGTCGCCCACGGCCATCGCGATCTGCATCAGCTGCTCCTGGAACACGGGGATGCCGAGGGTGCGCTCGAGCACCGGCTCGAGCTTGGGATGCGGGTACTCCACCTTCTCGAGCCCCATCTTGCGCCGCACGAACGGGTGCACGGCCTTGCCCTGGATGGGCCCCGGCCGGATGAGGGCGATCTCGACGACCAGGTCGTAGAACCGGCGCGGCTGCAGGCGCGGCAGCAGCCCCATCTGCGCGCGGGATTCGACCTGGAACACTCCGATCGAGTCGGCGCGGCACAGCATGTCGTACACCGCGGGCTCCTCTTTGGGCAGGGTCGCGAGCGTCCACTCCTCGCCGGTGGCCCCGCGGATCAGGTCGAACGAGTGCTGCAGGGCCGCCAGCATCCCGAGACCCAGCAGGTCGAATTTGACCAGCCCCATCCACGCCGCATCGTCTTTGTCCCACTGGATGACGGTGCGGTCCTGCATGCGCGCGTGCTCGATCGGCACGACCTCGCCGACGGGCCGGTCGGTGAGCACCATGCCGCCCGAGTGGATGCCCAGATGCCGGGGCGCCTTGAGCAGCTCGCCGGCGTACTCCACCACCTGGTCGGGGATGTCGTGGTCGGGCATCGACGACAGCTCGGCGCCCCAGCGCTCCACCTGCTTCGACCACGCGTCCTGCTGACCGGGGGAGTAGCCGAGGGCGCGGGCCATGTCGCGCACGGCATTCTTGGGGCGGTACTGGATGACGTTCGCCACCTGGGCGGAGCGTTCGCGGCCGTAGCGGGCGTAGACCCACTGGATGATCTCTTCGCGCCGGTCGGAGTCGAAGTCGACGTCGATGTCGGGCTCCTCCTCGCGCAGCGACGACAGGAACCGCTCGAACGGCAGCCGGTACAGGATCGGGTCGACGGCGGTGATGTGCAGCAGGTAGCAGACGGCGCTGTTGGCCGCGGACCCCCGGCCCTGGCACAGGATGCCGCGGCGCCGGGCCTCGGCGACGATGTCGTGCACGATGAGGAAATAGCCGGGGAAGTCCTTCTTCTCGATGACGTCCAGCTCGTTCTCGATGCGCCGGCGGTCGTCGTCGGCGAGCGTCGGGTACAGCTGCGGCACCGCCTGCCACACCAGGTGCCGCAGCCATGACATGGGCGTGTGGCCCGCGGGGACCTCCTGTCTGGGCAGCGCGGGCTTGGCGCGGCGCAGGGGAAACCCCAGCTCATCGGCGAGCGTGACGGTGCGGGCCACCGCTCCGGGGTAGCGGGCGAAGCGCGCGGCCATCTCGGCCCCCGAGCGCAGGTGCCCGGAGCCGTGCGCGGGCAGCCATCCGTCAAGCTCGTCCATGCTGCGGTTCGCGCGCACCGCGGCGATCGCGGCGGCCAGGCGCGCCTTGGGGGGCGAGGCGTAGTGCACGTTGTTGGTCGCGAGGGTCGGCAGCCCCCGGTCGGCGGCGAGGGCGGCGAGCAGGTCGTTGCGGCGGGAGTCCAGCGGGTCGCCGTGGTCGGTCAGCTCGACGTGCACCGCGTCGCGGCCGAACAGATCGACGAGCCGGTCGAGCTCGCGGGCGGCGCCGGACGGGCCCTCGGTGGACAGGGCCTGGCGCACCGCACCCTTGCGGCATCCGGTCAGGATCGCCCAGTGCGGATCTGCGGGGCCGCCCGATCGGTCGGCGAGCTCGCCCAGGTCGTACACGGGGCGGCCCTTCTCGCCGCCCCGCAACTGCGCGTGGGTGATCGCGGCGGCGAGGCGGTGGTAGCCCTCCTGCCCGCGTGCGAGCACGAGCAGGTGCTGACCGACCGGGTCGGCCTCGCCCTTCTGCGGGGCGGGCAGCCCCAGCGAGAGCTCGGCCCCGAACACCGTCGTGACCTGGAACGACTCAGCCGCCTCGGCGAACCGCGCGAGCCCGTAGAACCCGTCGTGGTCGGTCAAAGCCAGGCCCGACAGTCCGAGGCGCTCGGCCTCTTCGATCAGCTCTTCGGGTGAGGACGCCCCGTCGAGGAACGAGTACGACGAATGCGCGTGCAGCTCGGCATAGGGCACCGCCTCGGGCGGACGCTCGATGGTGGGGGTGACGTAGGCCCCGCGTTTGCGTGACCAGGCGGGGCTGTCGCCCCCGTCGGCATGGGCGGGCGCCTTCTCGGGCCGGGTCGTGCTGAGGATGCGCTCGAGCTCGGACCACGGGATCGGCGGGTTGCGAAAGCCCATCAGTCGTACCGCCCCTCGGCCCGCCACGTGTCGTTCTCGAGCACGAGCAGCCACGCGACCTGGGTGTCGTCGACGACCTGCACCCGATAGGCGGTGCGGCGCCGCTCGGGGTCCCACTCGCGCTCGCGCACCCCCCACGGCCCGGCCCACGCCGCGACGGAGCGGTGGATGCCGGTGCCCGCGATCGCGGCGGGCGCGCCGCTGAGCAGGCCCCGGTCGTCGATCGTGACGTCGGCCCCGTCGCCTGAGCGCACCTGCATCTCGGGCTGCGGAAAGAACACGGTCGTGGGGTGCGGGGCGGGCAGCGACCCCGGCCATGGCTGCGCGCGCTCGCGGGCCGGCGCGACCCGGTCGCCCCACGGCACCAGCACCTGCCGTTCCGCCAGCCACCGCCCGCCCCCGACCACGGGGGTCACGACACCGCGATGCCCGAGCATGGCCTGCACGCGCGAGAGGGCGTGGTGCACGCGCTCGCCGGGCCCCTGGCCGAACAGCCCCGGGGCGTGGTGCGCCGCGGCATCCACCGCCTCGGGTTCGAGGCGCACGAGAGTGATGCCGCCGGTGATGCCGCCACGCAGGTCGGCGTCGATCGCCGCCTCGAGCTGCCAGCGCACCCGGTCGACGACGGCCGCCGCGTCGAACGTGGTCGGATGCTGCCACACCCGCTCGGACCGGCCGCCGAACTCATCCCGCAGCTCGACGCGTAGCTCGGTGCACACCAGACCCTGCGAGCCGAGGGAGTCGACGAGGTCGTCGGCGGTCATGCGCACGGCGAAGCCGACCTGGTCGACCAGCTCGAGCGGGGGCTCGAACGCGATCTCGCGCTCGTGTTCGGGGGGCGGCACCCGGGCCGTGACGGGGCGGGCGTCGAGTCCGCGCGCCAGACGGTGCAGGCGCACCCCGCGTTCCGCGAAGCGCTCGCGCACCTTGTTCTCGTCGAGGGCCGCGAAGCCCCCGAGGGTCTGCACCCCCAGACGCGTGAGCAGCCCCACGAGCTCGTCGTCGCCGATCGCGCCGATCGGCAGGGGATGCAGGAATGCCGTGGCCTCGCCCGGGGGGACGACCCGCACGCGGTCGGCGACCTCGCCCGGGCGGGTGAGGCGGGCGGCGCGTTCGGCGGTGAAGGGTCCGTCGGCGATGCCGATGCGGGCGTCGGGCAGCTCGCACGCGGCCATCTCGTCGAGCAGCATCCGCGCGGCCTCGTCTTCGCCGCCGTAGTAGCGGGTGGGGCCGCGGGCGCGCAGGGCGCCGAGTCCCGCCCGCACGATCTGCACCCCCGGGGCGAGCCGCTCGAGGCGCTCGACGACGGGGAGGAAGCCCCGGTTGTCGCGCCCCTCGTCCTCGGGCACGAGCTGCAGGGTCGGGCAGCACGCCTGGGCGTCGCGACGGCGCTGCCCCCGGCGCACGCCCTGCGCGCGGGCGGCCGCCGAGCAGGCGACGATGCGGTTCGCCTTGGCGATCGCGACGGCCTGCGCGGGGTCGACGGTTGCGCCGCGTTCGCGGACGAGGGCTGCGATCGGCCAGTCGGGGATCCACAGGGCGAGCGTGCGCACAGGGGCGTCGTTCCGCCCGCCGTCTCCCCGCTCGCCGTTCACCGGCCCGTTGTTCGCTGGTCCACTGTTCACCGGTCCGCTGTTCACCGGCCCGCCGCCCATCAGCCCACCGCCCGGATCGGGGTGGGGACGCGCGCGTCGCCGGTGGCGCGGGCGGGTGCGGGATCGACCGCGGCGGCGGTGCCCGCGGCATCCGGAAGCAGCATCCGCGTACTGCGGGGCACGGGGAATCGTCGGCTGGATGCCGTGACGGTGACCTCGCGCCCGGCGAGGTAGCCGTGCCCCGTGCCGAGACCGCGCCAGCGGGGATCGCTGACGCTCAGCAGGGCGTCGGCGCCGGGCCAGGCGCCCAGCGTGACGAGCACCGTGCCGCGGTCACGCAGTCGCGCGGCCAGCCGGGAGACATCGCCGTCACCCGGACGCCCGGCCGGGCGCACCGCGACGATCGGCAGCACCTCGGCCAGCGCCGAGGCGACCGCGAACCAGCGGGGGCCCGGATCGGGCACGAGCACCAGGCGGTCGAGGTCGAGGCCGTACTCCTCGGCCGCTTCGGCGCCGAATCCGCGCATGCCGATGACGCCGCACCATGACCCGGCCCGCGAGGGGCCGGCGAGCAGCGCGAGCAGCAGCGCGGCGGAGCTGTCGACCGCGTAGACCGAACCCGGCTGCAGGCCCTGCCCCGGCAGCAGCTGCGCCAGCGCGGAGTGCACCGGCAGCGCGGGGGTCTCGACCTTGTGACCCCGGATGCGGTCGAGCTGCGCGCGCAGACGCCGCACCTCATCCCCGTGGGTGGTGCTCTCGCGCAGTGCCGTGGCCATGCCGCAATGCTAGAACGTATCTTCGACATTGGCCATGGCGCATTGCGTACCTATGTTCGTATATCGCGCGCGCTCGTCCGCTCCCGCGCCGCGCCCGCCGCCCACCCTGGCTCCGCTGTCGCACATCGATCCGCGCGCCTCCTCGCCGGGTCGATATGCAACAGCGGAGCGCTCTAGGGTCGGGCGTGGGGCGGCCGGGTTGTGCGGCCGCACGGTACGTGCTCCTCGGCGCAGGCCCTCTTCGGCGCGCACCCTCCTCGGCGCGCAGCAGCCCCGGCATCCGCCCCCGCTTCCATCCGCTCCGCTGTCGCACATCGATCCGCGCGCCTCCTCCCCGGGTCGATATGCGACAGCGGAGCATCTCGAGGGTCGGGCGCGACGGGCGCAGTGCGCGACGCGGGCGCGCGACGCCGGCGCCGGGGCGGATGCCGTCAGTGGGCGTGGTGGCCGGGCATCTCGCCGTGCGGCACCGCGTACTCGCCGGCCTCCGTGGCCGCGAGGGCGGGCGTGGTCAACCCCGCGACGAGCACGGCCCCGGCGGCGAAGCCCACGAGGGTGCGCCCGGGACGCACCTGGCCCGTGGCCGGCTGCGACCCGGCATCCCGGGCCCGGGCGTGCCGCCGCACGGCGATCGCCGCGGCGCCGGCGATGAACACCAGCATCACGGTGGCGCTGACCAGGGGCAGCCACGTCATTACCCCGGCGAGCGCCGCCGCGAGTGAGACGAGCAGGGCGCTCAGACTCGCCGCGAGCGTCAGTCGGGGGAGGACGAGCCGATCGCTGCGCAGAACCGCGACGCCCCATGCGAGCTCAAGCGTCGCGATCACGACGAAGGCGGCCAGGAACATCGGCGGCGCGGCGGCCCCGACGGCGAAATGGACGAGGCCCGCCCCCCACGAGGCGAGGGCGGGCCACATGCGAAACGACATCCGTCAGACCGTGGCGGTCCGTGCGCCGCGGTCGGCGCCGAGACCCACACCGAGCAGCACGAGGGCGCTGGCCAGGTGCAAGAAGTGGTCGGCGGTGTTCAGCGCCAGGATGTTCAGCGCGCTGTCGACGATGAAGAATCCGACGATGCCGAGCAGCAGATAGACGGCGCCGATCGTGATGTTGGCGCCCTTGGCGGCCGGCACCGACGCGAGTCCGGTGATCAGCAGCACCGCGCCGACGAGCAGGTGGACGATGTTGTGCAGCGGGTTCACCTCGAAGATGCCGAGCAGCAGCCCGCCTTCGGTGGCGATGAATGCCACGCCGCCGGTGACGGCGAAGCCGAGCAGCCCGACGAGCAGGTAGACGGCTCCGAAGATCGTCGCGATGATCCGGTTGGGTGACGTGCGCATGACGCGCCTCCAATCTCGTTCACGGTCTTTCCGTGTTCACAGGGTCTTCGGAGGTTAATGGTGAACGGATTGCGGATGCGGTGGGGTTGCGCACCCGATGCTCGGGGGAGTAGTGCGAGCGCTGCGTCTGGCTGTGGATAACTCACTCTCGTATGTCTGTCAGAGAAAACAACTCTGATCTGCGATAAAGGAGGCAGGCCAAGGCTCCGTTACCTTTTCGTTACATGAGAGCAGGTTGACATGAAGATGAGGAACGTCTCATGATGCTTGCGGGGAGGGGTTCACGTCATGTGAGTCCCTAAGTACCCAGCTCTGGGGGCTGGGGTATCCGGGGAGATCTGGAATACCTGCGCACGTCCGAGCTGACTTGTACACATATTCCACTGGGGAGATACGCACATGCGTGCATCGATTCGCAATTACATCGTCGCGGCTGAACGCCGCCGGGAGAACGCCGACGACGACGGCTTCTCGCTCATCGAACTGATCGTCGTCGTGGTGATCCTCGGGGTCCTGGCCGCCGTGGCGATTCCGATCTTCGCCGGCATCCAGGCCACCGCCGAGGAGAACTCGCTCGCGACGATCGCCGCCAACGGGGCCACGCAGGTGTCGGCCGCCGTCGCCGCCGGCGACGACGCGGCGCCGGCCGCGGGCGCGACGCTGACCAACCTGTCGACGGACGGCGTGACCGTGAAGGTCACGGAGCTCGACGGCACCGACATCGACACTGTCTGCGTCACAGCCACCAAGTCCGGTGTGACGGATCAGAAGTCCGGCCCCGGCTGCGACTGACAGCCGGCCACCGGCCACCACACGTGGGGTCGGCGCAGTAAGGCGCGTCGGCCCCCACTGGGGAAAAGCCTCCATCGGAGGCAACTGGGGAAACACGGTCCTCTCGGGGACCGGCAGCTCGCACTGGGGAGGGTGAGCGAGATGGGGATGCCGCATATCCGGCAGCAGGGGGGACGCGACGAACGCGTGCTCGACGGGGGATTCAGCCTCGTCGAGATCGTGGTCGCGATGCTGCTGCTGACGGTGATCGCACTGGCCATTGCGCCGTTGCTGATCACCGCGACGGCATCGAGCGTGCAGAACCGCGATTCGTCGGCGGCCAACTCTGTGGCCAACGCCCGCGTCGCGGAGCTGAAGGCCCGATTCCCCGACTCGTCCACCACGACGAGCTGCGCCTCCGTGCTCGCGTCGTCCGGGGGGACCGACGCGAGCACGGGGCTCACCACCACCCTCGACTTTCCGGGCGGATGCCCCGCGGACTACCCGGGCACCGTGACCGTCGAGGTCATCGTGACCGAGGGCGCCGGCGCCGAAGACAGCCTCGATGACATCGTCACGGTCTCCACCGAGCTTCTGGTGAGCGCATCATGACCGCGCCATTCACGACCGCGCCACGCCCGAACGCCGCGGGCACGACGACACGGCATCCCGACGACGCGGGCGCGACCCTCGTCGAGCTGATCCTGTACGGGATGCTGAGCGCCCTGTTCCTCGGCATCCTCGCGGTCCTGTTCGCCACCGGCCTGTCCGCGGGCGCCGCCGCCACCGAGCGCGATCAGGCGACGGGCCGGGCGCAGGTCGTGGCGAACTCGGTGCAGACCAGCATCCGCAACGCGAGCGAGTTCCGTGTCGACGGCGGGATGCTGCGCGCCCGGGTCGCCGACGGCGCATCGGGATGGCGCTGCGAGGCCTGGGTGCTGCACGCCGACGGCACACTGCTGCATCGCACGTCGGCATCCGCGATCCCGCTCGATTCCGTCCCGGGCGCGGGATGGAGCGAGATGGCGACGGGGGTCACCGGCACCGGCCCGGATGCCGCGCCGTTCACCGGATCGGGACGGAGCCTGACGATCTCGCTGACCGTCACCACCGGTGACGTCACCGTGCCGCTCGCCGGCGGCGCGTTCGCGCAGGCCGCGCACGAAGGGACGGGATCCGCATGCTGGTGAACCCGATCCGCCACCCGCGTGCCGCACGCGCCCGACGCGACCCGCGCCACACCGACGACACCGGCTCGACGCTCGTCTCGGTGCTCATCGTGATGCTCGTGCTGAGCATCGTGGCCCTCACCGCCGGCGCCGTCGTCACCGGCACGGCCGGGAGCATCGTCGACACGCGCGGCAGCGTGCAGTCCAAGGCCGCCGCCGATGCGGGCCTCTCGGCGGCCGTCGCCGATGCGCGCCGCACGGGCGAGTTCTGCGACCTGTCGCTGGCATCCACCGACCCGGCCTACACCGTCACGGGCACCTGCGCCGCCGACCGCGTGACGTTCACCTCGGTCGGCCGCGGCACCGATGGCGGCGTCACCACCACCGAGGCCGTCTACGCCTACACGCTCGCCCCCACCTTCGACGGCGCGGCCGAGCTGGTGTTCTTCAACTCCGGCAGCGACTCGGTGTACTTCACCAACCACGTCATGCCCAGAAGCGATGGCCTCGCCACCGTGGAGTTCCCCGCCGGCGGCTCCTTCGAATGCAAGACGACCGTGCCGGCGAACGTGAACATCGCGGGTTCCGTGATCGGCCAGTCCGGCTGCACGATCAACGGCGACGTGCACGCCGGCGGGGAGAACCCGTTCAACGGCCGGTGGGCGGTGTACCTGAACAACAGCGACATCGTGCAGGGCGACGTCACCGCGGGTGGCGACGTCGCGATCGGGAACAGCCCGTCCCGCATCGACGGCACCCTCACGCTGCCGCAGGGCGCGAAGCTGCAGGTCGGCTGGATGGATGTCGGAGCACCGACGAGCAGCCCGCGGGTCGCGGGCGGGCAGGCCGGCGGCATCCGGTGGGAGTCGCCCGGCACCGCACCGAGCCTCGCGCCGACGTTCGAGCCGTGGTTCGACTACGCCTACGCGGCCGAGGACTGGCCGGGCTACGACGTCGTCACGATCACCTCGTCGTCGGCGCCCTACAACTGCGGCAACATCGCGGGCAAGTTCACGACCTTCTGGTCGTCGTTCGTTGCGAACCTCACCGTCGACACAGTCGTGGACACGACGGCCTGCGCCGGCGGCATCGACACCGCGCGGGGCGCCGACGCGAAGACCCAGCTCGGCGTCGACCTCGTGCTGGTCGCCAACAGCTTCACGCTGGGCGACTTCGCCCTGACGCCCAAGGCGGGCACCGACCCGAACGCCTGGTTCATCGTGCCCGACAGAACAGCCGACGCGCAGCCGACGTGCACCTCGGGGAGCACGATCGAGACCGACGCCAGCATCGACGTGCGGGTGAACACGATGGCCTACACGCCCTGCACCATCCGCGTGGGACAGGGCGGGGTGTGGACCGGGGCGATGTACGCCGGCACGCTCACCGACGGCGGCGACATCGACATCCACACGCACTCGATGGCCCTGCCGGGGCAGTGGGGCGCGGGCCCCGGCGGTTCCGGGTCGGATGCCGGTGGCGCGGCCACCCTCGGCGATCTGCTTTCGCAGCGGGACCTGTCATGACCGCCCTCGCCGCCGAGATCGTCGTCGCCTTCGCCGTGCTGGCCGGGGTGTTCGGCCTGGTGATCGGATCGTTCCTGAACGTTGTGGCCTACCGCGTGCCGGCCGGCATCCCGCTCACGCGCGACAGTCGCTGCCCCGAGTGCGACACACCCGTGCGGGCGTGGCAGAACGTGCCGGTGGCGTCGTGGGTGGCGCTGCGCGGCCGGTGCGCGGGATGCCGCACGCCCATCTCGGCGCGGTATCCGGTCGTCGAGGTCGTCACCGCGCTCGCCTTCGCGGGGATCGCGGCCGCGTCGCTGAACACCTCGAGCGTGCCGTTCGGCCCGACCGTCGTCGTGCTGGTGGCCTACCTCTACTTCGCGGCGGTGAGCGTCGTGCTGACGCTGATCGACCAGGACACGCGGCGGCTGCCCAACGCCATCGTGCTGCCGAGCTACGCCGTCGCGCTCGGCCTGCTCGCGCTCGCGTGCGTCGCCGGAGCCGACTGGGGGTCGTTCTGGCGGGCCGTTCTCGGCGGGGCGCTGCTGTATGCGTTCTACGCCGTGCTGCGCGGCATCCGCCCCGGCGGCATGGGCGGCGGCGACGTGAAGCTCGCGGGGGTCGTCGGCATCTATCTGGCCTGGCTGGGCTGGGGTTCGCTCGCGGTCGGCGCGTTCGCGGCGTTCGTGCTCGGGGGCGTCGTCGGGCTCGCGCTCCTGACGCTTCAGCGGGCGGGTCGGCACACGGCGATCCCGTTCGGACCGTGGATGCTCGTCGGGGCATGGATCGGGATACTCGCGGGCGAGCCGCTCGCGAACTGGTACACGGGGCTCGTCGTCGCGTGAGGGGGCCGCGGCGACGCCGCGACCCGGGGGAGAGAAAAAGGGGGAGGGGACCATGGCGAAAACGCTCGTGGGAATCGAGATCACGCAGGAGAGCGTGCGCGCGGTCGAGGTGACCGCCACACGCGGAACGCCGCGCCTGCTGGCCTCGGGCGAGGTGACGCTGCCGCCGGGGGCGGCGCGCGACTCCGAGGTGCTCGACGCGGATGCCGTGGCCGTCGCGATCCGGCAGCTGTGGAGCCGCGCCGGAATCTCGGGACGCCACGTCGTGCTCGCCATCGGCGGCCGACGCGTGCTCGTTCGGGAATACACCACCGCCGCCATGCGCCCCGACCTGCTGCGGCAGGCGCTTCCATACCAGGTGCAGGAGCTGCTGCCGGTGCCCGCCGCGCAGGCCGTGCTCGACTTCTACCCCGTCTCGGAGCGCGACGGGCAGGTGTCCGGGCTGCTCGTGGCGGCGGTGGCCGAGACCGTCGAGGCGCTCGTGCAGACGCTCGCCCGGGCGAAGCTGGTCGTGGATGCCGTCGACCTCGCGCCCTTCGGGCTCGCCCGCATCGCCGCCCGGGTCGCGGCGGGGACGACCACCGCCATGGTGCACGTGGGCGCCCACACGACCCACGTCGTCATCGCGACGGACGGCGTGCCCCGTCTGGTGCGGGTGCTGCCGATCGACGTGCCGACGCAGGCGAGCCTCGGCCGGATGGACGACGTCGACATCGACGCGGCCCTGGAGCAGATGCTCGAGACCGTGCCGCCGGGAGACGCCCCGGCGTTCTCCGAGACCGCCTCGCGTGCGAGCTCGGCGCGGGTGCGCCCGTCGGCGCCGCAGGGCCCGGCGGGGCTCGATCCCGTGATCGGCGACCTGGCCGACCGCGTGCGCAGCACGCTCGCCTTCTTCGGCAACCGTCCCGACGCCACGCCGATCTCGCGCGTGCACGTCAGCGGCGCCGGGGCGACGGCGCCCGGCCTGCGCTCCGCGCTCATCGGCGCCCTCGACCTGCCGGTGCACGAGGTGCACCTCGACGACGTCGTGGCCATCGGCGACGACCGCCCGACCGGCGAGAGCGCGCTGAACCTCGTGGGCACCGCCGGCATCCTGCTGGGCGAGGTGCGCTGATGTCGGCGATCACCTCGAACGCCGGACTCACGAGCGTTCCGCGCGTGAACCTGATGCCCCGCGCCGAGCGCGAGCGCCGCAGCCGCGCCGCGCTCACCCGAGGCTGGGCGTGGGCGATGGTCGGGGCTCTGGCCGTCGTCGCCGTCGCCGGCGGCGCCGCCTTCGTGCTCAAGCTCACCGCCGACCAGCAGCTCGTCGCCGAGCAGGCCGAGACGAGCGCCCTGCTGGGTCAGATGGCCGAGCTCTCGGAGGTGAGCACCGCGCTCGCCGACACCGAGAGGCTGGGGGCATTCCGCGCCGAGGCCATGGCGACCCATCTCGGCTGGAGCGACGCGCTGTCGACGCTCCAGACAGCACTGCCGGGAGGCGTGGCCATCACGGACTTCGAACTCGCGGCAGGCGCTGCGCCCGCCGGCGATGCGGCAGCAGCCGACCCCGCCGCCGGGCTGTCGGGCACCCTGACGCTCACCAGCGCCGCGCCGGTCGACATGGCCGACACCATCCGTGCGGTCCGCGACGTCTCGGGCGTGTTGTCGGCCGACGGCCGCGACCTCGCCTCGACCGGCGACGGCGACGCGGCCCGGGTCTACACGTACATCCTCGGCGTCGAACTCGACCAGTCGGTCTACACCGGCGCCTATGCCGCGGAGGAGGAGCGATGAGAATGTCGCTGCCCAAGCAGTTCATCAACGTCATCGGGGCGACCCTCGCGGTCGCGGTCGTTATCGGGGGGCTGCTGCTGCTCGCCACGCCCCTCTTCGTGCAGGCGCAGGCCACCACGCGTGCCGCCGGCGACGTCGCCGCGGGCAACCTCGCCTACGCCGCGCAGGTCGAGGACCTGCGTGCCGAGGCCGGCCGCATCGACGAGATCGAGGCCGAGCTCGCCGCGGACCGTGCGCAGATCCCGGTCGAGAACGACCTTGACGACGTATTCGCGCTCGTCGCGTCGGCCGCCGACGAGGCGGGGGTCACGGTCGTGAGTGCCACGGCCGGCGATCCCGTGCCATGGACGCCCGCTTCGGGCGCCGAGACCGCGTCGCAGGTGCCCGCCGAGACAGACGCCGCAGAAGAGACGGATGCCGCATCCGCCGATCCCGCGCCCGCCGACACCACGCAGGTTGGCGCCGACCGCCTGCAGGTGTCGTTCACGATCGTCGTCGAGGCCGGCGACCCGCTGCGCGCCGCGCGCTTCGTCGACGCCCTCACGGCGGGACCCCGCCTGGTCGCCGTCGCCCAGTCCGCCCTCACGGCTTCCGGCGACGAGCCGCTGCTGACCGTCAACGCGACGACGTTCGTCGCTCCCGAGGCGTGAGGGGGCCGGCCATGAGCGACGACCTGCTCGCCCGCATGCTGCAGACCGCCGCGCTCGCGGGGGCCTCCGACATCCACCTCACCGCGGGGCAGGCGCCGCTGATGCGCGTCGACGGCGACCTCGTTCCGCTGACCGGGCACGGCGAGCGGCAGCCCGCGGCGCAGCTCGAGGACGTGCTGCTCGGGATGCTGTCACCCGCCCAGCGCGACGAGTTCGCCGAGCGCAGCGAGGTGGATCTCTCGTTCACCGCCGAGGGCATCGGGAGGGTGCGCGTGAACGTGTTCCGCCAGGTCGGGCAGATCGCCGCGGCGCTGCGCCTGATCCCGAACCGCGTGTTCGGGCTCGACGAGCTGGGCGTGCCGCCGATCGCGCACGAGCTGGCCCTGCGACCGCGCGGGCTGGTGCTCGTGACGGGGCCGACGGGATCGGGCAAGTCCACGACGCTCACCGCGATGGTCGACATCATCAACCGCACGCGCGCGGCCCACATCATCACGATCGAGGACCCGATCGAGTTCCCGCACCGCAGCCGCCGCTCGCTCGTGCATCAGCGCGAGATCGGCAGCGACACGGCATCCTTCGCCGAGGCCCTGCGCCGGGTGCTGCGCCAGGACCCCGACGTGATCCTGATCGGCGAGCTGCGCGACCGCGAATCGATCGCCGCGGCGCTGTCGGCGGCCGAGACCGGCCACCTGGTGCTGTCGACCCTGCACACGCAGGGCGCGGCCAAGAGCATCAACCGCATCGTCGACGCGTTCGAGTCGCACCAGCAGGATCAGATCCGCACCCAGCTGGGCGACACCCTGCAGGGCATCGTGAGCCAGACCCTCATGCCGTTGGCGCAGGATGCCGGGCGCACGATCGCGACCGAGGTGCTGGTGAACACGCCCGCCGTGGCCAACATGATCCGCGAGGGGCAGATCGCGCAGCTGTACTCGGCGATGCAGGCCGGGCAGTCGCTCGGCATGCACACGCTCGACCAGGACCTGGCCCGGCTCGTCGCCGACGGCACCATCGCCCCGCACGTGGCGCGGGCCATGGCGGTCGACCCGCGCTCGCTCGACGACGTGCACGTGCGCCCCCGCGACCTCGACGCCGAGGCGTGGAGCCTGCACGCGGCCGACGAACGCAGCCTGACGCAGTGGGGGGTGCGCTCATGACGCTGGTGCAGCAGTTCGCCTACCGGGCCCTCGATTCCGACGGACGCGGCGTGGTCAAGGGCACCGTCGAGGCCGCGAGCGAGGCCGCCGTCGCGGTCAAGCTGAAGGCGCAGGGCCTCACCGCGCTCGACGTGTCCCCCGCGCGGCGCACCGGGCTGCAGCGCGAGATCACCCTGCCGGTGCGACGCCGCGTGCGCGTCCGCACGCTCGCCGTCTTCGCCCAGCAGTTCGCCGGGCTGGTCAACTCCGGGCTGCCGCTGCTGCGCGCGCTGACGATCATGGTCGAACAGACCGAGGACCGCGCCCTGCAGGCGGCGCTGGTCACGGTGCACGCCGAGGTGCAGGGCGGGCGGTCGCTGTCCGAGGCGTTCGCGCGCCAGCCCGACGCGTTCCCGCCGCTCATGGTCAACCTCATCCGCGTGGGCGAGAGCGGCGGCTTTCTCGGCCGTTCGCTGTCGGCCGTGGCGAAGACCTATGCCGACGAGGCCGCGCTGCAGGATAAGATCCGCGCCGCGACGACCTATCCGGTGATCGTGCTCTCGATCGCGGTGCTCGCCCTGCTGGCGATGGTCACCTTCATCGTGCCGATCTTCGAGGGCATGTTCTCCGGGATGGGCGGCGCCCTGCCGCTGCCGACGCGCGTGCTGGTCACGGTCTCGAACAACATGTTCTGGATCCTGCCGCTGCTCGTCGCGCTCGCCGTCGGCGGCACGATCTGGTGGCTGCGCCACAAGGACTCCGACCGAGTGCGGCGCGTCATCGACCCGCTCACGCTGCGGATGCCGGTGTTCGGGCCCCTCGCCACCAAGATCGCCGTCGCGCGCTTCGCCCGCAGCCTCGCCATGATGCTGGATGCCGGTGTGCCGCTGCTGCAGGCCCTGTCGGTCGTGGGCGAGGCCTCGCACAACCGCGTGGTCGCGCGGGCTGCGCAGCAGATCCAGGAGTCCGTGCGGCAGGGACGCTCGTTCGCGGGGCCGCTCGCTGCATCCGGGGTCTTTCCGCCGATGGTCGCGCAGATGGTGTCGGTGGGGGAGGAATCGGGCACTCTCGCCGAGATGCTCGGCAGCATCGCCGACCTCTACGAGGCCGAGGTGACCACCGCCACCGAGCAGCTCACGTCGACCATCGAGCCCCTGCTCATCGTCGTGATCGGCCTGCTGATCGGCGGCATGGTCATCGCGCTCTACCTGCCGATCTTCGGCATCTACGGCCAGCTCGGCCAAGGCTGAGCCCACAGACGTCCGGCCGCCTCAGCCCCTCCCTCTTGCGGGGCGCCCGGACCCTCGCCGCCCCCGGTCCCCTCCCGGACCGGGGGCGGTTTTTCGTGCCCGCAAATGAGAAATGTGAGGGGTGTAGATGAGAGGTGATCAACATTCTTGGTTACAAACCTGTTACGGATTCGGGGCTCGCTCCTCGTGCACGGATCCTGAATAAAGTGCCTCTGATCAGCAATTATTATCTGTCGCGCGGCGAGTACTTAGGCGAGGCTTGTCACCCGAACGGGGGACAGGAGTGCAGAAAGTGAAACTTGACGAAAGATGAGAAGTCGCTAATGATTCCCTGTGACGGCGGCTCACTGCGGTGAATCATCGTCCGGCATCACGCCAGCCACGGTTCGTCCCCGATCCGCGGTCCGGTGTGATGACGAATCATTCGGGCAACCCAAGGGGAGTACTCCACCATGCGCGCTTTCGTTCGTAACTACATCCAGGCCGAGAAGACCCGCCGTGAGGAATCCGGCGAGAAGGGCTTCTCGCTCATCGAGCTCATCGTCGTCGTCGTCATCCTCGGCGTGCTCGCCGCGGTCGCGATCCCGATCTTCCTCGGCATCCAGCAGAACGCGGAGCAGAGCTCACTTGACGCGATTACCGCGAACGCGGCCAGCCAGGCCGCTGCAGCGTATGCGAGCGAAACCCCGCCCACCGCGGGGGAGGGCTACGCACCGAATCTCACGGCAGATAGCGATCTTGCAGTCACTTTGACCCTGGCGGGCACCTCTCTTGAAGACTTTTGCGTGACCGGAGTTGCAGAGGGGCTCGACAATGCGACCGCAGGACCGGGTTGCGACGCGGCTGCCGGCACCGGCGACGACACCGGCGGCCTCTGAGTCCCCTGACCGTCGGCGGGTGCGGGATCCGGGGCTCTAAGGGGGCGGATCCCGCACCCACCGGCCTTTCCGCACCCATCCCGACCGGGAGGTGGACGGATGCCTCGGTCTCCTGCATCCGACGACGGATTCAGCCTCACCGCTGACGAAGGGTTCAGCCTCGTCGAGCTCGTGATCGCCATGTTCCTGTCGGCGATCCTTGCCTTGGCGGTGCTGCCGCTGCTGGTCACGACCACGCGGGTGAGTGATGAGAATCGCTCGGCCGTCGCGGCCGCGACCTTCGCCAATGCGCAGCTGGCGCCGGCCCGGGCCGAGTTCGGCAACAACGACTTGACGACGACCTGCACGGCGGTCGCCGGGCTCGCTTTTGTCGGCAAGGAAGATCCTGCTGCCACGGGGCTGCGCGCCGACGTCACGGTGTCGGCGTGTCCCGAGGCCCTGCCCGGGACGGTGACGGTCACGGCGACGGTCTACGCCGCCGACGACCCCGGCACCGCGCTGGCAACGATACCCACCCGTATCGTCGTCTCGGCCCCCTGAGCTGCCCCACTAAAGATCGGCGCCGCACCTACGCCACCGCACGATCCACGCTGAACCGAGCACCGAAAGCTGCTGTCGATGACGCGCACCCCGACGGCCCCCGCGGGCCCCGACGAACGAGGGATGTCGATGATCGAACTCATCATCGCGGCTTCGATCGCGGCGCTGCTGCTCGGACTCATGGCGTCGCTGTTCGTCACGGGTCTGCGCACTGAGGCGGCGACGCGCGACCGCGACCGCGCAACGGGGCAGGCGCAGGTGGTCACCGACTCGATCCAAACCTCGATTCGCAATGCCGCCGACATCAACGTCACCGACGACCTGCTCGTGGCTCGCGTCATCGTGGGCGACGGCGTATCGGAGTGCCGAGCGTGGGCACTCACGCCGAGCGGTGACCTCGCCTATACCGCTTCCGACGTCCCCATCGGTACGGATCCAAGCGCGTGGACGGTGCTCGCTGGGAGTGTCTCTGGTGGTCTTGACGGCGGCGCGGCGTTCAGAGCGGGCGACACCGACAGCAGGACCGTGGAGGTGGAGCTCATCGTGCGCGCGGGCGACGCCGTCGTGCCTGTGAGTGCCGCCGCCGTCACGGTCGTGCCCGAAGACGGGGTGGACGAGGTGTGCTTGTGAAAGAGACCATTCCAGCCGAGTCCGATGACCGCGGCTCAACCCTCGTCGTGGTCCTGGTCATCATGCTCGTGCTCAGCATCGGCGCTCTGACCGCGGGCACGATCGTTTCGGGCACCACCGCATCACTCGTCGGCAGCCGCGGCGCCCTCGAAGCGCGCGCGGCTGCCGACGCCGGCCTCGCCGACGCCGTCGCTCACGCCCGCCGCACGGCGACCGTCTGCGACGTGACCCTCACCAACTCCACCGCGCCCCGCTACGAGACGACGAGCACGTGCGCCGATGGTCTCGTCACGTTCACCGCGACCGGGTGGGGCGACGCCGACCGCGCCGCTCGGCTCGAAGCGGTCTTCGAGTACAGCTCCGAGAACATCGGCGGCGAGGGAGACATGGTCTTCTTCGGCGAGAAAACGACCTTCACCGGCGAGGTCCTTGCACACACGCTCGACGACGACCTGCTCTCGATCGTCATCCCGACGGGTGACTTCACGTGCCAGTCCGTCATCCCCGCCAACATCGTCCTGAGCGGCAGCTTCGCCACCAAGGGCGGATGCGACGTACACGGCTCGGTCGTGGCCGGCGGCACGATCGACATGGCGGTCGGGGGTGACATGATCCGAGGGAACCTCTCGGTCGCCGGGGCGGGATCGAACATCATTCGGGGGACGATCGGCGGCGACATCCTCGCGGGCGGCTCCCTGCTTTTCGGAACGCAAGGGAATTCCGTCGGCGGCGACGTGACCGCAGAAGGCGATGTCTATCTCGGCAACCAGAGTCTGCTCGGGTCGCTCACCCTGCCGGCCGGGGCGATATTCAGCCCCCAGGAGGGATCGGTTGCGGGCGACATCAACACCCCCGAGTCGGTCTCGACGCCTGCCGAGGCGCCCACGTTCGACCCTTGGTTCGACTACGAGTACGAGCAGTCGCACTGGCCCGACTACGACGTGATCACTCTGGAGAACGACAACAGCAGCAGCGCATCTGGAACGTGCAAGCACTTCAACGCCCACCCCGGCACCGGGTGGACAAGTCTCGAATCGCTCACCACGCCAACGATCCTTGATGCACGCGCCTGCACCACGCTGAGCACGAACAACGGTTCCGAGCCCGATCTCGACCTGAAGACGGACGTCGTTCTTCTCGGCAATGATTTCAACCTCACCGCGCTGACCATCGGCGCGGCGGCGGGCGCTGATCCGCACCTGTGGTTCGTCGTCGAAGACACCGTCGCTGATGGTGTCCCGACCTGCACGAATGGGAACGACATCCTCATCAACGGCACGGTCATCCAGGCCGGGGTCACGGCGATGGCCTACACCCCGTGCATCATCGACGTGGCCGGCATGAACAACGACCTCTGGCACGGGGGGTTCTACGGTGGCTCCTTCGACTACGGCGGGGGCCTGTCGTTCTATGGCGTGCAGATCCTCCTGCCGGACATGCCGGAGGGGGCGACATCGGTGGGAGCCGAGACCCTGGAAGCCCTCGGCACCCTCGTCAGCCAGCGGGATGTGGCCCGATGACCGCCGCTCTCACCACCCCCGCCCTCGTGTTCATCCTCGCCTTCGCGGGGCTCTTCGGCCTGGTCATCGGCTCGTTCCTCAACGTCGTCGCCCACCGCGTGCCCGCCGGCATCCCGCTCACCCGCGAGAGCCGCTGCCCCCGGTGCGCCGCGCCGGTGCGCCCGTGGCAGAACGTGCCGGTGCTCTCGTGGCTGGCCCTGCGCGGACGGTGCGCCTCGTGCCGCACGCCGATCTCGGCGCGGTACCCGCTGGTCGAGGCGATCACCGGCGTCGCCTTCGTCGCCGTCACGTGGCTGGCGCTGCACGCCGCCCCCGCGTCGGCGATCGCCCCCGCGCCCGGGGCGCTCGTGCTCGCCGCCTACCTGTGGTTCGCGGCGGCGAGCGTGGTGCTGACCCTCACCGACCTCGACCGCCAGCTGCTGCCGCGCGCGATCGTGCTCCCGAGCGCGGTCGCCGTGCTGGCGCTGTTCACCTCGGCCTGGTTCGCCGGCGCGCCGGTCGAGAACCTGCTGCGTGCGCTCGCGGGCGGCGCCATCCTCTACGTCATCTACGCGCTGCTGCGCATCATCCGCCCCGACGGCATGGGCGGCGGAGACGTGCGCCTCGCCGGGCTCGTGGGCGTCTGCCTCGGCTGGATCGGCTGGGGCGCGCTGGCCGTCGGCGGCTTCGCCGCCTTCGCGCTCGGCGGTGTCGTCGGGCTCGCGCTGGTCGCGATCAAGCGGGCGGGCCGGCGCACCGCCATCCCGTTCGGCCCGTGGATGCTGGCGGGGGCCTGGGTCGGCATCGCCGCCGGCGAGCCGGTCGCCCGGGCCTACCTCGACCTGCTGGCCGGGATCTAGAAGCGAGAAGGAATCGACCATGGCCAAGACGATCATCGGCATCGAGATCACCGAGCGCAGCGTTCGCGCCGTCGAGGTGACGACCGGCCGCGCGCCCAAGCTGATCGCGGCCGGCGACGTGCCGCTCCCGCCCGGTGCGGCGAAGGACTCCGAGGTGCTCGATCCGGATGCGGTCGCCGTCGCCGTGCGCCAGCTGTGGGGCCGTGCGGGCATCAAAGGGCGCCGGGTCGTGCTCGGCATCGGCAGCCGACGGCTGCTGGTGCGCGAGTATGCCGCGCCGGTCATGAAGCCCGAGCTGCTGCGCCAGGCGCTGCCCTTCCAAGTGCAGGACCTGCTGCCGGTGCCCGTCGCGCAGGCCGTGCTCGACTTCTACCCCGTGCAGACGTCGGGCGATCGCGTCCACGGCCTGCTGGTTGCGGCCGTCGCCGAGACGGTGGAGCAGCTGATCACCACCCTCGGCAAGGCGCGCCTGCACGTCGAGGTGGTCGACGTGGCGCCCTTCGGCCTGGCGCGGGTGGGCGGCCGGCTTGCGCCGCGCGACGAGACCGTGGCGATGGTGCACCTCGGCGAGCACACCAGCTACGTCGTCGTGGCGATCGCGGGCGTGCCGCGGTTCGTGCGCATCATCCCGGTCGACCTGCCCGTCGAGGGCGACCAGACCGCCGAGGCGCCGGCGGAGGCGCTCGAGCTCGCCGGCGTCGGGGCCGCCGGTGCGCCGGCGCCCCGCACGCTGCGCAGTCGGGCCGCCGGTCGCTGGTCGGCGCTCGAGCCCGCCTACGCCGACCTGGTCGAGCGCGTGCACAGCACGATCGGCTTCTACAACGACCGCGAAGGCGCCGCGCAGATCGGCTCGGTGTTCGTCAGCGGCGCGGCCGCGGCGGCGCCCGGCGTGCTCGACGCCCTCGCCGCGCAGCTGCCCGCGCCCGTGCGTCCGGTCGTGGCCGATGAGGTGGTGCGGCTCGGTCCCGGTGTCGCGCCCGAGCAGCTCACGGCGAACATGCTCCCCACCGTCGGGCTCACGCTGGGAGAGGGATCATGAACCCGGGCACGGCGACGGACCCCTCGACGAGCACCGCCGACGACGCGCACAAGGCCAAGGGCAAGGGCAAGGCGAAGCGCGTGCCGAAGCGCACGCCCAAGAACGCCGCCAAGACGTCTCCGGCGCGCGTCAACCTGATGCCGCCGGCCGAGACCGAACGTCGCGAACGCCTGCGCCTGGTGCGCGGCTGGGGGTGGGGACTGGTCGGCGCCTTGGCGCTCGTGCTCGTGCTCTCGGGTGGCGCCTTCGCGCTCACCTGGTCGGCCGAGCAGCGCCTGGCGGCCGCCCAGGCCCGGACCAACGATCTGCTGGCGCAGCTGGCGAGCCTGTCGGAGGTCAGCCAAGCTCTCTCCACTGAGACGGAGCTGACGGGCTTCCGTTCCGAGGCGATGTCGTACGACCTGGAGTGGCGGCCCGTGCTCGACTCGGTCACGACGGTGCTGCCGGCGGGCGTCGAGGTCGTCGGCTTCGTCCTGACCACCGGCGGCGCACCCGCCGCCGAATCCGCGGACACCACGCAGCCCGATCCGGCCGCGGAGGCCGCGAACGCCGGGCTCTCGGGCACGATCACCCTCGAGAGCGGCGCACCCGTCGACACCTCTCCCGCGGTGCGCTCCCTGCGCGCGGTGCCGGCCATCACCGAGGTCGACGTGCGCGAGCTCACCTCCGAAGACGGGGAGGGCGCGAGCGTGTACACGTACGTGCTCACCGCGACCTTCGATCAGAGCGTCTACAGCGGCGCCTACACCGAGGCGGAGGACCGATGAGCATCCAACGTCAGCTGATCAACGTGGGCGGGGGCATGATCGTCGCCGGCGCGCTCCTCGCCGGCATCCTCCTCATCGCCATGCCGCTGTTCCTGCAGTCGAACCGCACCGGCGACGAGGCCGACCGCGTCGCGCAGCAGAACTCGGTCTACGACGTGCAGGTGCAGGGGCTGCAGGCGCAGGCCGAGGATCTGCCCGCGATCCGTGCGCGCGTCGACGATCTGCGCGCGCAGATCCGCGAGCAGAACCGCCACGACGACGTCTTCGAGATCATCGCCGAGGCCGCCCGCAGCACCGGCGCGCGCGTCGTCAGCATCACGGCCGCGGATGCGGGGGAGTGGTCGCTGCGCACGTCGCAGACGGCAGACGGGGCGGCTCAGAGCTCGGCAGCGGATGCCGCGGCCCCGGCGCCGGCGACGCCCGAGGATGCGACGCCGGCGGATGAGACGGGGACCCCGCCCACCGACGGCGCGACACCGGGTTCCGCCGACGCCGATCCCGCCTCACCCCGCCAACAGATCCCGTTCGCGATCGCCGTCACGGCAGACGACCCGGCCCAGGCCGTGCGCTTCATCGACGAGCTCGGCCAGGGGCCGCGCCTGATCGCCATCGACAACGCCACCCTGAACCCGACCGGCGAGGGGTACGACCTGACGGTCAACGCCCTGTCGTTCGTCCGCGCCGCTGACTGAGGAGCCCCATGTTCCACGCACTCGACGAACTGCTGCACGCGGCGGCATCCGCCCGCGCCTCGGATGTGCACCTCACATCCGGGCACCCGCCCCTGCTGCGGGTCGACGGCGACCTGCAGGCCGTGCCCGGCCACCCCGAGGCGCTCACCGCGGCGTTCATGGAGTCCACCGTGCTCGGCATCATGTCGGCGTCGCAGCGCGAGGACTTCATCGCGCACGGCGAGGTCGACCTCTCCTACACCGCTGAGGGTCTGGGCCGGTTCCGCGTCAACGTGTTCCGCCAGCTCGGCGAGATGGCCGCCGCCCTGCGGTTCATCTCCACCACGGTCGCCTCGCTCGAGCAGCTGGGCGCCCCGGCGATCTGCCGCGACCTGGCGCTGCGCCCCCGCGGCCTGGTGCTCGTCACCGGTCCGACCGGGTCGGGCAAGTCGACCACGCTGACGGCGATGGTCGACATCATCAACTCGACCCTGCCGTCCCACATCATCACGGTCGAGGACCCGATCGAGTTCCAGCACTCGAGCAAGCGCTCGCTCGTGCACCAGCGCGAGATCGGCAGCGACACCGCATCCTTCGCCGAGGCGCTCCGGCGCATCCTGCGACAGGACCCCGACGTCATCCTCGTCGGCGAGCTGCGGGACCAGGAATCGATCCACACCGCGCTGTCGGCGGCTGAGACCGGGCACCTCGTGCTCTCGACGCTGCACACGCAGGGCGCCGCGAAGAGCATCAACCGCATCGTGGATGTCTTCCCCTCGCACCAGCAGGATCAGATCCGCACCCAGCTGGGCGATACGCTGCAGGGCATCATCAGCCAGTCGCTGCTGCCGTTGGCCCAGAGCACCGGTCGCACGATCGCCACCGAGGTGCTCGTGAACACGCCCGCCGTGGCGAACCTCATCCGTGAAGCGCAGGTGGCGCAGCTGTACACCGCGATGCAGGCGGGGTCGTCGCTGGGGATGCACACGCTCGACCAGGACCTGCGCCGCCTCGTCGAAGAGGGCAAGGTCTCGCAGCAGGTCGCCCGCACCTACGCCGTCGACCCGAGGAACCTCGACGACGTGCGGGTGCGCCCGCAGGATCTGGATGTCGACGCCTGGGCGATGCACGCCGGGGAGCGCCAGGCGGCCGCCGGATGGGGGCAGTGACATGCCCGTCGTGCAGGAGTACAGCTACCGCGCGGTGGACGGCGCCGGCGGCGCCGTGGTCAAGGGCACGATAGAGGCGTCCGGCGAGAACGCGGTCACGGCCAAGCTGCGCGCCCAGGGGCTCATGCCGCTCGAGGTCGTGCCGGTGTCGAAGACCGGACTCAGCCGCGACGTGTCGATCCCGGGTTTCGAGAAGCGCGTCAAGATCGCCACGCTCGCGGTGTTCGCGCAGCAGATGGCGGGGCTGATCAACGCCGGCCTGCCGCTGATGCGCACCCTGGCGATCCTCATCGAGCAGAGCGAGGACAAGACGCTGCAGAGCGCGCTGGTGCAGGTGCACGCCGACGTCGAGTCCGGTGCCTCCTTCTCGGCCGCGCTCGCCAAGCATCCGAAGATCTTCCCCCCGCTGCTGATCAGCCTCGTGCGGGTCGGCGAGACGGGCGGATTCCTCGGCCAGTCGCTCACCTCGATCGCCGACACCTACGCGCGCGAGGCCGAACTGCAGAACAAGATCCGCACGGCCACGACCTACCCGATGGTCGTGCTCGTCGTCGCGATCGTCGGCGTGCTGGCGATGGTGACGTTCGTCGTGCCCATCTTCGAGGGCATGTTCGCCGGCATCGGCTCGGCGCTGCCGCTGCCCACGCAGGTGCTCGTCATCCTGTCGAAGAACATGGTGTGGCTGCTGCCGCTGCTGATCATCGGCGGCATCGCCGGCTGGCTATGGTGGGTGCGCAATCGACGCACCGACCGCGTGCGGCGGCTGGTCGACCCGCTCACGTTGCGGATGCCGATCATCGGCCCGCTCGCGACCAAGATCGCCGTCGCGCGATTCACCCGAAACCTGTCGATGATGCTGCACGCGGGCGTGCCCCTCATCCAGGCCCTCGCGATCGTGTCGCAGGCCGCCAACAACTACGCCATCGAGCAGGCCGTCGACAGGATCCAGGAATCGGTGCGGCAGGGGCGCTCGTTCGCCGTGCCGCTGGCCAAGGCCGGGGTCTTCCCGACGATGGTGGCGCAGATGGTGTCGGTCGGGGAGGAATCGGGCACGCTCGCCGAGATGCTCTCGAGCATCGCCGACTTCTACGAGAACGAGGTCGAGACCGCCACCGACCAGCTGACCGCGACGATCGAACCGGTGCTGATCGTCGGCATCGGCATCATCATCGGCGGCATGGTCATCTCGCTCTATCTGCCGATCTTCAGCCTCTACGGCGAGATGGGCGCCGGCGGCTGACCGCCTGCGTTCCGGCGCTCACGTCGAGACGCGCAGCACCTCTTCGATCGTCGTCAGCCCCTCGGCGACCTTGCCCCAGCCGTCGTTGCGCAGCGAGATCATGCCCTCCGACAGCGCCTGCCGGCGGATCTCGGTGCCGCTGGCCCGCGTGACGACGAGCTGCTCGATGCTCTCCGACAGCGTCATCACCTCGTGCAGGGCGATGCGCCCGCGGTATCCGGTGTTCGAGCACGCGGGGCATCCGGCGGCGCGGAACAGCTGCGGCGGGTCCGCCGGGTCGTGCGGGAACCCCAGCGACTCGAGCACCTCGGTCGGCTCCGTCATCGGCTGGCGGCAGCGGTCGCAGAGCTTGCGGGCCAGACGCTGGGCGACCACCGCCGAGAGCGCCGTGGCCACCAGGAACGGCTCGCACCCGATCTCGGTCAGCCGCGTCACGGCGCTGGGCGCGTCGTTGGTGTGCAGGGTCGAGAGCACGAGGTGACCGGTCAGCGACGCCTCGATCGAGATCACGGCGGTCTCGTGGTCGCGGATCTCACCGACGAGCACGACGTCGGGGTCGCTGCGCAGGATCGAGCGCAGCGCCGCGCCGAAGGTCATGCCGGCGCGGTTGTTGACCTGCACCTGGTTGATTCCCTGCATCCGGTATTCGACGGGGTCCTCGACCGTGATGACGTTCACGCGCGGATCGGCCACTTCGCGCAGCGCGGTGTAGAGGGTGGTGGACTTGCCCGAGCCGGTCGGGCCCGTCACGAGCACCATGCCGTGCGGGCGGGTGATCGAGTCGCGGAAGCGGTCGAGGTTGCCCTGCGCCATCCGCAGGTCGTCGAGCGAGAGCCGCTGGGCGCTGTTGTCGAGGATGCGCATGACGATCTTCTCGCCCCACACCGTCGGCAGCGTCGCCACGCGCAGGTCGATCTGTCGCCCGTCGTGGTGCACCGACAGGCGCCCGTCCTGAGGGCGCCGCCGTTCGGCGATGTCGATGGCCGACATGATCTTGAGGCGCGAGATGATGCCGTCCTGGATGCCGCGGTCGGCCCGCTGCATCTCGTGCAGCACGCCGTCGATGCGGAACCGCACCGTCAGCTCGTGCTCGCCGGGCTCGACGTGGATGTCGCTGGCCCGGTCGTTGATCGCCTGCGCGATCAGCAGGTTGACGAAGCGCACCACCGGGGCGTCGGCATCCTGTTCGTCGAGGGACTCGGTGAAGGTCACCCCGGGTGCGGCGATCGTCTCGCCGATCTGCTCCGAGAGGTCGCTCAGCTCTTCGTCCGAGCGCAGGTACCGGTCGAACACCTGCTGCAGCGCGTCGGCGGCGACGACGACGGGGTCGATGCGCAGATCGGTGAGGCTTGCGACGTCGTCGAGGGCGATGATGTCGCTGGGGTCGAGCATCGCGACGGTGAGGCGGTTCGCGATCTTCTCGATGGGGATCACCCGGTAGCGCCGGCAGAGCTGGCCGGGCACGAGGGCCACGACGGCCGGGTCGAGGGTGGCGTCCTGCAGGTCGACGAGCCGATGCCCGGTGTGCAGGGCGACGGCCTCGGCCAGCTGCAGCTCGGTGATCACGCCGCGCGAGACGAGGGCGCGCTCGAGCTCGGCCGATTCGCCGTACTCGGCCAGCGCGAGCGACATGTCGTCGGCCCGCACAGCGCCCGTGAGCACCAGCGTCTGGGCGATTCCACGCATGACGTCCCTCCCTCGGCTCATCCTATCCGCGCCTCTCCACGACGACGCCTCCGGCGGGTGTCAAGACCGAGCACGTGTGCGGCGACGGGCATAGCCTGGAGCGCATGGCGCAGACACCGGCATCCGGCACGCCCATCCAGCGCGCGATCGCGTGGGCACTGGCACGCAAGCCCGTGCGGGCATTCCTGTTGTATTCCGAGCAGCGCGGTCCCATGCTCGCCGACAGCATCACGTACCGGATGCTGTTCGCCGTCTTCGCCGCGGTGCTGCTGGGCTTCTCGATCGCGGCGCTCTGGCTCGAGGGCAACCCCGAGGCCTGGCAGGCCCTGATCAGCGCCGTCGACGCGGCGATCCCCGGCCTCGTCGGCGAGGACAACCTGATCGACCCCTCCTCGATCGCGGCGCCGACGGGCCTGTCGATCACCGGTATCGCCTCGTCCCTCGGCCTGATCGGCGCGTCGATCGGGTCGGTCAGTCAGGTGCGCGCGGCGCTGCGCTCGCTCGCCGACCTGCCCAACCGCGACATCTTCGTCGTGTGGGCGCTGCTGCGTAACCTCGCCCTGGCGGTGGGCGTGGGTGTGGCGCTTCTGCTCGCGGCGGCGGCGACGTTCTTCGGCTCGGCGTTGATCGACGTGGTGCGTTCGTGGGTCGGTCTGCCCGACGGCGGCCCTACGGTGACGGCGGGCACGTGGCTGTTCTCGGCGGCGGTCGTCTTCATGCTGGATGCCGCGATCATCGCCACCATGTTCGTCGTGCTCTCGGGGGTCAAGGCGTCCAGACATGCCCTCTGGCCGGGCGTGCTGCTCGGCGCCTTCGGGCTGACCGTGCTGCAGCAGCTGTCGGGCCTTTTCGTCGGCGGTGCGCGCTCCAACCCGCTGCTGGCGTCGTTCGCCGCGCTCATCGCGCTGCTGCTGTGGTTCAACCTGTCGAGCCAGGTCGTGCTGATCTCTGCCGCCTACATCCTGACCGGCGTTGAGGAGGATCAGGACCGGGTGCGCGCGCGCTACGGTGCATCGACCTTCGCGCAGCGCCGCGTGCGCCGGGCCGAGCGCGCGGTGCGGCTGGACAGCGAGGAGCTGCGCCGGGCGCGGGAGGACGAAGAGGCCGAGCGCGAGAAGGCCGCGGAGGCCGAGCGAGAGAAGGCCGCGGAGGACGCATCCGACGACGACGGCGGATCGTCCGAGCGCTCGCCCGCACGCGAGGGAGCGAAGGCATGAGCGCGACGCCCGGCACACCCGCATCCACCCCCGCCTACACCGCCGCGGCAGTGCGGCGGGCCGAGCAGCCGCTGCTCGAGGCCGGCGAGCCGCTCATGGCCCGGGCCGCGGCGGCCATCGCGCAGATCGCGCGGGAGCTGGTGCCCGACGGGCGCGGGCCCGTGCTGGTGCTCGCCGGACGCGGCAACAACGGCGGCGACGCGCTGTTCGCCGCGGCCACCCTCGCGGAGGCCGGCTACGCGGTCGACGTGCTGCTGACCTCCGACGGCGCCCACAGCGCGGCGCTGGGGGCGGCACGCCGGGCGGGCGTCGTCTGCTGCGGTCTCGACGACGTGCGCGAAGCGGCATCCGACTACCGGCTCGTGATCGACGGCATCCTCGGCATCGGCACCTCCAGCGACCCGGCGCTGCGCGGAATCGCCCGCGCGACCGTCGCCGCACTGGCGCCCGAGCTCGACCGCAACGAGAATCTGCGCGTTCTCGCCGTCGACCTGCCGAGCGGTCTGCACCCCGACGACGGCACGGCCGACGGCACCGTGCTGCCCGCTGACGTCACCGTGACCATGGGCGCCGTCAAAGCCGGGCTCGTGCGGGGCCGTGGGCCGGAGTTCACCGGGCAGATCGTGCTGGTCGACTTAGGGCTCACGCCCGCGCTCGAGCGCCTGCGCCCCGAGGTCGAGACCACCGCGCCCGTGCGGCTGCTGACGATCGACGCCCCGCCGGATCAGCGGGCGTAGCGCGCGACGAAGTTGGCCAGCACCCGTCCCGTGTGCACGACGGGCTTCCGGCGCGCCGCGGCGAGCGTGTACTCGAGCTTGTCGGCGGCGAAGTAGCCGAACCGCGCATACGCGTGGATGCGGGTCGTGATCCCCGCGAGATCGAGTTCGGGGTGGAACTGCGTGGCGTACACATTGCGCCCGATCCGGAAGGCCTGCACGGGGCACCCGGGCGAGCTCGCCAGCAGAACCGCGTGCTCCGGCAGCTCGCGCACCGCCTCCTTGTGGCCGACGAAGGCGGAGAAGTCCCGGGGGATGCCGGCGAACACCGGGTCGGCCGCACCCGCGTCGGTGAGGGTGACCGGCGCCACGCCGATCGGCTCGCCGAACGTGCGGTCGACGATGGCGCCCTGGTGCACGCCGACCGTGCCGATCCCGTAGCAGGCTCCGAGCAGGGGGAAGTCGCGGGCGACGACCTCGTCGAGCAGGCGCGAGATCTCGCCCTCGACCCGCCGCTGCACCGCCGCCTTCGTCTCGGTCGGGTCCGAGGCGTTGAACGGGCCGCCGCCGATGATGATCCCCGAATACGCGTCGAGATCGAGCGGAGGCATGGGCGCGGATTCGAGCCGCACGCGCACGAGGTCTCGTTCGTCGAGGCCGCTGAACCGGCGGAAGAGGGCATACTCTTCGTCGGCCGGCACGTCTTCGGCGCGGGTGGCGAGCAGAAGGAACGGTTTCACAACACCCAGCCTGCCGCAGCGATAGGCTCGCGGTGAGGAGGAAGAACATGGCTATTGCACGTCTGTCGGGCGGCCCCCTGGACGGTCAGGTGGTTCCGCTCGAGGATCCGTCGCAGGATTCGCTCATCCTCGCCTACACCGAGGGCCAGGTCGTCTACGACCGGCAGGGCGAGCCTCAGCACACCGGCGAGCACGACGGGCCCACCGAGGTGCGCTTCGTGTTCGTCGAGTCGACCCAAGAGATCGGCCAGAGTGACGAGTGAGCCCACGCGCACCATCGAGGTCGAGCGCAAGTACGACGTCGACGATGACACGCCTCTCGTCGATCTCGTGCGGATGCCGGGAGTCGCCGCGGTCGGCGAGCCCGAGCTGCGCGAGCTCGATGCCGTCTATCTCGACACCTCGGCGCTGACGCTCGCCTCGGCGCGTGTGGCCGTGCGTCGCCGGTCCGGCGGGCCCGACGAGGGCTGGCACGTCAAGTTCAGTGCTGCGGACGGCCGGCACGAGTACGGCTGGCCGCTCGGCGACGAGGCGCTGCCGGCGGTGCTCGATCAGCTCGCGGTGCCCGAACCGGTGCGCGAGGCCGTGTCGCAGTGGTGCGCCGATGAGGCGCTGTCTCCACTGGCCCGCGTGCGCAACACCCGCCGCGCGTACGCGCTGACCGGCGCCGACGGTGCGCTGGTCGCCGAACTGGTCGACGACCGGGTGACGGCATCCGATGTGCGCGGCGGCAGCACGACCTCGTGGCGCGAGTGGGAGGTCGAGCTCGGCCCCGCGGCTCCCGGCGACCCCGCCGGTCGGGAGGCGTTCTTCGCCGCCGTGGATGCCGCGGTCGCCGCGGTCGGCGGACGCCCCGCGTCGTCGGAGTCGAAGCTGCAGCGCGCCCTCGGCCGCTGACCAGCCCGGGGCGAGGACTTTCGCGCGGCGGGAGGACGATCGGCGCACGAGGATCCTCCTGCCGCGCTGAAGTCCTCGTGCGCGTGCGGTGCTGTCAGGCGCGGCGTTTCGTCTCGCTGCGCTCGCTCAACCCTGAGCCGCAAAGGACGCAACGCGCGCTGTGCGCGCACTGCGTCCTTCCGGCTCAGAGATTGATCATGTGGCCCGCGAGGCCGTGGAAGCCCTCCTGCAGCGACTCCGACAGCGTCGGGTGCGTGTGCACGTTGCGCGCCAGCTCGAGCGCGGTCAGGTCCCACTTCTGCGCCAGCGTCATCTCGGGCAGAAGCTCCGAGACGTCCGGGCCGATCATGTGGGCGCCCAGCAGCTCGAGGTGCTCGGCATCCGCGATGATCTTCACGAACCCGACCGGCTCGCCCAGGCCGTGCGACTTGCCGTTGGCCATGAACGGGAAGGTCGCGACCTTGACCTCGTGCCCCTCGTCCTTGGCCTGCTGCTCCGTGAGCCCGAACGACGCCACCTGCGGCGAGCAGAACGTCGCGCGGGGCATCATCCGGTAGTCGCCGAGCGGCATCGTCTCGGCCTTGCCGATGGTCTCGGCCGCGACCACGCCCTGCGCCTCGGCCACGTGGGCCAGCTGCAGCTTGGCGGTCACGTCGCCGATCGCGTAGATGTGCGGCACGTTCGTGCGCATGTAGTCGTCGATGCCGATCGCGCCACGTTCGGTCACCTCGACACCGGTCTTGTCGAGGCCGAACCCCTCGATGCGCGGCGCGAAGCCGATCGACATGAGCACCTTGTCGGCCTCGATCGTCGACGCGTTGCCATCCTTGCCGGTGTACGAGACGGTGACCTTGTCGCCGCTGTCCTCCACCTTCTCGACCTTGGTCGAGGTGAGGATGTCGATGCCGTAGTTGCGGTACTGCTTCTGGATCTCTTTCGAGACATCCGGGTCCTCATTCGGCAGCGCACGATCGAGGAACTCGATGATCGTCACCTTCACGCCATAGTTCGACATGACGTAGGCGAATTCCATGCCGATGGCGCCGGCACCCACGATGACGATCGAGTCGGGCAGCTCGCGCGAGAGGATCTGCTCCTCATACGTCACGACGTTCTCGCTGAGGGTGACGCCGGGAAGCAGCCGCACGGTGGCGCCGGTGGCGATGATCGCGTTGTCGAACGTGACGGTCTCGCTGCCGCCGTCGCTCTTCGCGACCTCGATGGTGTGGTCGTCGGTGAACGTGCCCCGGCCGTCGTACTCCGTGATCTTGTTCTTCTTCATCAGGTAGTGGATGCCCTTGACGCGCCCCTCGGCGACGTCGCGGCTGCGGTCGAACGCGCTGCCGTAGTCGAAGCTGACATCGCCCGACATGCCGAACATCTCGGCCTTGTGGGTGAAGATGTGGGCCAGCTCGGCGTTGCGCAGGAGCGCCTTGGAGGGGATGCAGCCGACGTTCAGGCACACCCCGCCCCAGTACTTCGCTTCAATGACGGCGGTGGACAGTCCGAGCTGGGCGCTGCGGACCGCCGCGACATACCCGCCAGGGCCGGCTCCGAGGATGACGACATCGTAGTGAGGCATGCCTCCAGCCTAGCGTCCGGTGCGCGGTCGGCGCGGGGCGCGGCAGCGTCGAGAAACCACCGTTCGCGCGAGACCGCCGGCATCGCGGTGGGTTTCGCGCGAACGGTGGTTTCCGGGCTCGAAGGCCGGCCGTCTCAGTCCTGCGGGCGGCGGCGGCGCAGCAGCGCGATCACGGCGACGACGATCGCTCCTGCGACGGCCGCGCCCCCGACGGCCACGAGGATCCAGATCAGGACGTCCGGCGACCCTGCGTCGCTCTCGTCCGCCGGCGCCGGAGCCGGAGCGGGCTCGGACTCCTCGCCCACCGAGAAGGCGAATTCCCCTGAGATCGGGTGCCCATCGCTCGAGACCACGCGCCAGGTCACGGTGTAAGTGCCGATCTCGTCGGCGTCGATCGCCTGGATCACTCCGTTGTCGACCGTCTCGGGCGCGTCGGCCTGCACCTCGGCCCCGGTGGGATCGATCACGCGCACCTGCGTGCCGCCCTCCTCGGTCAGCGGCTCGGCGCTGAAGCGCAGGTCGACCGCCTCGGGGGCCTGCTCCAGGACGGCGCCGTCCTCGGGATCGGTGCCGATGAGCTCGTCGTGGGCGGATGCCGCCATCGGCATCGCCGTCAGCGTCACGGCGAGAAGCCCGCCGGCGACGAGGGCGGGCAGGCGGCGACGTGAGGCGGGGGACGGCATCCTTCGACCCTACCCAGCCGGGGGACGGTGGGGGAGGGACCTCGAAATCATGCTCTCTGGCAGGCACCCGCATCGGCTACGCTGGTGGGCCAAGGAGGACGACGTGGCAGAGCAGCAAGACCCCGGCGCCGCCGGCCTCCGCCGCGGGGCGGACGCCGAGCGCCCACCGACCGATACGACCCAGACGTTCGGGCATGACTCGGACCTGTCGTTCGTGCCGTTCGGAGCCGATCTGAACCAGCCCGAGCTCGACGCGATCCAGGCGCTGCCCTCGGGGGCGGCGCTCATGCTCGTTCGCTCCGGCCCGACCGCCGGGGCCCGCTACCTGCTCGACACGGACGTGTCGACGATCGGTCGCCACCCCGAGGCGGACATCTTCTTCGACGACGTGACGGTCTCGCGCCGTCATGCCGAAGTCGCGCGCTCCGGTGCGAGCTTCGAGATCGTCGACCGGCGGTCGCTCAACGGCACCTACGTCAACGGTGAGCGTGTGGATCGCGCCTCCCTCGACAACGGCGCCGAAGTGCGGATCGGCAAGTTCCGCCTGACCTTCTTCGTCTCACCCGTCGACCTGCCCGCGGCGGCGACGGGCTGATGCCGGCCGCATCATCCCGGGCAGCGCACGCCACCGAAGGTCTTCTGAGCATCGGTCAGGTGCTCGCGCGCCTGACCCCGGAGTTCCCCGCACTCACGACCTCCAAGCTCCGCTTTCTCGAGGTGCAGGGCATCGTCGCCCCGACGCGCACGGCCTCCGGCTACCGCAAGTTCTCGAACGCCGACGTCGAGCGGCTGCGCCTGGCTCTCCAGCTGCAGCGCGACCACTACCTGCCGCTGCACGTCATCCGCGACTACCTGGCCGACCGCGACGTCGACAGTGACACCCCGCATCCGGCGCAGCAGCCGCCGCCGTCCATCCATCCGCAGGGCCGGCGCTACAGCCGCGACGAGCTGCTGCGGGCCGCCGGGGCGCGACCCCAGCTGCTGAACGAGGCCGTCTCGACCGGCGTCCTGCCCGCCGCGGACTCCTACCCGGAACAGTGCGTCTCACTGCTCAGCGCGATCGCCGCCCTCGACAAGCACGGCATCGAACCCCGTCACATCCGGGCCCTCCGGCAGAGTGCGGAGCGTGACGTCGCGCTGGTCGAGCAGGCACTCGCGCCGCTGCTGCACCGGGCCGACGCTCCTTCGCGGGCCCGGGCGAGCGAAACGGGTCCCGAGTTGGCTCGTCGCCTGGACGAGGTGCGCGCCCACTTCGTGCGCGCGGCCCTCGGCCGGCTCCTGCCATGACCTCGGTGTCACCCGCGGCGTGTCGCGGCGGATGTCGTTGCCCGCGACCACGGGGTGGCCTAGCGTTGTCCCTGACCGATCCGGGCAAGGCGAGGAGGACGCGATGAACGCGGATGAACTCGCCGACGAGCCCCGTTTCGTCTCGGAGCTGCTGTTCACCGACGGCCTGCCCGGCATGGACGACGACACCGGCTACCGCGGTGCGGTCGCGGCGCGGGCCGCGGGCATCACCTACCGTCAGCTCGACTACTGGGCACGCACCGAGCTGGTGCAGCCGACCGTCCGCGGGGCCAGCGGCTCGGGCTCGCAGCGGCTCTACGGCTTCCGCGACATCCTCGTGCTCAAGCTCGTCAAGCGCCTGCTCGACACCGGAATCTCACTGCAGCAGATCCGCACGGCGGTCGAACAGCTGCGGGCCGCCGGCATCCGCGACCTGGCCGGTACGACTCTCATGAGCGACGGCGCCTCGGTCTACCTCTGCACCTCGAACGACGAGGTCATCGACCTGGTCAGCCGCGGACAGGGCGTGTTCGGCATCGCCGTCGGCAAGGTGCTGCGCGAGGTCGAGACGACGCTGGTCGAGTTCGACCCGCAGGCGCCCGAGGCGATGGACGAGCTCGCCGCACGCCGGGCCAAGCGCACCGCCTGACGCGTTTCGGCTCGCTCCCGCTCGCTCGACGGCCGTGGGTCGGGGCGTTTCGGCTCGCTCCGCTCGCTCAACGACCGTGGGCCGGGGCGTTTCGGCTCGCTCCCGCTCGCTCAACGACCGCGTGAGGAGACGAAACGCGCGCGCAGCGCGCCGCGATCAGGCTCCCGGAACGGGGATGCGGCCGGTTCGCACCACGCGGTCCAGCAGGGCGTCGAAGTCGGCGGCGAGTTCCTGCGCCGAATCGCCGGGCCAGATGTGCAGCGGCTTGGCCGCGCCCTGGGCCTGCTGCAGCGAGGTGCGCTCGGGCAGCTGGGGCGAGAGCACCAGGGGGCCGAACATGTCGCGCAGCTCTTTGATGCGGAATTGGTGCTCGATCGACTGCGGACGCACCCTGTTCACGACGATGCCGAGCGGCTGCAGACGCGGCGAGAGCCCGCGGCGGATCTCCTCGATCGCACGCAGGGCGCGGTCGGCGGCGGCGACCGAGAACAGACCGGGCTCGGTCACGACGATGACGCGGTCGCTGGCGGCCCACGCCGTGCGCGTGAGCGCGTTCAGTGACGGGGCGCAGTCGACCAGCACCAGGTCGTAGTCGGCCTCGATGGTGGCCAGGGCCTCCTCGAGCTTCCAGACGTCGCGCACCGAGGGGTGCGGGCCGTCGAAGTTGATGGCCGACGGGCTGCCGATCAGCACGTCGATCGTGCCGGGATGCACCTTGGACCATCCGCTGGACGAGATGGCCTGTCGCACCACCTTCTCCTTGGGATTGGCCAGAACGTCGGCGACGTTGAGACGCCCCGCGACCTGGATGTCCATCCCGGTGGAGACATCGGACTGCGGGTCGAGGTCGACGACGAGTGTCCGGACACCGCGGGCGAACGCGGCCGAAGCCAACCCCAGTGTCACGGTCGTCTTGCCGACCCCACCCTTGAGTGAGCTGACGCTGAGTACGTGCACGGTCCCTAACGTTACCTTCCTCTAGGCTTGGCTTCACATTCTGCCCCGACGCGACGATGCTGTGAGGTCTCATGTTCCGGAAAATCCTGGTCGCGAACCGAGGCGAGATCGCGATCCGCGCATTTCGCGCAGCGTATGAGCTCGGGGCGAGGACCGTTGCGGTCTACCCGCACGAGGATCGCTTCTCGCTCCACCGGCTGAAGGCCGACGAGTCCTACGAGATCGGCGAGCGCGGGCATCCCGTCCGCGCCTACCTCGACGTCGACGCGATCATCACGGCGGCGCGCGAATGCGGGGCCGATGCGATCTATCCGGGCTACGGCTTCCTCTCTGAGAACCCCGATCTGGCGGCCCGCGCCGCGGAGCACGGCATCACCTTCATCGGCCCGCCCGCCCGCGTGCTCGAGATGGCCGGCAACAAGGTCACGGCGAAGAACCACGCCATCGCTGCGGGCGTGCCCGTGCTCGCCTCGACCGAGGCATCGGACGACGTCGACGCGCTCATCGCGCAGGCCGACGAGATCGGGTTCCCGATCTTCGCCAAGGCTGTCGCCGGCGGGGGCGGCCGCGGCATGCGGCGGGTCGAGACGAAGGACGAGCTGGCGCCCGCACTCGCCGAAGCGATGCGCGAGGCCGAGAGCGCCTTCGGCGACGCACGCATGTTCCTCGAGCAGGCGGTCGTGCGGCCGCGCCACATCGAGGTGCAGATCCTCGCCGACACCGACGGCCACACCGTGCACCTGTTCGAGCGCGACTGCTCGGTGCAGCGGCGACACCAGAAGGTCGTCGAGATCGCCCCGGCGCCGAACCTCGACGACGAGCTGCGCGCTCGCCTGCATCGGGATGCCGTCGCCTTCGCCGAGTCGATCGGGTACCAGAACGCCGGCACCGTGGAGTTCCTCGTCGACACGGCGGGCGAGCGCGCCGGTCAGCACGTCTTCATCGAGATGAACCCGCGCATCCAGGTGGAGCACACCGTCACGGAGGAGATCACCGACGTCGATCTCGTCCAGTCCCAGATGCGGATCGCGGCCGGCGAGTCGCTGGCCGACCTGCGGCTGGAGCAGCACGACATCCACCAGCACGGCGCGGCGCTGCAGTGCCGCATCACGACGGAGGACCCCGCCCAGGGCTTCCGCCCCGACACCGGCAAGATCACCACGTACCGTTCCCCGGGCGGCTCCGGCATCCGTCTCGACGGTGGCACGACGGCCGCGGGATCGCAGATCAGCCCTCACTTCGACTCGATGCTCTCGAAGCTCACCTGCCGCGGCCGTGACTTTCCCGCCGCGGTGGCACGCGCCCGGCGCGCGCTGGCCGAGTTCCGCATCCGCGGCGTGTCGACGAACATCCCGTTCCTGCAGGCCGTGCTCGACGACCCCTCGTTCGTCGCCGGCGACATCGCCACCTCGTTCATCGACGAGCGTCCCTGGCTGGTCCGCGGTAGGGAGTCCAAGGACCGCGGCTCGAAGCTGCTCAACTGGCTCGTCGACGTCACCGTGAACAAGCCCAACGGGGAGAACCCGCTCTCGATCGATCCGGCCGCCAAGCTGCCCGCGCTCGACCTTTCCACGGAGCCTTCCTCGGGGCATCGCCGGCTGCTGCTCGACGAGGGGCCGGCGGCGTTCGCCCGCGCCCTGCGTGAGCAGACGGCTCTCGCCGTGACCGACACGACGTTCCGCGATGCCCACCAGTCGCTCCTCGCCACCCGCGTGCGCACGAAGGATCTGGTGGCGGCCGCGCCGTATGCGGCTCGGATGACGCCCCAGCTGCTCTCGGTCGAGGCGTGGGGCGGCGCGACCTACGACGTCGCCCTGCGGTTCCTGGGCGAGGATCCGTGGGAACGGCTGGCCCGACTGCGCGAGGCGCTGCCGAACATCCCGATCCAGATGCTGCTGCGCGGGCGCAACACGGTCGGCTACACGCCCTACCCCACACAGGTGACCGACGCGTTCATCCGCGAAGCCGCCGACACCGGCATCGACATCTTCCGCATCTTCGACGCGCTCAACGACGTCTCGCAGATGCGGCCGGCGATCGACGCGGTGCTCGCGACGGGAACCACGGTGGCGGAGGTGGCGCTCTGCTACACCGGCGACCTTCTGAACCCCGACGAGGATCTGTACACGCTCGACTACTACCTGCGGCTGGCCGACGCGATGGTCGAGGCCGGTGCCCACGTGCTGGCGATCAAGGACATGGCGGGCCTGCTGCGTCCGGCCGCCGCGGCCACGCTCGTCAGCGCGCTCCGTGAGCGGTTCGACGTGCCCGTGCACGTCCACACGCACGACACCGCGGGGGGCCAGCTCGCGACGCTGCTCGCGGCGAGTGCGGCGGGCGCGGATGCCGTGGATGCCGCATCCGCTCCGATGGCGGGCACCACCAGCCAGCCCTCGCTGTCGGCGCTCGTCGCCGCCCTCGCACACACCGAACGCGACACGGGCATCGATCTCGCCGCCGTCGCCGACCTGGAGCCGTACTGGGAAGCCGTGCGGGGCATCTATGCGCCGTTCGAATCCGGGCTGCGCGGGCCGACCGGTCGCGTCTACCGGCACGAGATCCCGGGTGGCCAGCTCTCGAACCTGCGCCAGCAGGCCATCGCGCTCGGACTGGCCGACGACTTCGAACTGATCGAGGACATGTACGCGGCTGCGAACGCGATCCTCGGCCGCATCCCGAAGGTGACGCCATCGTCGAAGGTGGTCGGCGACCTCGCCCTGCACCTGGCGGCGGCGAAGGCCGACCCCGCCGATTTCGAAGCGAACCCGCACAAGTACGACATCCCCGACTCGGTCGTGGCGTTCATGCGCGGCGAGCTCGGCGACCTGCCCGGCGGCTGGCCCGAGCCCTTCCGCTCGGCCGTTCTCGCCGGGCGCAGCCCGAAGGTCGAGACCGAGCCGCTCGGCGAGGCCGATGCCGCCGCCCTCGAGGGCTCGTCGGACGATCGCCGTCGCGCGCTGAACCATCTGCTCTTCCCGGCGCCGACGGCCCAGTTCGAGCAGGTGCGCGAGACGTTCGGCGACGTGTCGCTGCTCGACACGTCCGACTACCTGTACGGACTCACGCAGGGCGAGGAGCACGTCGTCGAGATCGAGCGGGGCGTGCGGCTCTACGTCGGCCTCGAGGCGATCGGCGAGCCCGATGAGAAGGGCATCCGCACGGCGATGACCACCCTCAACGGCCAGCTGCGGCCCGTCTTCGTGCGCGACCGGAGCATCGACGTCGACGTGCGCCAGGCCGAACGCGCCGACACATCGAAGCCGGGTCAGGTCGCGGCTCCCTTCTCGGGGGTCGTCACGCTGAAGGCGGCTGTCGGCGACACGGTGACGGCCGGGCAGCCCGTGGCCTCCATCGAGGCGATGAAGATGGAGGCGGCCATCACGGCGCCCGTCGACGGCGTGGTCGAGCGTCTTGCGATCAGTGCGACACAGCAGGTGGAGGCGGGGGACCTTTTGGTCGTGGTGAGTCCCGCGCATTAATGTTGTGCAGTCCCGCAGGTGCTCTGCCCCTGCCTTCCCGACAAGTTCGGAGCACGAGTGAACACGCACGGTAGCGACCCGCACGCCGAAGATCCTCTGGATCACGGGGTGCTCGACGAGGCCCCCGGTGTCGACACCGCGGGCATCGGCATCCTGGGGTCGACGGGCGCGCACGTGCGCATCTCGCTGCCTGCCGATGCCTCGGACGAGGATCTCGTCGACGACGACGAGATCCTCGAACCCGACGTGCCCGCGAGCCGCCCGGCGTCGGTAGCGGATGCGGGGGACCCCGACGAGTCGTCCGTCGCCGCGCCCGAGACCCAGCCCGAGCCGGTGAGCGAGCAGGAGTCCGCCGGGGAAGCGGTGCGCGCAACCGAGCCCGACCCGGTCGCCGGAGCGGCCCCGGCCCGCGAACCCGCGGCGGCCTCCGCATCTGCCCCGGAGTCGACAGTGCCGGCGACTCCGCCACGGGCGCCCGAGACCGCAGCGTCCGAGACCGCAGCGTCCGAGACCGCAGCGCCCGCCACCGCAGCGCCCGCCGCCGCCGCGCCCCCCGTGCGCCGGGCCCCGGCGCCCGCCGCCGCCGCGCCGACGGCATCCGTGGTTCCGACCTCGCGGCGCATCGCGCAGCTCACTCAGGGCGCAGAGCGCGAGACGCCCGACCTGCTCACCCCCGACCGTCTGCTCGACCCGCACCACATCGTGCGCCCCGAGCCCGAGGGCCTCTGGCGGCATCTGGTGTACAGCGCCACGCGCGGGCGGATCAACCTGGGCGACTCGGCCCGCGCACGGGCCCGCAAGGACCTCGACCGTCGTATCTCCGCCCCGATGCCCGGGGGAGGGGCGCGTTTCGTCGCGGTCCTCTCGCGCAAGGGCGGTGTCGGCAAGACGACGGTGACGACCCTGCTCGGCATGGCTCTCGCCGACGCCCGCGACGATCGCGTCGTCGCGGTCGACGCCAACCCCGATCGGGGCACGCTGGCCGAGCGCATCACACGACGCAGCGGCAAGACGGTGCGCGACCTGGTGCGCGAGAGCGAGGGCCTGCGCGGCTACAACGATGTCTCGGCAATCGTGGCGCGCGACGAGACGAGGCTCGACGTGCTCGCCTCCGACACCGACCCCCACGTCTCGCTCGCGTTCGACGACAACGAGTATCGTGCGGTCGCACGCGTGGCCGCGCACTACTATTCCGTCGTGCTCACCGACAGCGGCACCGGCATCGTCCACTCCGTGATGGGGGCGACGCTCGACCTGTCGGATCAGCTCGTGCTCGTCACGGGGCTGAGCATCGACGAGGCGCGGCTGGCCTCCGAGACGCTCACGTGGCTCGAGTCGAACGGCCATGAGGAGCGTGCCCGCAACGCGCTCGTGGTGCTCAACATGTCCTCTCCCGGCTCGCCGATGGTGCGCCAGGACGAGGTCGAGGCCCACTTCCGCTCGCGGGTGCGCGACGTCGTGCGCATCCCGTACGACCCACAGCTGGCCACGGGTGGCGCAATCGTCTTCCGCGAGCTGCGGCCCGCGACGCGCGAGGCAGCGCGCGAACTCGCCGTGCGGGTCATCGACGGGCTGCGCGAGCACGCGCCGGTGGGGTGACGGCATGGCGATCCGCGACATCCGCCTCTTCGGCGACCCCGTTCTGAAGTCCCGCAGCGTCGAGATCGTCGACATCGACGACGCGGTGCGCGCCCTGGTGCGCGACCTGCTCGACACGGTCGAGCCCGCCGGCCGCGCGGGAGTGGCGGCTCCGCAGATCGGCGTCGGCCTGCGCGCTTTCAGCTACAACATCGACGGTGACATCGGCTACGTGCTCAATCCGCGCCTGGTCGAGGTGCGCGGCGAGGTGGAACCGGTCGACGAGGGGTGCCTGTCGGTCCCCGGCCTCTGGCATCCCGCGCTTCGTCATCCGTGGGCGCGCGTCGAGGGCATCGACCTGGAGGGCGAGCCCGTCGTTCTTGAAGGCGAGGGGCTGCTCGCCCAGGCGCTGCAGCACGAGTGCGACCACCTCGATGGCACCCTGTATCTGGATCGGCTCGATCCAGAGCGCCGCCGGCTCGCGATGCGCGAGGTGCGCGAGAGCGACTGGTTCTAGCCGCCCGCGGTCGTTTCGTCTCGCTGCGCTCGCTCAACGACCGGGTGGTCGCTCCTAAGACAGCGCCACGTTCGTCGTGTTGACCGGCTCGCTGTAGATCGCGTCGATCTCGTCTGAGAAGTCCGCCATGATGACGCTGCGCTTGATCGACATCTTGGGCGTCAGGTGCCCGGATCCCTCGGTCCATTCGACGGGCAGGATGCGGAACTTGCGCACCGATTCCGCTCGCGAGACGTGCGCATTGGCCTCGTCGATCGCCCGCTGCACCTCGGCGCGCACGGCCGGGTGGCTGGATGCCTCCTCGAGAGACATGTCGCCCGAGAGGTCGTTGTTGGCCAGCCATGTGGGCAGCATCTCGGGATCGAGCGTCACGAGCGCGGCGATGAAGGGCTTCTGGTCGCCCACGACGACGACCTGGCCGACGATCGGGTTCGATCGGATCGGGTCTTCCAGGCTCGCGGGCGAGACGTTCTTGCCGCCCGCCGTGACGATCAGCTCCTTCTTGCGTCCCGTGATCGTCAGGTATCCGTCGTCGTCGAACGAGCCGACGTCACCGGTCTTGAACCAGCCGTCGTCGAACGCCTCCGCGGTCGCCTCGGGGTTGCGCCAGTACTCCTTGAAGACGTTGACGCCCCGCACCTCGATCTCGCCGTCCTCGGCCAGCCGGATGCCGACGCCCGGAAGCGGCGGACCGACCGTGCCGATCTTCGACGCCGAGGCGAGGTTGACGGATGCCGGCGCCGTCGTCTCGGTGAGACCGTATCCCTCGAGGATCACGACCCCCAGGCTGTGGAAGAAGTGCCCGAGGCGCGCGCCGAGCGGAGCGGAGCCCGACACCGCGTAGCGCACGTTGCCGCCCATCGCCGTGCGGAGCTTGCTGTAGACGAGCTTGTCGAAGAGCCGGAACTTCAGCCGCATCCCGAGCGGGACGCGCTTGCCCTCCTGCTGCAGGCGCGAGTGCTCGACGGCGACGTGCGCGGCGGCGCGGAAGATCTTGCCCTTGCCGCCGGCCTCGGCCTTCTGCTCGGCCGAGTTGTACACCTTCTCGAACACGCGCGGCACGGCGAGCAGGAACGTCGGCTTGAAGGAGCCCAGCGCGGGCAGCAGCTGCTTCGTGTCGGGCTGGTGCCCGGTCTTCACACCGGCGTGCACGTCGAGGATCGAGATGAAGCGCGCGAACACGTGCGCCGTCGTGATGAAGAGCAGGGTCGAGGCGCCGGGTGCTTCGACGACCTCGGAGATCGCCTTGGCCGCGTTGCGGGAGAGCTCGACGAAGTTGGCGTGGGTGAGCACGCATCCCTTGGGCCGTCCCGTGGATCCCGAGGTGTAGATGAGCGTCGCGATGTCGGCGGCCTTGGCGATGCGGCGGCGGCGGTCGATCTCGGCGTCGGGGACGTCGGCGCCGGCTGCGGTGAGGGTCGCCAGGGCGTCGCGGTCGAGCTGCCAGACGTCGTGGACGAGCGGAAGCTCGCCCCGCACCTCGTCGAGACGCTCGGCATGCTCGGCGGTCTCGATGATGCAGGCGGTGGCGCCCGAGTCCTGCAGGATCCACTCGATCTGCCCCGGAGAGCTGGTCTCGTAGACCGGCACCATGACCGCGCCGGCGTAGAACAGCGCGAAGTCGACCAAGGTCCACTCGTAGGTCGTGCGGGCGAGGAATCCCACTTTGTCGCCGGGCTCGATCCCGGCGGCGACGAAGCCCTTGGCGAGCGCGATCACCTGCCGGTGGAACTCCCTGGCGGTGATGTCGCGCCAGCCGCCCCCGTCGGGCACGGCGAAGAGCGCTCGATCGGGCGTCGCAGCGACGCGATCCTCGAGCAGGTCGGTGACATTGGCGTCCGGGTCGGCGGTGACGATGGCGGGAACGTCGAACTGGTCGGCACTCATGGCGGTAACTCCTTCGGTACCGATGGGCGGTGTGCTCGAAGTCTACCGGTCGTGGTACTCGGTCTCATCGGCGCAACGCGGGCGGTGCGCCGCCACCGCACGTGGCTAGACTTCTGCGTGGCCGCGTGCGGCCGGGGAAGGATGTGGCTGTGCTCGCGGTCGGAATCGACATCGGCGGAACCAAGATCGCCGGAGGGCTCGTCGATGATGCGGGGGAGATCCTGCACAAGACGCGCGTCGACACGCCACGCCGGGTCGCGGACATCGAAGCCGCGGTGGCCGACATGATCTCGCACCTGTCGGAAGGCAGGCACGTGGATGTCGCCGGCGTCGCCGCTGCCGGCTTCATCGACCGCGAGCGCTCCACGGTGTACTTCGCCCCGAACATCGCGTGGCGGGATGAGCCGCTCCGCGCACGCCTGGAAGAGCGCACCGGCATGGACGTGGCGATCGAGAACGACGCCAACGCGGCGGGCTGGGCCGAATACCGGTTCGGCTCTGGCCGCGGCATGAGCGACGTGGTGATGCTCACGCTCGGCACCGGCGTCGGCGGCGCCGTCGTCACGGACGGTGAGCTGTACCGCGGCGGGCACGGTATCGGCGGCGAGCTCGGCCACATGCGGGTCGTGCCCGGCGGCCGGGAGTGCGGCTGCGGTCAACGGGGCTGCCTCGAGACCTATGGCTCGGGCCGCGCGCTGCAGCGCGAGGCCGTGCAGATCGCCGACCAGCATCCCGACGATCTGGGCGCCGGCCTCGCGGCGGCACGTGCCGAGCGCGGCAAGCTGAGCGGCCCCATGATCTCGCGGCTCGTCCTGGCCGACGACGCCGGCGCCGTCGAGGCGCTGCGGCGGGTGGCCGTCGCCGTCGGCGACGCCTGTGGCAGCTTCTCGGCGATCCTCGATCCCCAGGCCTTCGTCATCGGCGGCGGCGTGTCGCAGCTGGGCGAGCGGCTGCTGGCCCCGATGCGCGAGGCCTACGCCGCGGCCATGCCGGGGCTCGGCTCCCGCCCGATCGCCGACTTCCACATCGCCCGGCTGACCAACGACGCCGGCGTCATCGGCGTCGCCGACCTCGCACGCCGGGGCCGGACCGGGAGGGCGTGAGCGATGTTCTACTGGTTGATGAAGTACATCGTCATCGGGCCCGTGCTCAAGGCGATCTTCCGACCCTGGGTCGTGGGGCGTGCGAATGTGCCCGCCCAGGGCGGCGCCATCCTGGCCAGCAACCACCTGTCGTTCATCGACTCGGTCTTCCTCCCGCTCATGATCGACCGCCCGGTCGCGTTCCTCGCCAAGAGCGACTACTTCACGGGCAAGGGCATCAAGGGCTGGGCGACCCGCGTCTTCTTCAAGGCCACGGGGCAGCTTCCCATCGACCGCTCGGGGGGCAAGGCCTCGGAGGCGTCCCTCAACACCGGCCTGAGTGTGCTCGCGCGTGAGGACCTGCTCGGCATCTACCCCGAGGGCACGCGCAGCCCCGACGGCAAGCTCTATCGGGGCCGCACCGGCATCGCGCGCATGGCCCTCGAGGCGCGGGTCCCGGTGGTGCCCGTCGTGATGGTGGACACGAGCCAGATCATGCCGATCGGCACGCGGCTGCCGCGCATCGGCCGGGTGGGTGTCGTCATCGGCGAGCCCCTCGACTTCTCGCGGTTCGCCGGGCTCGAGGGCGACCGCTATGTTCTGCGTTCGGTCGCGGACGAGATCATGGTGGCGCTGCAGCGCCTCGGCGAACAGGAATACGAGGACGTCTACGCCTCGTCGGTGAAGGACCGGCTGGCCCGGCGCTGAGCGCCTCCGGGGCGCGCTCAGGGGGCGTCGCGCGCGGATAGACTGTCCTGATGCCCACCCCGCACGACGCGCTCGACACCTGGCGCACTCTTCCCATCAAGCAGCAGCCCAACTGGTTGGACCCGGATGCCGTCGCCGCGGTCTCCGCCGAGATCGAGACGCTGCCGCCACTCGTCTTCGCCGGCGAGGTCGACATCCTGCGCGACCGTCTCGCCTCCGCCGCCGCGGGGGAGGCGTTCCTGCTTCAGGGCGGGGACTGCGCCGAGACCTTCGCCGGGGCGACCGCCGAGCAGATCCGCAACCGCATCAAGACCGTGCTGCAGATGGCCGTCGTGCTCACCTACGGCGCGTCGATGCCGGTCGTGAAGATGGGGCGCATGGCCGGGCAGTTCGCCAAGCCCCGCTCGAAGGACACCGAGACGCGCGGCGACGTGACGCTGCCCGCCTACCGCGGCGACATCGTCAACGGATTCGACTTCACCGAGGGCTCGCGGCGGGCCGACCCGCAGCGGCTGCTCAAGGGGTACCACACCGCGGCATCCACGCTGAACCTGATCCGTGCGTTCACGCAGGGGGGCTTCGCCGACCTGCGCGAGGTGCACAGCTGGAACAAGGGCTTCGCGCAGAACCCTGCCAACCAGCGCTACGAACGGCTCGCCTCCGAGATCGACCGCGCCATCAAGTTCATGGAGGCGGCCGGCGCCGACTTCGACGAGCTGCGACGCGTGGAGTTCTATACGGGCCACGAGGGTCTGCTGATGGACTACGAGCGCCCCATGACGCGCATCGACTCCCGCACGGGCACGCCCTACAACACGTCGGCGCACTTCCTCTGGATCGGGGAGCGCACGCGTGACCTCGACGGTGCGCACATCGACTACTTCTCGAAGATCCGCAACCCGATCGGCGTCAAGCTGGGCCCCTCGACGACGCCCGAGGTCGCCCTCGAGCTGATCGACAAGCTCGACCCGAAGCGCGAACCCGGTCGCCTCACGTTCATCACGCGCATGGGTGCGGGCAAGATCCGCGACGCTCTGCCGCCGCTGCTCGAGGCGGTGCGCGACTCCGGTGCGCGCCCCCTGTGGGTGACCGACCCCATGCACGGCAACGGCATCACGACGCCGACCGGCTACAAGACGCGCCGTTTCGACGACGTCGTCGACGAGGTAGCCGGCTTCTTCGAGTCGCACCGCGCCGTGGGCACCCACCCCGGCGGCATCCACGTCGAGCTCACGGGCGACGACGTGACGGAATGCCTGGGCGGCTCCGAGATGATCGAGGAGGCCACGCTCGCGACGCGTTACGAGAGCCTCTGCGATCCGCGCCTGAACCACATGCAGAGCCTGGAACTGGCGTTCCTCGTGGCCGAGGAGCTCGGCAAGCGCTGACCGCCTCCGCCCAGAGAGCACACGTGCCCCGGTCTTCTCGGAAGACCGGGGCACGTCTGCGTGCGCCGTGTGCGGCCCGCCGGAGGCGTCAGCCGGATGCCGTCAGCTGCAGATACACCGACGTGCCCAGCACGCGCGCGGCACCGGGCTCGGGGTCGGTGCCCGTCACCCGGGTGAGGGCGTCGGGGACGGCGTTCCAGAAGGGCGCGAAGTCCACGGTGAAGCCGGCATCCTCGAGGGTCGTGCGGGCCTCGTCGCGCGTGAGGTCGATCACGTCGGGGATGGGGAAGGGCTCGGGACCGAGCGAGACGATCAGCGTCGCCTCGTCGCCCGGGCGCCAGTTGCGCCCCTCCGGCTGACCCCGGATGCCGAGGACCTGGCCCTCGGCGAGCTCGTCGGAGTACTCCTCGGCGCGGGAATCGGCGACCCGCAGGTCGACGGCCTCGAGCGTGGCGGTGGCATCTCCCACGCCCATGCCTCGAACGCCGGGAACCGGACCGAGCGACACCGTGAGCACGACGGTGTCACCCTCGAGCACCTCACCGCCGTCCGAGATGTTCACCGCGTCGCCGCCGTCGCGCGGCTCGAGCCGCGCGGAGAGCACTGTTCCCGCGGACTCGTCCGAGAATTCGGTCGCGCTCTCACCGACCTGCAGGTTCAGATCGGCCAGCACCTGGCGCGCGGTGTTCTCCGGCGTCCCGACGAGGGGTTCGAGCGTGTGGGGCTGCGGGCCGAGCGACAGCACCACGGCCACCTCGGCATCCTGGTCGATGCGTTCGCCGGCGGCGGGCTCGGTGAAGAGCACCAGGCCCGGTTCCACGTCGAGACTGTGCCGCCCCTCGCCCTCGGTCGCGATCAGGGAGTCCTCCGCGAGGCGCTCCGCAGCGGCGTCGAAGGTCATCCCCGAGACATCGGCGACGGCCACGAGCGAGCCCGGTCCGGATCCGAAGAACCACCCCAGCCCCCCGGCTGCCGCCGCGAGCAGCAGCACGAGCAGCGCGGCCCACACACCTCGGGCGCGTCGGCGTCGCGTGCGCGTACGCAGCCGCGCGGCATTGTCGATCTCGACGTTCGTCGTGACGCCGCCCGTCGGCGGCGCCGCGGGGAGGACCTTGGTGAGGTCGCCGGAGCCGCCGTCCCCGGCGGCCGAAACGCCGGCGTTGGCGCGGGCGGGCGTCGGCGCGATGCCGAGGTCGCGTTCGATCTCGCGCAGACGCTCGAGCATGACCTGCGCATCGCGCGGCCGGTCGTCGGGCTCCTTCTCGGTGGCCCAGAGCACCAGCTCGTCGAGCTGCTCCGGCACCTGCGCGTTCTTCACGCTCGGCCGCGGCACCGTGTCGGTGGCGTGGCGGTACGCGATCTGCATGGGCTGCTCGCCCTTGTAGGGCTGGTCGCCGACGAGCATCTCGTAGAGCATGATGCCGAGCGCATAGATGTCGCTGCGGGCATCCGCCGTGCCGCGCGTCACCAGTTCGGGGGCGAGGTAGGCGATCGTGCCAAGCAGCATCTGCCCGGTCGCGGTGTTCGCCGTCGTCGCGCGGGCGAGACCGAAATCACCGATCTTGATGCGGCCGTCCTCGGCGAGCAGGATGTTCTCGGGTTTGACGTCGCGGTGCACGATGCCGGCGCGGTGCGCGGCGGCCAGCCCCGACAGGGTGGCGTCCATGATCGTGATGGTCTGCGCGACGTCGAGACGCTTCTGCTCGCGGAGAAGCTCGCGCAGCGTGATGCCCGGCAGGTACTCCATCACGAGGTACGCGATGCCCTCGTCCTGTCCCTGGTCGAAGACGTTGACCACGTGGGGATCGGCCAGCCGCGCGGCCGAGCGGGCCTCCTGGATGAATCGTCCCTGGAAGACGGCGTCGTCACTCAGGTGACCGTGCATGACCTTCAGCGCGACGCGGCGCTCGAGGCGCAGGTCCGTCGCCACATAGACCGTCGCCATGCCCCCGCGAGCGATACGGGCCCGCACGCGGTACCGATCGTCGACAAGCCGCCCGATGAGGGGGTCGGTTTGCTGGCTGGTGGTCACGCCAGCAGTCTACGGACGGGGCGGGCGCCTCCCGCGCGGCTCACCGGTGCCGGTGGGAGCCGGTTGGCCGCGGCATCGCGCTCACCCCAGTTCCGCGAGCCACGCGTGCGCGGCGGTCTCCCATTCGGCGTAGCGCTCGGGGAACGCCGAGATCTGCACGGCCTGCGCCGCCTCGGCGAACCCCATTCCCTGCCACCCGGCGATGTCGAGCAGGCCCCGGGTGCGGTCGCCGTTGGGGTCGGAGCTGCCGCCATAGAACACGCGTACGGCGCGCTCCGCGTCCTGCACCTGCTCCACGGTGCCCCAGCCCGTGCTGGGCCGCTGCTGGAACAGCCCCAGGGAATCCCGATCGCCCCAATCCAGGTTCCGGATCCAGGATTCGACCATGGCGGTGGCCAGGGCGATCGCGATGCCCTTGTCGGGCACACCCAGCTCGCGTCCCACGCGGATGATCAGACGTGCGTTGTCGCGCTGTTGCGCATCCAGTTGCGTCTCGGCCTGTTCAATCGTCGGTGTGACGGCGCGCACGGGCTCGGCGGCGGCAGCGTCATCACCATCGCCACCCTCGGGGGATGAGGCTCCCGGCACCGTGAGCGTCTGCCCGGGGTAGATGATCGAGCCCGGGCCGATGTCGTTCGCGGTGTAGAGGGCGGCCAGCGAGACGCCGTGGTCGCGGGCGATCGCCCACAGTGTGTCGCCGCCGACGACGGTGTGCTGTACGGATGCCGCATCCGCCGAACCTCGGTCGTCACTCGGCGCGTCCGCCGAAGGCTCCGTGCCGTCGTCGGCCGCCGCGTCGCCCGACGAGGCGGATCCGCCCGGGATCGTGAGCTGCTGTCCCGGATAGATCACGGAGGACCAGTCCAGCCCGTTGGCCTCGAACAGTGTGGACAGGTCGGAGTCGTGCCGGGCCGCGATGGCGGTGAGTGTCTCGCCGGCCGCCACCGTGTGGGTGACGGGGTCCCGCGGCTTCGGGGTGCTCTCGTGCGGCGCCGCGGCCGCTGGGCCGCGCAGGGACAGCGACAGGCCGGGATGGATGACCGACGACCGGTCGAGGCCGTTCCAGCGCAGCACGTCGGCGACTCCCAGCCCGAAGGAGGCGGCGATCGACCAGACCGTGTCACCGGGCGCGACGACGTAGTCATCGGGCACGGTGGATGCCGGGGCACTCCGCGGGAACGCGTGGGGTGCCGGCGCGTCGCGCGACTGCTCGGCCTGAGCGGGGGCGGCCGTCAAGGTCGCGGTGAGCGTCCCCATCAGCGCGGCGGGCATGCTCGCACGCAGCGCGTGCTCGCGGGGTATCGCACGGAGGAACCGTCGCACGGAACTTCCCCTCTCCTGTGAGAATGCAGAAACGCTGTCACGCTTGTGAACGGAAGTCAACAGAAGTGGTACAAGAGCACACCGGTGCTGGTGTGGTCTTTGTGGCGCGGGAGGGTGTGGAGGGCCGGCTTCTCGGCGCCGCGACGGCGTGCGATAGTGGCAGGGTGACCGCTTCGCCCTCCTGGACCGCCGCCACCGACTGGCTCACCATTCCCGAGGTCGCCGAGGCCCTCGGCGAGACCCCCGGCCGCGTGCGGCGACTACTCGATGAGCACTCGCTCGTCGCGGTGCGCCACGAGGGCGCGCTGCGCGTTCCCGCGGTGTTCCTCGTCGACGACCGGCCCCTGTCTTCGCTGCGCGGCACGGTCATCGTGCTCCGCGATGCCGGGTTCACGGACGAGGAGGCTGTCGAGTGGCTGCTCAGCCGTGACGAGATCATCGGCGACGCGCCCATCGATGCGCTGCGCGCCGGGCGCAAGCACGAGGTCAGGCGCGTCGCGAAGGCGCTCGCCTGAGGCCGCTCACGCCGTGCGGCTGACGGCGCGCTCCGCCAGGTCGCGCAGCGCCCCCACGGCCTGATGGCCGAGGGGAGCGCCCGCGAGCGCCCGATCGGCTTCGTGCGCGTAGTCGGCGATCAGCTGCTCCACGCGCTCGAGGGCGCCGCAATCGCGCAGGGCCCCCTGCATCGCCTCGATCTGCCCGGATTCGAGGGTCGGGTCGCCGAGCAGTTCGTCGAGCGTGCGCCGAAGCGGCGGTGGCAGCATCGGGCGCGCGAGCGCGATGAGGGCGGTGCGCTTGCCCTCGCGCAGGTCGTCGCCCGCCGGCTTGCCCGTGACGGCCGAGTCCCCGAAGACGCCGAGGACGTCGTCGCGCAGCTGGAACGCCATGCCCAGGGGATGGCCGAACGCGGCGAGGGCGGCATCCTGCTCCGGCGTCGCGCCGGCGAGGGCGGCTCCGATCAGCAGCGGCTGCTGCACCGAGTACCGAGCGGACTTGAAAGATGCCACCTGCAGGGCCCGGTGCAGCTGCTCGTCGTCGGGAACCTGCACGTGCGACGCCTCGGCCGCCACGTCCAGGTACTGGCCGAGTGTGACGTCGCGACGCATCCGCGCGTAGCGCTCCCGCGCGGCCGATGCCGGGCCGGGTGCGCAATCCGCGGCCCCCTCTTCGAGCAGGTCGTCGCTCCAGGCGACCAGCAGGTCGCCCAGGAGGATCGCCGCGGAGCGCCCGTACGCCTGCGCATCGCCGGCCCAGTCGGCCTCGCGATGCTGCGCCTGCAGAGCACGGTGCGCCGAGGGCCGCCCGCGCCGGGTATCGGAGTTGTCGATGATGTCGTCGTGCACGAGGGCGGCCGCGTGGAAGACCTCGAGCGCGGAGGCGGCGGAGACCACCGCGGCGGGAGGGTCATCCGCCGGGCGCCCCGCGGATGCCACTGCGCGCCAGCCCGTGAGGCAGAACTGTGCACGCAGGCGCTTGCCGCCTGTCAGGGCCTCCCGTGCAGCGCGGAGAATCGGCTCGGCCGCGGCGCCCAGATCACGGTTCTCGTCGGCACGATCATCGAAGAAGCTCTCCAGTCGCTGTGAAACCGCACGGATGGCATCTGGGGAACCCTGCACAGGCCTAGCCTAGTAAGTGGCGGCGCAGGTAGACTGACCACGCACAATTCACACCCCCGGGGGGACCGATGCCACTCTCCGAACAGGAGCAGCGCCTTCTCGATGAGATGGAGCGCCATCTGCTGCGCAACGACGCCGACGTCGTCAGCGCCGACCGCGATGGCCGCGCCGTCAATTACCGCAACGTCACCATCGGGGTGCTGATCGCCCTCGTCGGCATCGGCGGGCTCATCGCCGGTGTGGCGACCCAGTTGATCGTCATCGGCGTCATCGGCTTCGTGGCGATGCTCGGGGGCGTCGTGCTGGCGGCCACGCCCATGAAGGTGCTCTCGCCGCGGGTCGGCTCGACACCGAAGAGCGCGGGCTCGGGTGCGCCGAAAGCGGCATCCAGCTTCATGGACCGCATGAGCGACCGCTGGGACCGCCGGCAGGGCGGCGATCGCTGACACCCCTCCACTCCACTCCACTCTTGACGGGGCCGACCTTCGGGTCGGCCCCGTTTTCCGTGGCGCCACGGCATCCGGTCGCGCCGTTGCGCGCCTGTGCCCACCCGCCCGCGCGCGTGCTTCCCCTTGCGGCTGCAGATTTCGGCGGGGGCGGCGGGAATCGGTGGCGCCCGCGCCGATAAGTGCAGCCGCACCCGCTGTGCCGCTGAGGAGAGGGGCGCCGGGGTGCGCCGGAGTGCGCCCCACCCCGCTGGGAGTCCCGCCGAAGGGGTCCCTGCGCCGCGCCGACAGGCGACCGGGGTGCCCAATGATGGACGAGTGGAGTGAAGTGGAGTAAAGTGGGGCCTCGTGAGGGCGGCCGGGCGAGAGGGGGATGCCGATGCTTCTCGGTACCTACACCCCCAAACTCGACGACAAGGGCCGGGTGATCCTGCCCGCGAAATTCCGCGAGGATCTCGCCGGCGGCATCGTCGTCACGCGCGGCCAGGAGCGGTGTCTCTACGTGTTCAGTCAGCACGAGTTCGAGCGGGTGCACGAGCGCATCCGCGAGGCGCCGCTGTCGAACAAGCAGGCGCGCGACTTTCTGCGCATGTTCCTCTCGGGCGCCAGCGCCGACATGCCCGACTCGCAGAACCGCATCACCGTCCCGCAGCCCCTGCGCACCTACGCCGGGCTCGAGAAGGAGCTGGTGGTGACGGGCGTGGGCGCCCACGCCGAGATCTGGAACGCGGACGCCTGGAACGCCTACGCCGAAGCCAACGAAGAGACCTACGCCGAGATGGAGCAGGAGGTGATCCCGGGCCTGTTCTGAGCCCCTGGTCCTGACTCCCAGCCGCCACGCCCTGGCGCACTTCCCCGGTGCCAGGTCGGAGCGGATGGGGATCAGGATCCGGGGACCGGCCCCGAAGCCATGGAAGCTCGCGACCTGCACACCCCCGTCCTGCTCGAGCGCTGCGTCGAGCTGCTCGCGCCGGCTCTCGAGAGCCCGGGCGCCGTCCTGGTGGATGCCACGCTCGGCATGGGCGGGCACTCCGAGGCCCTCCTCGAACGCTTCCCGCACGCGCACCTGCTCGGCCTCGACCGCGACACCGACGCCCTGCGGCTCGCGGGGGAGCGCCTGTCGCGGTTCGGCGATCGGGTGGGCCTCGTGCACACCGTGTACGACGGGATCGCGGATGCCGCGGCATCCGCCGAGCTGGATGAGGTCGACGCGGTGCTGTTCGATCTGGGCGTCTCGTCGCTGCAGCTCGACGAGTCCGAGCGCGGCTTCGCCTATGCGCGCGACGCGCCCCTCGACATGCGGATGGACCAGACGCAGGGGACGACCGCGGCCGAGGTCATCGCGACATACCCCGAGGGAGGCCTGCGCCGCATCTTCGAGCGCTACGGCGAGGAGAAGCTCGCCGCCCGGTACGCCCGCTTCATCGTCGCCGCCCGCGCCGAGACCCCGATCGAACGTTCGGGACAGCTGGTCGACATCCTCATCGCGGCCACCCCCGCCGCCGTGCAGCGCGCGGGGCATCCGGCCAAGCGGGTCTTCCAGGCGCTGCGCATCGAGGTCAACGCCGAGCTCAGCGTGCTCGAGCGGGCGATCCCCGCCGCGCTCGAGCTGCTGCGCGTGGGCGGGCGCATCGTCGTGATGTCGTACCAGTCGCTCGAGGACCGCATCGTCAAGCGTGCGTTCGCGGATGCCGTCGCCTCCACCGCCCCGGCCGGGCTGCCGGTCGAGCTGCCCGAACACCGCCCCCGCTTCCGGCTTCTCGTCAAGGGCGCCGAGATGGCCTCCGCGGCCGAGCGGGAACGCAACCCGCGTGCGGCTCCCGTGCGTCTGCGCGCGGCCGAGAGAGTGAGGGCCGCATGAGCCTCGAGGCGGTCGCCCCCCTCCACGCCCCGTCGCCGGCCGAGCCGCGCCGCACCCTCCGTCCCGTCAGCCGGCCCGTCGCGCCGCCCGCGCGCCGCCGCCGTCCGCGCGTGCTGTATGCGATCATCGCGCTCAGCGGAGCGCTCGCGATCGCCGCGGCGCAGATGGGACTGTCGATCGCGATGACGCAGGGCGTGTACGTGGAGCAGCAGCTCGAGCAGCGCATCCAGGACCTCGCGTACCAGAGGCAGTCGCTGACGGATGCCGTCGCCGGCCTCAGCTCGCCGCAGTACCTCGCCGCGAACGCCGCTGCCCTCGGCATGGTGATCAACGAGGCGCCGTCGTACCTGCGCCTCTCCGACGGCGCCGTGCTCGGTGGTGGCTCGGCCGCGACGGTCGGCTCGAGCATCGACGCCGTCGAGCGCGGCAGCGTCCCCAACGCCCTCGTGCAGGACACCCCGCTCGTGACCGACCCCGACGCGACGATCGACGGGGCACGTCCGGCGCCCGCGCCGCCGGCATCCGACGCCGAATCGACGGGTGACGCCCCCGAGGCCGCCGCTCCGCCGGCGCTCTCGGACGGACTGCCCAGCCCGGTGACCCGCTGACATGTCGACGCGCGCCACTCGTTCTCCCCGTCGTCGCACCGTCGTCGCGCTCGCCGTCGTGCTGGCGGTCCTGGTCGCCTTCGTCATCCGCCTCGTCGACATCCAGGTCGTCAATGCGGAGTCGCTGCGCGCGGACTCCCTGGGGGTCGGCATCGGGGGCGAGCGCACGCTGTACGGTGCCCGCGGCACGATCGTCGACGAGACCGGCGCGGAGCTGGCGGGCAACGTCGTCGAATACGACTGGGAGTTCAACCCCCAGCACGTCGCCGACATCGAGCGCGATGGGCCCGACGGCGAGCCGGTCGTGATCACCTGGCCCGAACAGGCCGAGAAGATCGCCGCCATCACCGGACAGACGCCCGAAGAGGTCGAGCAGATCGTGGCGGATGCGCTCGCCGCGAACCCCGACACGCAGTGGGCCCAGCTCGCGACGGGGCTGACGACCGACCAGCACCAGGCGCTGCGCGAACTGGGATACCCCTACCTGACCTATCGCGAGCACCCGGCACGCACCTACACCGACGGCGCCGTCGCCGGCAATCTGCTCGGCTTCGTCGGCGCGGATGCCGAGCCGCTGGCGGGGCTGGAGGCGTCCGAGGACGCGTGCCTGGCGGCATCCAACGGCACCGAGTCCTATGCGCGGGGCAAGGACGGCGTGGTGATCCCCGGCACGCTCAACCAGACTCCCGCTGTCGACGGCGGCACCTTGCAGTTGACGATCAACCGCGACCTGCAGTGGTATCTGCAGCAGATGATCGCCGAAGAGGTGCAGCGCGAACGCGCCGAGTACGGCACGGTCACCGTGGTCGAGGTCGACACGGGCAAGGTGCGCGCCGCGGCCGAGTACCCGAGCGTCGACCCGAACGACCCGACGGCGTCGCCGGTCGAGGATCGTGGCAGCCGTATCTTCTCGGCGCACTTCGAGCCAGGCTCGACCTTCAAGCCGATCACCGCGGCGACCCTGATCGAGGAGGGCGCCGCAACGCCGCTCACACCGACCGTGTCGGCATCGGGGCGCGAGACGTTCCCCAACGGGGTGACGATCAACGACATCTTCTCGCACCCCGCCTACACCTACACGTTGGCGGGCGCGCTGGTGGACTCGTCGAACGTCGCGCTGTCGAAGTTCGGCACGATGGTGTCGGACGACGTGCGCCACGACTATCTCGCCGATTTCGGCGTGGGCGCGGGCACCGCGATCGGCTTTCCCGGTGAGGCGAGCGGCATCCTCAACCCCACGCCGTGGGACGACGCGTCGCATTTCACCACGACGTTCGGGCAGTACTTCACGGTCACGGCGCCGCAGGTGGCCAGCGTCTACCAGACGATCGCCAACCGGGGTGTGCGCGTGCCGCTGACCCTCGTCGAGTCCTGCACGACCGCATCGGGTGAGGTCATCCAGCCGGACGTGCCCGAGCCCGAACGGGTGATCAGCGAGGACACGGCCGCGGATGTGACCCTGATGCTCGAGAACGTGTACCAGCAGGTCGCGAACCACGACGTGCTCGCCGTCGACGGGTACCGCATGGCGACCAAGTCGGGCACCGCGCAGAAGCCCGACGGCGAGGGCGGCTACAAGCAAGGTATCTTCTATACGACCCTCGCGGGCTTCGCGCCGGCGGATGATCCGGAGTACGTCGTGATCCTGACTCTCGACGAACCGAAGAAGAATCGGGCGTCTGCGGCGAACGCGCCCGGCTTCCAGAAGGCGATGACCCAGGTGCTGAAGACGTTCCGGGTGCTCCCGTCCGAGGAAGAGGGCCCGGAGATCCTGCCGAAATACCGGTGAGCGAGATGATGTGCCGCCGCCGGGGCGGGACCGGAAAGGAAAAGGGACGTCGATGATCGCGTTGACCCTTGCGGAGATCGCCCGCGTGACGGGCGGTGCGCTGCGCCCGCACGGCGCCCACACGCCCGACAGTGTGATCGACGGCGCCGTCGACACCGATTCCCGCGCGATCGGCCCGGGCGGCGTCTTCGCCGCCAAGCCGGGGGAGCACACCGACGGTCACCTGTTCGTGCCGGCGGCGGTCGAGCGCGGCGCGGCCCTGGCCCTCGTCGAACATCCCGTCGATGTCGAGGTGACGCAGGTGGTCGTGCCGAGCGTGGTGCACGCCCTCGCCGACCTCGCGCGGCACGTGGTCGCGCGCGTGCGCGACGGGGGCGCCCTCACCGTCGTCGGCGTCACCGGATCGAACGGCAAGACCACCACGAAGAACCTGCTCGCCCGCATCCTCGTCGACGAGGGCGAGACGATCTGGCCCGTCGCCTCGTTCAACAACGAGGTCGGCGCGCCGCTGACGATGCTCCGGGTCACGCACGACACGAGGTATCTCGTCAACGAGTTCGGTGCGAGTGCGCCGGGCGAGATCGCCCGGCTCGCCGGGCTCGTGACGCCCGACATCGGCGTGGTGCTGATGGTGGGCATGGCTCACGCCGGTGGTTTCGGAGGCATCGAGCGCACCGTGGCGGCCAAGAGCGAGCTCGTCGCCGCCATCCGTCCCGGCGGTACCGCCGTGCTCAACGTCGACGACCCCCGCGTCGTTGGGATGGCAGAGATCGCACGCAACCGGGGCGCCGAGGTGCGCTGGTTCGGGCTGGGTGCATCGGCCGACGTGCGTGCCGCAGACGTGATCGTGGATGCCGACGGCACCTCGTGCACGGTTCACGTCGGTCCGGTCTCGGCGCCGCTGCGTCTGCGCGTGCTCGGCGAGCACCACGTCATGAACGCGCTTGCGGCGATCGCCGTGGCAACCCGGATCGGCGTCACCCTGTCGGCCTGCGTCGAACGGCTCGGCACCGTCGAGCTCGCGGAGCGCTGGCGGATGCAGGTGATGGGTTCCCCGCGCGTGCGCATCATCAACGACGCCTACAACGCCAGCCCCGACTCCATGAAGGCCGCGCTGCGCACGCTCGCGCAGATCACCGAGCCCGGCGAGCGCACCGTCGCGGTGCTCGGAGCGATGAGCGAGCTGGGGGAGTACGCCGAGGAGGAGCACGACCGCATCGGACTGCTCGCCGTGCGCCTCGGCATCCAGCGCATCGTGATCATCGGCGCCGACGCGCGACGCATGTACCTCGAGGCGATCGCGCAGGGATCGTGGGACGGCGAGGCCGTGTTCTTCGCCGACGCCGACGAGGCGTTCGCGTACCTGAGGGGCGAACTGCGCGACGGCGACCGTGTGCTCGTCAAGTCCTCCAACGCCGCGGGGCTCCGGCACCTCGGGGACCGTCTGGGAGAATCGTTCTCGTGAGATCACTCCTGACAGCGGCGGCGATCTCGCTCGCCTTCACCCTGTTCCTCACCCCGGTCTTCATCCGCCTGTTCCGGCAATGGGGCTGGGGTCAGGTGATCCGCACCCCCGAGGACATCCGCAACCCCTCCCACGCCGCCAAGCGCGGCACGCCCACGATGGGCGGCACCATCTTCATCGCGGGAACGATCGTCGGGTACCTGATCGGCGCGTACACGGGCGGCAATCCTCCGACGGTGTCCGCCCTGCTCGTGATCTGGATGATGGTGGGCTTCGGCGCGGTCGGATTCATCGACGACTACATGAAGGTCCGGCGTCAGCGAAGTCTCGGGCTCGAGGGATGGCCCAAGGTCGTCGGGCAGATCCTCGTCACCGTGCCGTTCGGCATCGCGGCGCTGAACTTTCCGAACCAGTGGGATCAGACTCCCGCGAGCGCCTACGTGTCGCTCTTCCGCGACCTGCCCGTGCTGTCGTTCATGGCGCTCGGCCCGATCCTCGGCTGGCTGCTCTACCTGGCCTGGCTGTCGCTGATCGGGGTCGCCTCGTCGAACAGCGTCAACGTCACCGACGGTCTCGACGGCCTCGCGGCAGGGTCGGGCATCTTCGTCGTGGGGGCCTACAGCCTCATCGCGTTCTGGCAGTTCAACCAGGTGTGCACGGGGGTGGGGCCCGCGCCCGCACTCCTCCAGGCCTGCTACGACGTGCGAGATCCGTTCGATCTGGCGATCATCTCGGCCTCGTTCGTGGGGGCGCTCGTCGGATTCCTCTGGTGGAATGCCCCGAAGGCGCAGCTGTTCATGGGCGACGCGGGCTCGATGGCCATCGGCGGGGTCGTCGCCGCGATGGCGATCCTCACTCGCACCGAGCTGCTCGTCATCCTCGTCGCGGGCGTCTACGTCATCGCCTCGGGATCGGTCATCCTGCAGCGGCTGTACTTCAAGCTCACGCGCGGCAAACGCATGTTCCTGATGAGTCCGCTGCATCATCATCTCGAGATGCGCGGCTGGTCGGAGGTCTCGATCGTCGTGCGCATGTGGATCATCGCCGGGATGCTGGCCGTCTCGGGCGTCGGGTTGTTCTACGTCGAGTGGCTGGCGAGCGCGTCGTGACGGGGCCGAAGAGATGACGGATGCGGCATCCACCCGGCTCGATCTGCTGACGAGCTGGCACGCGGAGTGGAAGGGACTGCGCGTGGCCGTCCTGGGGCTGGCCCAGACGGGATTCTCGGTCGCCGACACGCTCGCGGAGCTGGGCGCGGACGTGCTCGTGGTCAGCGAGGACGCGGCGCAGGAGTACTCGCGGCTGGTGCCGGTGATCGGTGCGCGGCTGCGGCTCGGCGACCTGGGCGAACTGACCGACGAGCTCGTCGACTTCGACCCCGAGCTCGTCGTCGCGTCCCCGGGGTTCGCGCCGCATCATCCGCTCGTGCAGTGGACGACCGAGCGTGGTCTGCCGCTGTGGGGAGACGTCGAGCTCGCCTGGCGCGTGCGCGACAAGGTCCCGAGGGCGGACGGCACGCCGGCCGACTGGATCCTCGTCACGGGCACCAACGGCAAGACGACGACCACGCGGCTGGCGGCGACCATGATCGCGTCGGCCGGCATGCGCGCCGCGCCGTGCGGCAACATCGGCGTGCCGGTGCTCGACGCGGTGCGCGACCCGGCCGGTTTCGACGTGCTCGTCGTAGAACTCTCGAGCCACCAGCTCTGGTACCTGTCGCTCTCGGCGTCCGCGGGGCAGCCCCAGCCGGCGGCATCCGTCTGCCTCAATCTTGCCGACGACCATCTGGAGTGGCACGGTTCGGCCGCCGAGTATCGTCGCGCAAAGGCAGGGGTCTACCGCAACACCCGGGTGGCGTGCGTCTACAACAAGGCGGATGCCGCGACGCGCGAGATGGTCGAGGACGCCGAGGTCATCGAGGGCGCGCGCGCGATCGGCTTCGACCTGGGCGTGCCCGGTCCGAGCGACCTCGGGCTCGTCGAGGGCATTCTCGTCGACCGCGCGTTCCTCGCCGAGCGGCGCTCGAGCGCTCTCGAGATCACAACGGTCGAGCGACTGCGCCGGCAGGGACTGGGCGCGCCCCACATCGTCGCGAACATCCTGGCCGCGGCCGCTCTCGCGCGTGCGGTCGGCGTCGCACCGGCCGCCATCCGCGACGCCCTCGAGTCCTTCCGGCTCGACCCCCACCGCATCGAGGTGGTGGCCGTGCACGCCGGGCTCACGTGGGTCGACGACTCGAAGGCGACCAACCCGCACGCCGCCGCATCCTCGCTCGCCGCGTACCCGGGAGCCGTCTGGGTCGTGGGCGGTGTGCTGAAGGGCGTCGACATCGCCCCGCTCGTGCGGGAGCGCGGCACCGGCGCCAAAGCGGCGATCGTGATCGGCGTCGAGCGGGCGGATGTCGTGGACGCGTTCGGCCGACACGCCCCCGCGGTCCCCGTCTTCGAGGTGACCGCAGATGAGACTGAGGACGTCATGGCTCAGGTCGTCGAACTGGCGGCGGGCATCGCCTCGACGGGAGACACCGTGCTGCTGGCTCCCGCCGCGGCATCCTTCGACCAGTTCGGCGGGTACGCCGAGCGTGGCGCACGGTTCGCAGACGCCGTGCGTGCGCACATCCAGACGACGTGGACGGGGGAGGGCGATGGCGACATCGACGCCGACCAGGCCCCACCCGGGTCCGGCTGACGACGGCGACGGTCGCCGCGGCCTCGCCGCCCGCGTCTCGCTCGGCAAGGTGTTCGCACCGGTGCCCAGCGAGTTCTACCTGATCGCGTCGACCGCGATCCTGCTCACGGGCTTCGGCCTCGTCATGGTGCTCTCGGCGACCACCGCGACCTCGACGGCCCTGGGCGAGAGCCCCTTCGACGCCCTGCTCAAGCAGGGGGTGTTCGCCGTCATCGGCATCCCCCTCATGTTCATCGCCTCGCGCTTTCCGATCCGGTTCTGGAAGCGTGTGGCGTGGCCTCTGCTGATCCTGACGGTGCTGTTCCAGCTGCTGGTGTTCACCCCGCTCGGCATCGAGGTGTACGGAAACCGCAACTGGATCGGCATCGCCGGCTACACCGTGCAGCCGGCGGAGTTCCTCAAGCTGGGCCTGGCGCTGTGGGTCGGCTACGTGCTCTACCGCAAGCAGACCCTGCTGGGGCTCTGGCGCCACGTGTTCATTCCGCTCGTGCCCGTCGCGATCGCGGTGGTCGCGACCGTCATGGCGGGGCGCGACCTGGGCACGGCCATGATCCTCGTGCTGATCGTGCTGGGTGGCCTGTTCTTCTCGGGCGTGCGACTGCGCATCTTCATCATCCCGCTGCTGCTCGGCGCGGCCGTGGTGGCGTACTACGCCGTCGCGAGCCCCAACCGCCTGCGCCGGATCATGAGCTTCATGGACCCGAACTGCGACTACTTCGACGACTGCTACCAGCCCCTGCACGGGGTGTTCGGGCTGGCCGGCGGGGGCGTGTTCGGCCTCGGCCTGGGCAATTCCAAGGAGAAGTACGACTGGCTGCCCGCCGCGGCGAACGACTACATCTTCGCGATCGTGGGCGAGGAGCTCGGCCTGATCGGGGCCGTGCTGGTGCTGCTGCTGTTCACCCTGTTCGCGGTGGGTGCGTTCCACGTCATCCGCAAGACCGACGACCGGTTCGTGCGGATCGTCTCGGGCGGCATCACCGTCTGGATCGTCGGTCAGGCCCTGATCAACATCGGCGTCGTGCTGCGGGTCTTCCCCGTGCTCGGCGTGCCGCTGCCGTTCATGTCGCAGGGGGGCACATCGCTGCTGTCGGTGCTGATCGCCTCGGGCGTGCTGCTCTCGTTCGCGCGGTCGCTCCCCATGCGCGCGCGCGGCTGATCGGCGCGGCGCGAGGAGTATGGCGCGCCGCGAGGACTCTCGCGGCTCCTGAATCCTCCTCCCGCGCGATTGTCCTCGCCCCGCGCGGGGCGGGTAGCCTCGCCAGGGTGACGACGTATCTGCTGGCCGGCGGGGGCACCGCGGGGCACGTCAACCCGCTGCTCGCGGTGGCCGACGGGCTCCGTGCGCGCGGTCGCAGCGACGAGGTGCTCGTGCTCGGCACCGAGGAGGGCCTCGAGGCCCGGCTGGTGCCGCTGCGCGGATACGAGCTGCTGACGATCGAGCGTCTGCCGTTCCCGCGCCGGCTCGGCCGCGAGGCGGCATCCTTCCCCTGGCGCTTCCGACGCGCGGTCGCCGCCGTCCGTGGGATGATCCGCACACGGGGCGTGGATGCCGTCGTCGGCTTCGGCGGGTACGCGTCCGCCCCCGCCTACGTGGCCGCCCGACGCGAGCGGGTGCCCTTCATCGTGCACGAGGCGAACGCCCGGCCGGGCCTGGCGAATGTGCTCGGCGCGCGCCGAGCGGCGGGCGTCGGGGTCGCGTTCGCCGGCACCCCGCTCCGGCGCTCGCGCGTGGTCGGCATGCCGCTGCGCCCCGAGATCGTCGACCTCGATCGCGTGGGCCTGCGCCGGGAGGCGGCATCCCACTACGGGCTGGATGCCGCGCGCCCGACGCTGCTGGTCTTCGGGGGATCGCTGGGGGCCAAGCGCCTGAACGAGGCCTTGGCGGGGGCGTACGCCGATGTGCTCGCGGCCGGGTATCAGCTGGTGCACGTCACCGGCAGCCGGTGGGAGGGCCAGGACCCGCACGTGCCCGGCTACGTCGTGCGCGCCTACGAGGACCGCATGGATCTGGCGTTCGCCCTCGCCGACGTGATCGTCTCGCGCGCGGGGGCGGCGACGGTGAGCGAGATCAGTGCCCTCGGCATCCCGGCGGTGTACGTGCCCTACGCCGTCGGCAACGGCGAGCAGCGTCTGAACGCCGCCGCGTCGGTCGAAGCCGGGGCCGCCCTGCTGATCGATGATGCCGCGTTCACCCCCGACCGGGTGCGGTCGGACGTGGTGCCTCTGCTGCAGGATGCCGCCCGGCTGGAGCGCATGCGCGCGGCGGCCGAGCGCGTCGGCACCCGGTCGGGCACCGAGAACGTGATCGCGCTGATCGACGAGGCGCTCGGGCGCTGACGCGGCTCCTGCGCGCATCGGCGCCGTCGCGAACCGGTCGCTGTGCGGCGCCCGCTGGCGTTCGGCTGTCGCGAACCGCTCCCTGGGCGGCGCGACACAGCGTTCTGCGGCAGCGGAGCGCCGGCGCGGAGCGCCGGCGGGGAGCGCGGGCGGTCCCGCGGAGCGTCCGGGCGTTCCCCGCGGGTCAGGCGATCGCACAGGGCGGCCCGACCTACACTTGTCACGCCATGATCAGACCCGACCTCAGCCTGCCGATCCCCGAGCGGATCGAGGCGGCCCACTTCATCGGCGTCGGCGGCTCCGGCATGTCGGGGCTGGCGCGCATGTTCCTCGCGCGCGGCATCCGCGTCTCCGGCTCCGACCGCGCCGACAGCCCCGCGCTGCATGAGCTGGCGGCGCTCGGCGCACGCGTGCACGTCGGGCACGAGGCGGGGCACCTGGGCGACGCCGACACGGTGATCCACACGGGCGCGATCTGGCCCGAGAATCCCGAGTTCGTCACGGCGAAGCAGCGTGGGATGCCGGTGATCCACCGCTCCCAGGCCCTGCACTGGCTGATCGGGGGACGGCGGCTGGTTTCGGTGGCGGGCGCCCACGGCAAGACCACGTCGACGGGCATGCTCGTCACGGCGCTGCAGGCGCTGGGGCAGGACCCGAGCTTCGTGAACGGCGGAGTGATCGCCCAGCTGGGGGTCTCGAGCGGCCCCGGTGTCGACGACCTCTTCGTCGTCGAGGCTGACGAGTCGGACGGCACTTTTCTGCTCTACGACACCTCGGTGGCGCTCGTCACCAACGTCGATCCCGACCACCTCGATCACTACGGCACCGACGAGGCCGTCGACGACGCGTTCGTGCGCTTCGCCGACGCTGCGCGCGAGGCCGTCGTCATCGCGGCCGACGACCGCGGGGCGCTGCGCATCGCCGCGCGCCTCGCCCACCCGAACGTGGTGACCTTCGGTGCGGATGCCGCCGCCGACGTGCGTGTCAGCGACATCGTCGCCGAGGGTCCCGTCGCCTTCGCCGTGACCTACCAGGGCCGTACCGTGCGCGGGCGGCTTCGTGTGCCGGGGGCGCACAACGCGCTCAACGCGACCGGCGCGATCGCCGTGCTACTCACGCTCGGCTACGACCTCGAACCCGCGGTGCGCGCCCTCGAGGAGTTCGCCGGCACCGTGCGCCGCTTCGAGCTGCACGGCACGGAGCGGGGTGTGCGCGTCTATGACGACTACGCGCACCACCCGACGGAGGTGGCTGCGGCGCTCGCCGCCGCCCGCACCGTGATCGGCGAGGGCCGGATCATCGCGCTGCACCAGCCGCACACGTACTCGCGCACGGCGGCGATGCATCGCGAGTTCGCCGAGGTGCTCGAGCAGCATGCCGACCACACGGTGGTCCTCGACGTGTACGGCGCCCGCGAGGATCCGATCCCGGGCGTCACCGGCGAGCTCGTGAGCGCGGACTTCCGCGATCCGCAGCGCGTGCACTACGTCGCCGACTGGCAGCGGGCGGCCGAGCACGTCGCCGACGTCGCGCGTGAGGGCGACTTCGTGGTCACGCTCGGCTGCGGCGACGTCTATCGCATCATCCCGCAGGTGCTCGGCGCCCTCTCCCGCGAAGGCCTGTCCCGCGAAGGGCTGTCCGGTAAAGGCCTGCCCGGTGAAGGCCTGCCCGGTGACGCCCCGTTCCGTCCCGCCGCCGCAGGCGCCGCGGGGCAGTGATGCGTCGGCCCCCGCCGCTTCCCGCGTCGGCCCCGCCCCCGGAGCCCGAGCGCGGGTCGGAGCCGGGGCGGGAGGCTGAGCACGAACGGCGCCCCGATTCCGCGCTCGCGGATGCCGGCCCTCTCGATACAGCGGAGGGCGTGAGCGACGTCGCGGGGGAGCCGGCCGGCGACGAGACGACGGGGAGCCACCAGACCGATCGCCTCGATATCGCCGGCATCCCGTGGATGCACGACCGGCTCGCACACAGCGCGTCCGCCGCGGGCCCTCCGGCGGCATCCGTCCGCTCGTCCCCGCCCGAGGAGCCGCGTGCTGCGGAGGACGGACCGATGCGCGTGCGCGACGTGTGGCGCGCCGCCCGGGCCCGCCGGCGGGCGCTGCGCCGCGAGGTGCGGCGCTTCACGGGCCGAGCGCGGCGCCGCCGCATCGTCTGGTCGGTCACGGCGACCGCCGTCGTCGTGCTCGTGGTCGGCAGCGTCGGCGCGGCCTACAGCCCGCTGTTCGCCGTGGAGCGGGTGAGCGTGGTCGGGGCCTCGACGCTTCCCGCCGAGACGCTCGAGGAGGCGCTTGCAGGTCAGGTCGGCCGGCCGCTTCCGCTCGTCGACGCCAGCGAGGTCAAGGCCGCCCTCGTGGCGTTCCCGCTCGTGGAGTCGTACACGCTCGAGGCGCAGCCGCCGCACGAGCTCGTCGTGCGCATCGTCGAGCGCACGCCCATCGGCGTGCTCGAGACGGCGGCGGGATGGACGCTCGTGGATGCCGCCGGTGTCGTCCTCTCGACCACGCCCGACGTGCCCGAGGGGCGGCCCGTGCTGGAGGTCAGCGGAGGGCGCGGGGGCGACGCCTTCGAATCCGTGGGGCTCGTGATGCGGGCGCTTCCCGCCGACATCCGCGAGCGCGTCACGCGGGTGCGTGCGACGACCCGCGACGATGTGACACTCACGCTGGGCGGCACGGCCACGGACGTGGTGTGGGGCGCGGTCGACGAGACGCCCCTGAAGGCCCTCGTGCTCGAGACCGCGATGCAGGCGCGACCGCCCGAGGACGTGCGCGTCTACGACGTCTCGTCGCCCGACGCCATCATCATCAGCTGACCTCCAGCCCGCGCGCCCGCATCCGCCGCCCGTACGCGTCATCCCTTGTGGCGGCAGTTTTCGGCGCCGGCGGCAGAAATTCCTGGCGCCGCCGCCGAAGAGTGCAGCCGCACCGGGGAGAGGCTGGCGAAGTCGGTGCGAGCGGATGCCGCGACACGCCCGCGCGCCTGCGCCCGCCCGCCCGGCGGCCGCTTAGCGTGTGAACAACGAAATGCATACCGGGCATTTCTTTATACCTCTACTTGAGGTTGAAGGTTTAGCAGCAGGTACGGGGACACGGAGGCCGACATGAGCCAGAACCAGAACTACCTCGCGGTGATCAAGGTCGTCGGCGTCGGCGGTGGTGGCGTCAACGCCGTCAACCGCATGATCGAACTCGGCCTGCGCGGCGTGGAATTCATCGCGATCAACACGGATGCGCAGGCGCTGCTGATGAGCGACGCCGACGTCAAGCTCGACGTCGGTCGCGAGATCACCCGCGGGCTCGGCGCCGGCGCCGATCCCGAGGTCGGCCGCCGCGCCGCCGAGGATCACGCCGAAGAGATCGAAGAGGCGCTCCGCGGCGCCGACATGGTGTTCGTCACCGCCGGCGAGGGGGGTGGCACAGGCACCGGGGGTGCTCCGGTCGTGGCGAAGATCGCCAAGTCGATCGGTGCGCTCACCATCGGTGTCGTCACCAAGCCGTTCTCGTTCGAGGGCCGTCGTCGCCAGACGCAGGCCGAGACCGGCGTCGCCAGCCTGAAAGAAGAGGTCGACACCCTCATCGTGGTGCCGAACGACCGCCTGCTCGAGATCAGCGATCGCGGCATCTCGATGATCGAGGCCTTCGCGACGGCCGACCAGGTGCTCCTCGCCGGTGTGCAGGGCATCACCGACCTCATCACCACGCCCGGCCTGATCAACCTCGACTTCGCCGACGTGAAATCCGTGATGCAGGGGGCCGGGTCCGCACTCATGGGCATCGGCTCCGCGCGGGGTGCCGACCGGGCGATCAAGGCCGCCGAACTCGCGGTCGAATCGCCGCTGCTCGAGGCCTCGATCGAGGGCGCGCACGGCGTGCTGCTGTCGATCCAGGGCGGGTCGAACCTCGGCATCTTCGAGATCAACGACGCCGCGCAGCTGGTGCGCGAGGCTGCACACGCCGAGGCGAACATCATCTTCGGAACCGTCATCGACGACACGCTCGGCGACGAGGTGCGCGTGACGGTCATCGCGGCGGGATTCGACGGCGGCGAGCCGCTGCCGAAGGTCGAAGCAGTGACGGCCACCCGGCAGGCGCCGGCGCTTCCGGCGGTCGACCCCGAAGATGCGGCCGAGCGCGAGCCCAGGGTCGAGGCGCCGCGCGAGCGGGTGTCGGTCGGCTCGGTCAGCGCGCCGATCGTGCCCGAGAACCAGGGCCTGGAGTCGGCGTTCGGCGACGATGACCTCGACATCCCCGACTTCTTGAAGTAGCGGTGTCGCAGTCCTCGCCGCTCGCCGAGCGTCTGCGCGAGGTCGACCGACGCATCGCGGATGCCGCACGCGCGGCGGGCCGCGACCCGGGCGGCGTCACGCGGATCGTCGTGACCAAGTTCCATCCGGCGTCGCTCGTGCGTGAGCTGTCGCAACTCGGCGTGCGCGACGTCGGCGAGAACCGGCAGCAGGAGCTTGCAGCCAAGCACGCCGAGCTGGCCGACCTCGACGTGCGTTGGCACTTCGTGGGCCAGGCGCAGACGAAGAAGGCGCGCGCGATCCGCCGAGCGGCATCCGTCGTGCATTCGGTGGATCGCGCCCGCCTGGCGGACGCGCTCGACGCGGCGGAGGGGGATGCGGCCGAGGTCGCCCCGCTCGACGTGCTGCTGCAGATCAACCTGACGGATGACCCGGCGCGCGGCGGCGCCGAACCCGCCCAGATCGCATCGCTGGCCGAGCACGTGGCCGGATGCCGCACCCTGCGCCTGCGCGGCGTGATGGCGGTCGCGCCGCTCGACGAGCCCCCGGCATCCGCCTTCGAGCGTCTGGCCGGATACGCCGCCGAGGTGCGCCGCATCGTGCCCGAGGCGGAATGGATCTCGGCCGGAATGACGGGGGATTTCACCGAGGCGCTCGCCGCCGGCGCGACACACCTGCGGATCGGAACCGCAATCACCGGCAACCGCCCGACCCGGGCGTAGCCTCGAGAACAGACGAGCCAACACGGAGGATGCGATGGCGAACCCACTCAAGAAGACGATGGTGTATCTCGGCCTCGCGGACGAGGAGGAGATCATCGACGACACCCCGCAGCAGACCTCGCAGTCTCGCATGCAGGCCGTCGAGACCCCCAAGGGCGGCGCCACGGTGACCCCTCTCCGCCGTCCGACGGCGGTGAAGCAGCCCGCCACGGGAGGTCTCTCGGAGATCCTCACCGTGCACCCCAAGCAGTACCGCGACGCGCAGGTCATCGCCGAGAACTTCCGTGAGGGAGTGCCGGTGATCATCAACCTCTCGCAGATGAGCGACGCGGACGCCCGGCGTCTGGTCGATTTCGCGAGCGGTCTCTCGCTCGGCCTGCACGGCCGCATCGAGCGCGTCACGAGCAAGGTCTTCCTGCTCTCGCCCGAGCACGTGGCGGTCTCGGGTGACGGCGGCATCGCACACGCCGACCCCGAAGCGGCACCGGCGTTCGCGCAGGCGTAGAAGCGTTGCGCGTGCGCGAGGCAACCCCCGCGCACGCGTAGGCTGAAGGGGTGGAACTGCTGGGGCTCATCGCGTCGATCGTCAACGGCCTTCTTCTTCTGTACATCTTCGTGCTGTTCGGGAGGCTCATCCTCGAGTACATCCCGATCTTCAATCGCGAGTGGCGGCCGAAGGGTGCGGGACTCGTCGCCGCCGAGATCGTCTACACCGTGACCGATCCGCCGATCCGCTTCTTCCGGCGTCTGATCCCGCCGTTGCGTATCGGGCCGGTCGCGATCGATCTGGGTTTCGCCATCACGATGCTGCTGTGCTTCGTGCTGCTGAGCGTGACCCGCACGATCGCGCTGATGGCGTGAGCCGCCGACGCCCACCCCACGCGCAGGGCGGCGCCGCGCGGGGCCAAATGCGCCCGACAGGGCGCTCGACTATGCTGAGACAGGCTGCGCCCGCGGGGCGCCACGACACCGACCACGAGAAATGAAGAGGACGGATCCCATGGCCCTGACCCCCGATGACGTTGTCACCAAGCAGTTCCAGCACGTCCGATTCAAAGAGGGCTTCGACCCCGAAGAAGTGGACGACTTCCTCGACGAGATCGTCGTCGAATGGCGCAAGACCATCGCCGAGAACGAAGAGCTGAAGTCGAAGCTCGCCGCGTACGAGTCGGGTGAGACGCCCGCCGCGGCGGCCGCGCCCGAGCCCGAAGCGGAGAAGCCCGCCGAGAAGCCGGCGGAGCAGCCCGCCGCGCAGCCGGCGGCGTCCACCGACGCGACCGGGACGGCCACGAGCGCGGGCATCATCGAGCTGGCCCAGCGCCTGCACGACGAGCACGTGTCGGAAGGTGTCGCCCAGCGCGACAAGCTCGTCTCCGAAGCGCAGGCCACCGCTTCGCGCATCGTCGCCGAGGCCGAGGCCAAGCAGCGCGAAGCCACGGCCCGCATGGAGAAGGAGCGCCAGACGCTCGAGGGTCGCATCTCCGAGCTGCGTCAGTTCGAGCGCGACTACCGCTCGCAGCTGCGCACCTACATCGAGGGTCAGCTGCGTGACCTGGACTCGAGCGGCTCGAGCTCGGGTTCGACGCCCGTCTCGGCTGTCGGCCTCTAGGCCTTGAACGCCGCGCGCCCCGCTTCCGACCAGTCCCGCAGGGGGCCGTCGGCGGCGAGGCCGCAGCTTCGCCCGGCGGCGGCCGTCGCCATCATCACGATCCTCGCGGTGGTGGTGCTGGCCGCCGACCAGGCGAGCAAGCAGTGGGCCCTCGCCGCGCTCGAGCCCGGCGATCCGGTTCAGGTCGTGGGCGATGCGCTCGTCTTCGTGCTCGTGTTCAACCCGGGCGCCGCGTTCTCGCTCGGTGAGGGCGTCACGTGGATCTTCACGATCGCGCTGGCGGTCGTCGCCCTCGCGATCATCGTGCTGATGATCACTCGCGTCCGCTCGCGCCTCTGGGCCGTGGCGCTCGGTCTGCTGCTGGGCGGAGTGCTGGGGAACCTCACGGACCGACTGTTCCGGGATCCCGGCTTTCCGGTGGGTCACGTCGTCGACTTCATCTCGACGCCGTGGATGATGCCCGCCGTCTACAACGTCGCCGACATCTTCATCGTCGGCGACATGATCGCGATCGCGCTTCTCATCCTGGTCGGCATCCATCTGAACGGCACCCGCGACCGGCGCGAGAGCGGAGACGATGCCGAGGGCGGCAAGACAGGCCGTCTGGCCGCCGGCCGCGACGGTGCCAGGCAGAAGGACACACCCGCCGCTGACGGATCGACGAACGCGGCCTGATCGACGCATGCAGTCTCGTTCCCTCTTCGTTCCCGACGGCCTCGACGGCCAGCGGGTGGATGCCGCCCTCGCCAAGCTGCTCGGGTTCTCGCGCACCTTCGCGGCCGAGGTCGTGACCGCCGGCGGCGCGAGCCTCGACGGGAGGCCGCTGGCCAAGTCGGACAGGGTGGTCGCCGGCGCCTGGCTCGAGGTGGAGTGGGAGCCCAAGCACGAGCCCACGATCGTCCCGACCGCGGTGCCCGATCTGTCGATCGCGTACGACGACGACGACGTCGTGGTGGTCGACAAGCCCGCGGGCGTTGCGGCGCACCCGTCCCTGGGCTGGGAGGGGCCCACGGTGCTGGGCGCTCTCGCCTCGGCCGGCTACCGCATCGCGACCAGCGGGGCCGCCGAGCGTCAGGGGGTCGTGCACCGTCTGGACGTCGGCACGAGCGGATTGATGGCGGTGGCGAAGACCGAGCGGGCGTACACGGCACTCAAGCGGGCGTTCAAGGAGCGCGAGGTCGACAAGGTGTACCACGCGGTGGTGCAGGGACACCCGGACCCCCTCGCGGGGACGATCGAGGGGCCCATCGGCCGGCATCCGTCGCATTCGTGGAAGTTCGCCGTCACCCCGGACGGCAAGGACTCGGTCACGCACTATCAGACGCTCGAGGCCTTCCCGGGCGCATCGCTGCTCGAGATCCAGCTCGAGACGGGCCGTACGCATCAGATCCGCGTGCACATGGCCGCGCACCGGCATCCGTGCGTCGGCGACCCGCTCTACGGCGGTGATCCGCGCCTGGCCGCCCGGCTGGGTCTCACCCGGCAGTGGCTCCACGCCCGCCAGCTCGGTTTCGCGCACCCGATCACGTCCGAGCCGGTGCGGGTGCTCTCGCCCTACCCGACCGACCTGGCTCACGCACTCGCGACGCTCCGCATCGACTGACCCGTGCGCGGATGCGGTCAGGCTTCGAAGAACGCCTCCGCCGGGCCCGCCACCGCGAGCTCTATCGCGCGCCGCTTGCCGGCCGAGGCCGCCGCGAGCGCCTGCTCGAGCGGCAGCCACCGCAGCTCGGTCAGCTCGCCGTCCGCGGGCCAGGGCGCGCCCGACACCCACGTGCATCGGAAGGCGATGTCGAGGTAGTCGACCTGGTCGCCGTTGACGTGTGTGATGCGGGGCACCTGGTGCACCGAGACGAGGCGCTCGACGCGGATCTCGACGCCGGCTTCCTCGAGGGCCTCACGGCGCGCGGTCGCGGCGGGCTCCTCGCCCGGGTCGACGATCCCCGAGATGGGCGCCCACGCGCCGGTGTCGCTGCGCCGCCCCATCAGCACCTGATCGCTGTCGAGGATGACCGCGGTGACTCCCACGATCGGAAGGGGGGCGTGCCCGACGTGTCTGCGCAGTTCGAGCACGAATTCGGGAGTCGGCATCCGCCCACGATAGCGGCGCCGGCGCCCCTCTCGAACGCCGCGGACCCGGGACGTCGAGCTCGCCATGTCGACGCGCCGACGTAGGGTGGACGGGTGGCAGCAGACTCCTTCGTTCACCTGCACGCGCACAGCGAATACTCGATGCTCGACGGTGCCGCGCGCATCGGCTCGCTCGTCGACGAGGCGGTGAACCAGCGGATGCCGGCGGTCGCCGTGACCGACCACGGCAACACGTTCGCGGCGTTCGAGTTCTACAAGGCCGCGAAGTCCGCCGGTGTCAACCCGATCGTGGGCCTCGAGGCCTACGTCACCCCCGGCACCCACCGCAGCGACCGCTCCCGTGTGCGGTGGGGCAGCCCCGACCAGTCCGACGACGACGTCTCGGGGTCGGGCGCCTACACCCACATGACCCTGCTGTCGGAGACGACTCAGGGCATGCACAACCTCTTCCGCCTCGCGTCTCGCTCGAGCCTGGAGGGCTACTACTTCAAGCCGCGGATGGACCGCGAGCTGCTGCAGACGTACAGCGCCGGCCTCATCGCGACGACGGGCTGCCCGTCGGGTGAAGTGCAGACGCGCCTGCGCCTGGGGCAGTACGACGCGGCCAAGGCGGCCGCGGCCGAGTTCCGCGACATCTTCGGCAAAGACAACTACTTCGTCGAGATCATGGATCACGGCCTGTCGATCGAACGCCGCGTCATCGGCGACCTGCTGCGCATCTCGCAGGAGCTCGACATCCCGCTCGTGGGCACGAACGACCTGCACTACACGCATCAGCACGACGCGAAGAGCCATTCGGCGCTGCTCTGCGTGCAGTCCGGGACGACCCTCGACGATCCCAAGCGGTTCCAGTTCAACGGCGACGGCTACTACCTGAAGTCGGCCGCCGAGATGCGCCACCTCTTCCGCGATCACCCGGAGGCGTGCGACAACACCCTGCTGATCGCGGAGCGCTGCCACGTCGAGTTCGACACGAGTGCCAACTACATGCCGCGCTTCCCCGTCCCCGACGGGGAGAACGAGGAGTCCTGGTTCGTCAAAGAGATCGAGCGGGGTCTGCAGGTCCGCTATGCGGGCAGTGTGCCCGACGACGTGCGACGGCAGGCCGAGTACGAGACCGGCGTCATCGTGCAGATGGGCTTTCCGGGGTACTTCCTCGTCGTCGCCGACTTCATCAACTGGGCGAAGAAGAACGGCATCCGCGTGGGTCCGGGGCGCGGCTCGGGCGCCGGCTCGATGGTCGCCTACGCGATGGGGATCACCGACCTCGATCCGCTCAAGCACGGCCTGATCTTCGAGCGCTTCCTCAATCCCGATCGGGTGTCGATGCCCGACTTCGACGTCGACTTCGACGATCGACGTCGCGGCGAGGTCATCCAGTACGTCACCGAGAAGTACGGCGACGAGCGCGTCGCGCAGATCGTGACGTACGGCACGATCAAGGCCAAGCAGGCGCTGAAGGACGCCAGCCGGGTGCTCGGGTTCCCCTTCGGCATGGGCGAGAAGCTGACCAAGGCGATGCCGCCGGCGGTGATGGGCAAGGACATGCCCCTGACGGGGATGTTCGATTCGCAGCATCCGCGGTACAAGGAGGCATCCGAGTTCCGCACCCTGATCGAGACCGATCCCGAGTCCAAGACCGTGTTCGACACCGCGGTCGGTCTCGAGAACCTCAAGCGCCAGTGGGGCGTGCACGCGGCCGGCGTGATCATGTCGAGCGACCCGCTCATCGACATCATCCCGCTCATGCGCCGCGAGCAGGACGGCCAGATCGTCACGCAGTTCGACTACCCGTCCTGCGAAGAGCTCGGTCTGATCAAGATGGACTTCCTGGGGCTGCGCAACCTCACCATCATCAACGACGCGCTCGACAACATCGAGACCAACCGCGGCAGCCCGCTGATCCTCGAGGACCTCACCCTCGACGACGCGCCCTCGTACGAGCTGCTCGCCCGCGGCGACACGCTCGGCGTCTTCCAGCTCGACGGCGGGCCCATGCGCTCGCTGCTGCGGCTGATGAAGCCCGACAACTTCGAAGACATCTCGGCCGTCCTGGCCCTGTACCGGCCGGGACCGATGGGCGTGAACTCGCACATCAACTATGCGATGCGCAAGAACGGCCAGCAGGAGATCGAGCCGATCCATCCCGAGCTCGCCGAGCCGCTCGCCGACATCCTCGACACCACCTACGGCCTGATCGTCTACCAGGAGCAGGTGATGGCGGTCGCTCAGCGCGTGGCCGGCTACACGCTCGGGCAGGCCGATCTGCTGCGCCGCGCGATGGGAAAGAAGAAGAAGTCCGAGCTCGACAAGCAGCAGGAGATCTTCTTCGGCGGTATGACCGAGCGGGGATACTCGGATGCCGCGCAGCAGACGCTCTGGAAGGTGCTGGAGTCCTTCGCGGACTACGCGTTCAACAAGGCGCACACCGCCGCCTACGGGCTCGTGTCGTACTGGACGGCGTATCTCAAGGCGCACTATCCCGCCGAGTACATGGCGGCGCTGCTGACGAGCGTCGGCGACTCCAAGGACAAGCTCGCGATCTACCTCAACGAGTGCCGACGCATGGGCATCAAGGTGCTGCCGCCGGACGTCAGCGAGTCGATCCGGTACTTCGCGGCCATCGGCGAAGACATCCGCTTCGGGCTGGGGGCGGTGCGCAACGTCGGCGCCAACGTGGTCGCCGCGATCGTGGCCTCCCGCGAGGACGGCCCGTTCACCTCGTTCCACGATTTCCTCCAGCGCGTGCCGCTGCCGGTGGCGAACAAGCGCACGATCGAATCGCTGATCAAGGCCGGCGCGTTCGACACGATGGGCGACACCCGGCGTGCCCTGCTCGAGATCCACGAGGACGCGACCGAGCAGGTGGTGCTCGACAAGCGGCGCGAGGCCAACGGCGAGGTCGGCTTCGACTTCGACAGCCTGTGGGACGAGCCGCAGGCCAACATGAAGGTGCCCGACCGGCCCGAGTGGACGAAGAAGGACAAGCTCGCGTTCGAGCGCGAGATGCTCGGTCTGTACGTCTCGGACCACCCGCTCGCCGGGCTCGAGGTGGCGCTGGCCAAGCACGCTTCGCTCTCGATCAACTCGCTGCTGACGGCCGAGGATCTCGCCGACGGCGACCAGGTGACCGTCGCCGGTCTGGTCACGAGCGTGCAGCACCGGGTGGCGAAGACCAGCGGAAACCCCTACGGCATGATCACGGTCGAGGACTTCGACGGCGAGGTGACCGTGATGTTCATGGGCAAGACCTACCAGGAGTACCAGTCCATGCTCGTCGCCGACTCGATCCTCGTCGTGCGCGGGCGCATCTCGCGCCGCGACGACGGCCTCAACCTGCATGCCGTCTCGGCCATGGTGCCGGCCGTCGACGCGGTCGACACCTCGAGCACGCTCGACCTCGTGATCCCCGAACAGCGCGCGACGCAGGCCGTCATCACGCACCTCGGCGACATGCTCACCCGCCATCGCGGCACCGGGGAGGTGCGCATCAAGCTGACGAAGGGGCAGGTCGCGAAGGTGTTCGAGGTGCCCCATCGGGTCAGCGTGAGCGCCGACCTCTACGGCGAGCTCAAGTCGCTGCTCGGCCCGAACTGCCTGGGCAACTGACACCTGCATCCCGCGGCGCCGGCGCGGCGCCGGACGTCGTCACACGAGGGCCTCGGCGGTAAGCTGGGGCACGGCGCCTCCGCGCCCGAGGAAGGGGACGACAGTGACCGAGAACGACGTCGACGCATCCGACACCGCACCCGGGACGACGCACGAGTCCGCGGCGAACGAGCCTGCCGCCACCGGCGCCGCCCCGCAGTACGGCGTGGGTCCCTTCACCATCCGCGAGGTCGCGATCCTGGGCGCCTGGGTGATCGCGTTCGTGGTGTCGTTCTTCTCCGTCTGGGACCGCGGCTTCCAGTCCGTGTGGACGTCGGGCATCGACTGGATCCTCACGATCGGCGTGCCGACGGTCGCGGTGTTCCTCATCGTGCTGCGCCGGTTCTCGCCCGACGGCATCCGTCGGGTGGGTTCGCTCGGCGTCGACCAGTTCGCCTCGGTCGCCTTCTCGGTCTCGGCCGTGATCTGGCTCGAGTACATCTGGAGCACTGTCGCGACCGTCGCCCCGGGCGGACCCTGGCTGACGACATGGGTCGTGTGGGTCGAATTCTTCGCCATGCTCGCCCTGGTCTTCTTCTCGGTCTTCGCGCCGTTCATCGCGCCCTTCGACGAGGACTTCCGCGCACGCCCCGAGGCGCCCGCGCACCGCAACGCCCGCGCAGTGCGGCCGGTCGTCGCCCGCCCGCGGCCGGAGCCCGCTCCGGTCGAGGATCGGGATGACTCTGCGCCCGCAGCCGATGACGACGAGACGGGCGTGGTCGACCCGATCGATCCGTATGCTCCCGCCCCGGCCGCAGCGACGGACGAGCAGACGTGGGCGCCGGCGTACGCGCGGTCGGGCTACGCACCCGCCGAGGGTCCCGTCGACGCCGACCCGGCGGCATCCGCCCCCGCACCCGAACCCGAGACGGTCTCGCACCAGCCGTTCTGGGCGCTCGTGCCCGTCGAGCGCGACGTCGTGGACGAACAGACCGGCCAGCCGCTGTTCCGCATCGGGCCGACGGCCTGGGCGCTCGTCGTCGCAGACCGCGGCTCGAGCTTCGTGGTGCGCCACGACGACGGCCGCGTGGGCGTGCTCTACGACGTGTCCGGCGTGACGCGCGGCTGAGCGGAGAGCCCGAGACCCATGCGCACGATCGACCTGCGCGGCACCACCGCGCGCGATGCCGCCGCCCTGGTGCCCCGCGCCGCGCAGGCGCGGCAGAACGCGCTCGAGGTGGCGGGCGAACTCGTCGCCGACGTGCGCGATCGCGGCGAGCCGGCACTGCGGGCGCAGGCCGAGCGGTTCGACGGCGTGTCGGGGCACGACATCCGCGTGCCGCGGCACGAGATCGACCAGGCCGTCGAGCGCCTCGACCCGGCCGTGCGCGCGGCGCTCGAGAGCGCCATCACCCGCGTGCGACGGGCCTCGGCGGCGCAGGTGCCGCCGCCCGCCGTCACCGAGCTGGCCGACGGCGCCCGGGTGACGCAGCGCTGGCAGCCCGTGCGGCGCGTCGGGGTCTACGTCCCGGGTGGCAAGGCGGTCTACCCCTCCAGCGTCGTCATGAACGTCGTGCCCGCGCAGGTCGCGGGTGTCGCCTCCGTGGCCCTGGCGTCTCCCGCGCAACGGCCCGACGGGCGCGTGCACCCGACGATCCTCGCGGCAGCGGGCCTGCTCGGCGTCGACGAGGTCTACGCCATCGGGGGAGCGGGCGCGATCGGCGCCCTCGCCCACGGCGTGCCCGGGCTGCAGCTCGAGCCGGTCGATGTCGTCACGGGGCCCGGCAACAACTTCGTCGCCGCCGCCAAGCGGCACGTCGCGGGATCCGTCGGCACCGACTCCGAGGCCGGCGCGACCGAGATCCTGATCATCGCCGACGCCTCGGCCGACCCGAGGCTCGTCGCCGCGGACCTCGTCAGCCAGGCCGAGCACGACGAGCAGGCCGGTGCGGTGCTCGTCACCGACGCCCCCGCCCTGGCCGAGGCGGTGGCGCGCGAGCTCGAGAAGCGTGTGCCGGGTACGCGTCATGCCGAGCGGGTGGCGGTCGCGCTCGACGGCATCCAATCCGCCCTCGTGCTCGTCGACGACCTCGAAGCCGCGGCCGCCTTCAGCAACGCCTATGCGCCGGAGCACCTCGAAGTGCTGACCGCCGATCCCGAAGCCCTGCTGCCCGTTCTCACGGATGCCGGTGCGATCTTTCTCGGCGCGCACTCGCCGGTCAGTCTCGGCGACTACCTGGCGGGCAGCAACCATGTGCTGCCGACCGGGGGACAGGCGCGATATGCGTCCGGCCTCGGCGCCCACACCTTCCTCCGCCCGCAGCAGATCGTGACCTACGACCGCGGCGCCCTCGCCGACGTCACCGACGCGATCGTCGCCCTCGCGCAGGCCGAGGCGCTCCCGGCGCACGGCGAAGCCGTGACCGCGCGCTTCGCGGGCGACGGCGATCGTGTCGCTGCTGCGGCATCCGACGATTGAGAGCACCACCGCCCGATGCACTGCCCGTTCTGCCGCCACCCCGACTCCCGCGTCATCGACTCGCGCACGAGCGATGACGGTCTCTCCATCCGCCGGCGTCGGCAGTGCCCCGAATGCGGGGGCCGGTTCTCGACGAGCGAGACGGCGAGCCTCAACGTCATCAAGCGCTCGGGTGTGATCGAGTCGTTCAGCCGGGAGAAGGTCATCTCGGGGGTGCGCAAGGCCTGCCAGGGCCGCCCCGTCACCGAGGCCGACCTGGCGATGCTGGCGCAGACCGTCGAAGAGGTCGTCCGCCAGACCGGGGCGTCCCAGGTCGAGGCGAACGAGATCGGGCTTGCGATCCTGCCTCCGCTCCGCTCTCTCGACGAGGTCGCCTACCTGCGCTTCGCCAGCGTCTACCAGGCCTTCGAATCGCTCGAGGACTTCGAGCGCACGATCGGCGAGCTGCGGGCCGACCATGTCCGCGAGCCCGATGCGCCGGACGCGCAGACCGGTCAGGCCTCGCCCGCATCCGCCTCGGGCGCGACCCGCTAGCCTGGGGCCGACATGTACCGCGCGCTGTTCTCCCTGCTGCTGACGCGTCTTGACCCCGAGCGCGCGCACCACCTGGCCATGGCCGTCATCCGCGCATGCGGCGTGCGGCCGCTGGCGCCGCTGCTGCGGGCCGCCACCCGGCCCGACGCCTCGCTCGCGGTCGAGGCCCTCGGGATGCGCTTCGCCTCGCCCTTCGGAGTGGCCGCGGGCTTCGACAAGGATGCCGTCGGCGCCGCGGGACTCGGCGCCCTCGGGTTCGGTCACGTCGAGGTCGGCACGGTGACGGCGGTGCCGCAGCCGGGCAATCCCCGCCCGCGGCTGTTCCGCCTCGTCGCCGACCGGGCCGTGGTCAACCGCATGGGGTTCAACAACCGCGGGGCCGAGGCGGCCGCGCACCGACTCGCCCGCCTGCGCCGGCGCCGCGGGCGACCGGTGCTCGGGGCGAACATCGGCAAAAGCCGGGTGACGGATGTCGCCGATGCGACCGCCGACTACGTGCACAGCGCGGCGCTGCTGGCCCCCGTGGCCGACTATCTCGCGGTCAACGTCTCATCGCCCAACACGCCGGGTCTGCGCACGCTGCAGGCCGTGGAGACCCTCGCGCCGCTGCTGAGCGCTGTCAAGGACGCGGCCGGCACCACGCCGCTCCTGGTCAAGATCGCGCCGGATCTCGACGACGACGAGATCGCGGGCATCGCCACGCTCGCCGTGCGCGTCGGGCTCGCGGGCCTGATCGCGACCAACACGACGATCTCGCGCGAGGGACTCGTCTCGAGCCCACAGGCGGTCGCCGCCGCGGGGGAGGGCGGTCTGTCCGGGGCGCCGCTGCGAGAGCGGTCGCTCGAGGTCCTCCGGCGCGTGCGCGCCGTGGTGCCGGACGAGTTCTGCGTCATCTCCGTCGGCGGGGTCGACACCGCCGATGACGTGCGCGAGCGGCTGCGGGCGGGGGCGACGCTCGTGCAGGGATACACGGCGTTCCTGTATCGCGGGCCCCTCTGGGCCCGTCAGGTCAATCGCGGACTCCGCCGCACCGCGGCATCCGTCGACGGCTGAGAAACGTCCGCGCGCGCCGAGCGCCCGCGCCGACGGGCGTCAGGACAGCTTGGTTCCGCGCCGCACCTGGGGCTTCGGCAGTCGCAGGAAGCGCATCTGCAGCGACCGCATGGCGGCGTACCAGCCGGTGCCGCGTTCGAGCTTGGTCTCGCCGAATCGGCGCCGGACGGCCCGCTTCGTGCGCCACGACGTGACGAACATCTCGATCACGACGAGCAGGATGAATCCCCAGAGCACGACGAACGAGTAGAACTGGATCGCCGGGACGGAGATGAACGACAGCAGGATCACGACGACCATGGCCGGCATGATGAACTCGGCCACGAACCAGCCCGAGTCGATGAAGTCGCGCACGAACCGGCGCTGCGGGCCCTTGTCGCGTGCGGGCAGGTACTTCTCGTCGCCGGCGGCCATGCCGGCGCGCGCCTGATCGCGCTTGACCTGCATCTGTGCGCGCGCGGCCTTCTTGGCTTCCTTGGTGTCGGGCACCAGCGGACGCCGGCGTCCGGCGACGCTCTCGGCGCGGGACGGTGTCGGGCGGTTCTTCCCGGGTCCGGCCGGGTTCGCCTGCTCGTCGCTGGGCGCGGGGTTCTTGGCCACGGTGAATCCTTCGCCGCTCGGGGTGGGGGTCCCTTCTAAGATACCCGCATGGCTTCCCCCGCGCCCCCGACCGCTTCTGATCTGCGCGCGATCGTCGAGGACGGGATGCCGTCCGCGCTGGCCGACCTCGGCGCCCTCGTCCGCATCCCGGGCATCGCCTGGCCCTCGTTCGACCCCCAGCAGCTCGTGACGAGCGCCGATGCGGTCGCCGACCTCGCCCGGGGCACCGGGGTCTTCGACGAGGTGCGGGTGCTGCGGGCCGCTGTGCCGGAGACGGGCGAGCCGGGCCAGCCCGCGGTGCTGGCCACACGCGCGGCGCGCGGAGGCGCCCCGACCGTGCTGCTCTACGCCCATCACGACGTGCAGCCCCCGGGCGACGATGCGCTCTGGGAATCGCCGCCCTTCGAGCCCACCGTGCGCGACGGCCGCCTCTACGGGCGCGGAGCGGCCGACGACAAGGCCGGCGTCATGACGCACATCCAGGCGCTTCGCACGCTGCGCGCGGCCCACGGCGACGACATCGATCTGGGCATCGTGCTCTTCGTCGAGGGCGAGGAGGAGTACGGCTCGCGGTCGTTCACGACGTTCCTGGCCGACAACCGCGCCGCACTCGCCGCGGACGTGATCGTCGTGGCCGACTCCGGCAACTGGGATGAGCGCACGCCCGCACTCACCGTCTCGCTGCGCGGCAATGCCCGCTTCACGCTCACGGTGCGCACCCTGGCGCACGCGTCGCATTCGGGCATGTACGGCGGCGCGGTCCCCGATGCGATGATGGCGACGACCAAGCTGCTCGCGAGCCTCTGGGACGACGAGGGCGCGGTCGCGGTGGCCGGGCTGGCGGCGCGGGATGCGGCATCCCCGGCCTACGACGAGGCGGCCCTGCGTGACGAGACCGGTCTGCTTGACGGGGTCGCTCCCGCCGGCCGCGGAGACATCCTGTCGCGCATCTGGAACCAGCCCGCGGTGACGGTCACCGGCGTCGACTTCACGTCGGCGGATGCCGCGTCCAACACGCTCGCGCCGCACGTGACGGTCGTCGTCAGCGCGCGTGTGGCTCCCGGACAGTCGGGAGCCGCGGCCTTCGACGCGCTGCAGGCGCACCTGCGCGCCCACGTGCCCTTCGGCGCGCACCTCGAGTTCTCGGACGTCGACGTCGGCGAGGGGTTCCTCGTCGACACCTCGGGGTGGGCGGTATCCGCGATCCGCGACGCCTTCGCGGAGGGCTACGGCGTGGCCCCGATCGACATCGGCGTCGGGGGCAGCATCCCCTTCATCTCCGACCTGGTCGCGCAGTTCCCCGACGCACAGATCCTGGTCACGGGCGTGGAGGACCCGCACTCGCGCGCGCACAGTCCGAACGAGTCGCTGCACCTCGACACGTTCCGCCACGCGATCCTGAGCGAGGCGCTGTTCCTCACCGACGCGAACACCCGCGTCGCGCACGGCGACGCCCGGGGTGGGCGCGGGTAGACTTCTGCACAAGGAGGATGCCATGACCGACACCACGACTGTTCCCACCGAGGCGCCCGCCCACGGCGTCAAGCTCACGACGGAGGCCGCGGCCAAGGTCAAGAGCCTGCTCGAGCAGGAGGGCCGCGACGATCTGCGGCTGCGCGTCGCCGTGCAGCCGGGCGGATGCTCGGGCCTGATCTACCAGCTGTACTTCGACGAGCGAAACCTCGAGGGCGACGAGACCGTCGACTTCGACGGTGTCGAAGTCATCGTCGACAACATGAGCGTGCCGTATCTCGACGGCGCCTCGATCGACTTCAAAGACACCATCTCGGAGCAGGGTTTCACGATCGACAACCCCAACGCGGGCGGCAGCTGCGCCTGTGGAGACAGCTTCCACTGACGTTTCGCGAGGCCCTTGTGAACGCCCAGGTCGACACTCGTCGGCCTGGGCGTTCGAACAGAGCCCGGTGTGAATTGCCCTAGACTAAGCCTGTTAGACCCGTGACACTCGAAAGGTGCACCGTGCGCCCTGAACGCCGCCTCCGCTGGGCTGCCATCCCCGTCGGGATCGCGGCCATCGTCGTCCTCGCAGGTTGTACTGCGACCGAGTTGAACGGCTATCTGCCGGGGTTCATCGAGGACGGGCCGCAGGCGACGAACCGCACCGAGATGGTGTCGGGTCTCTGGGTGAACTCCTGGATCGTGCTCCTCGTCGTCGGCGTCGTCACCTGGGCGCTGATGCTCTGGGCGATGATCGCCTACCGCCGCCGCAAGGGGCAGCGCGGTCTGCCCGTGCAGCTGCGCTACAACATGCCGATCGAGATCTTCTACACGATCGTGCCGCTGATCCTGGTGATCGGCTTCTTCGCATTCACCGCCCGTGACCAGACCATCCTCGAGACGCAGTACGAGGAGCCCGACGTGTCGATCGTCGCGATCGGCAAGCAGTGGGCGTGGGACTTCCAGTACAACGGCGAAGAGGAAGACGGCTCCGACGCGGTGTGGACGATGGGCGTCCAGGCGGTCCCGGAGGCGGACGGTGACGTCGATCAGGACTCGCTGCCCACGCTCGTGCTCCCCGTCGACCAGACGGTGCAGATCGAGCTGCTCTCCCGTGACGTCATCCACAGCTTCTGGGTGATCGACTTCCTCTACAAGAAGGACATGTACCCGGGGCACGAGAACTTCTGGTCCTTCACGCCGACGCGTGAGGGAACCTACGCCGGCAAGTGCGCCGAGCTCTGTGGCGAGTACCACTCGGCGATGCTCTTCAACGTCGAGGTCGTCGACGAGGCGGAGTACGAGGCCTACCTGGCCGAGTTGCGCGCCGCGGGACAGGTCGGCGACATCACCGAGGACTACGACCGCAATGACAATCTGCCTGGCACCGGCGTGACCGGCGTGACCGTCGAGGAAGGCTGATCACCATGGCCACCACACTCCCCACGCAGGACTCGGCATCCGCGCCCGGTTCGACCCTGCCGCCGCGCCAGGCGGCCTTGCTCTCGCGCTCGCGCACCGAGCACAAGGGCAACATCGTTGTCAAGTGGATCACCTCGACCGACCACAAGACGATCGGGTACATGTACCTGATCGCCTCGGTGATGTTCTTCATGATCGGCGGCGTGATGGCGCTGCTGATCCGGGCGGAGCTCTTCGCGCCCGGGATGCAGATCGTCCCGACCAAGGAGCAGTACAACCAGCTGTTCACGATGCACGGCACGATCATGCTGCTGATGTTCGCGACGCCGCTGTTCGCGGGCTTCGCCAACGCGATCCTGCCGCTGCAGATCGGTGCCCCCGATGTGGCGTTCCCGCGGCTGAACGCCTTCGCCTTCTGGCTCTTCCTCTTCGGCTCGACGATCGCGGTGGCCGGCTTCCTGACGCCCCAGGGCGCCGCGTCCTTCGGGTGGTTCGCCTATCAACCCTTGGCGAACGCGACGTTCTCACCCGGGGTCGGGGGAAACCTGTGGATGCTGGGACTCGGGATGAGCGGTTTCGGCACCATCCTCGGCGCCGTCAACTTCATCACGACGATCATCACGATGCGCGCACCCGGCATGACGATGTGGCGCATGCCCATCTTCACCTGGAACACGCTGGTCACGAGCCTGCTGATCCTGATGGCCTTCCCCGTCCTCGCCGCGGCGATCCTCGCCGCCGCGACGGATCGCATCTTCGGGGCTCACATCTATGACCCCGCGAACGGCGGCGTGCTGCTCTGGCAGCACCTGTTCTGGTTCTTCGGGCATCCCGAGGTGTACATCATTGCGCTGCCGTTCTTCGGCATCGTCTCGGAGATCTTCCCGGTGTTCAGCCGCAAGCCGATCTTCGGCTACAAGACGCTTGTCTACGCGACCATCGCGATCGCGGCGCTGTCCGTGGCCGTGTGGGCGCACCACATGTATGTGACCGGCGGAGTGCTGCTGCCCTTCTTCGCCCTGATGACGATGCTCATCGCGGTGCCGACGGGCGTGAAGATCTTCAACTGGATCGGCACATTGTGGCGCGGTTCGGTCACGTTCGAGACGCCGATGGTGTTCGCCCTCGGCTTCCTCGTCTCCTTCGTCTTCGGCGGCCTGACCGGCGTCATCCTGGCGTCGCCGCCGCTCGATTTCGCGCTGTCGGACTCGTACTTCGTTGTCGCCCACTTCCACTACGTGGTCTTCGGCACCGTGGTGTTCGCGATGTTCGCGGGCTTCTACTTCTGGTGGCCCAAGTGGACAGGCAAGATGCTCAACGAGCGGCTCGGCTATTTGCACTTCTGGCTGCTGTTCATCGGCTTCCACATGACATTCCTGATCCAGCACTGGCTCGGGGTGGATGGCATGGTGCGCCGCTACGCGGACTATGCGGAGGCGGACGGCTGGACCTGGCAGAACCAGGTGTCCACGATCGGTGCGATGGTGCTCGCGGCATCCATGCTGCCGTTCCTGCTGAACGTCTGGATCACGGCGCGCAACGCGCCCAAGATCAGCGTCAACGACCCATGGGGCTACGGCGCGTCGCTCGAATGGGCGACGTCGTGCCCGCCGCCGCGGCACAACTTCACATCGATCCCGCGGATCCGCAGCGAGCGTCCCGCCTTCGATCTGCACCACCCCGAGGCCGGCCTTCCGGTCGGTGTGGGACCGGCGAAGGATGCGCCCGAGACCCCGGTCGTCGACGCGGCCGAGGGGAAGGTGAAATAGATGCGTTCCAACGTCATCCTCTGGTGGCTTCTGGCTGGGTTCTTCCTGCTCCTGACGGTCTCGTACACGACCTGGGCGATCCTGAACTACCCGGATCCCTTCTGGTACGACCGCATCGAGTGGGTGGGATCGGTCGCGTTCCTCTTCGCCACGCTCATGGCCGCGTTCATCGGCTGGTACCTGCAGCGGGTGCACAAGGCACAGGGCGGCGAGCTCCCGGAAGATCGGCTCACTGCCGACGTCGATGACGGCGACCCCGAGATGGGCGAGTTCAGCCCCTGGTCGTGGTGGCCGATCGTGCTGGCCGCCTCGGCGGGTATCGCCTTCGTCGGCCTCGCCGTGAGCGTGTGGATGGTTCCGGTCGGCTTCGCCCTGTTCCTCGTCGCGATCGTCGGCTGGGTGTATGAGTACTACCGGGGTTACTTCGCCCGCTGAGCGCAGACCACCTCGTGATGGCGCCCGTCAGATGTTGATTCATCTGGCGGGCGTTGTTCTGTCTACCGTCCGCCCTCGAGTACTCCGTCGTGATCCGGTGCTGACGCCGGAACCGCACACGGTGGCGTTCTCGGTGGGAGGTGCGGGGTTCGGGCCGAGCGGATCAGATGTTTTTCACCACCGTGAGCAGCACGACGGCGTCCTCGACCGCGTCGAGAGTGTGCCGTGCGTCGGGGATGGTGATGAGGTCGCCGGGCGAGCCGTTCCATGACACGTCGCCGGCGGTCAGCAGCACGCGGCCGTCGAGAACCTGCAGGGTGGCCTCACCGGGGCTCTCATGCTCTGAGAGCCCTTCACCGGCGCAGAGCGCGATGAGCGTCTGGCGTAGCTGATGCTCGTGTCCCCCGTAGACCGTGGCGGCGCTGCGGCCGCTGTCGGAGTCCTTCGCGTGACCCAGTTCATGGCGCGCCAGGGCGGTGAGTGACGTCTTCTGCATGGAGCGTGCCCTTCGTGCTGTACCTCGTACCTCGTGCCTTGCATCTTGTGCCGGTGTGACCGGGCCGGCGTGCATCCGAGGCTACACCGGCCAGCGGAACGGGGGTACGACGAAGCCCCGGGCTCCCCGGCGAGTGGGGGGAGCCCGGGGCTCGTGTGGGGCGGGAGAGGGTCTCGTGACTACTTGTCGGAGTCCTTCTCGTCGTCCTCGGACTTCTTCTTGCGGGTGCGCTTCTTCGGCTCGTCCGCCGTGCTCTCCTGATCGGAGACGACCGTGGTCGGTCGTACGGCGGTCTCGTGCACGCGCTCGGTGTCGTCGGCCATGAGTGCGGCGTCCGGTGCGCCGGCACGATCGTGGGCACCGCGGATCTCGGCCGTCTCGTCGTCGGCGATGTGATCGAGCTCATGGTGCTGGTGCGCGGCGGCCGCGTCGAGCTCGGCCTGCGTCAGCGGGGCGAGACGGTCCTCGAAGAACCACCGTGACACGCCCGCCCGCACCTTCTGGTGCCAGGCGATGCGTCCGCGTGCGTCGGGACGCACGGTGAGCGGCTCGAAGGACTCGTGGGAGACGAGCTTCCAGCGTTCGTACTCGTCGACGGGCTGGTGGACCTCGATGTATTCCCCACCCGGAAGGCGCACGATGCGCCCGGACTCATATCCGTGCAGCGCGATCTCCCGATCCTTCTTCTGCAGTGCCAGGCAGATGCGCTTCGTGACGAAGTAGGCGATGATCGGCCCGAAGATCAGCATCGCCTGGAGAGTATGGATGACGCCCTCCATCGAGACCCAGAAGTGCGTCGCGATGAGGTCGGAGGAGGCTGCTGCCCACAGCACCGCGTAGAAGACGACGCCGGCGGCGCCGATCGCGGTGCGCGTCGCGGCGTTGCGCGGACGCTGCGCGATGTGGTGCTCGCGCTTGTCACCCGTGACCCACGCCTCGATGAAGGGGTAGATCATCACCAGGACGATGAAGATGCCGATGACGCCGAGCGGCAGAAGGATGTTCCACGACCAGGTGTGGTCGAGGAAGACCGACTCCAGGTGCGGCGGCACGAGGCGCAGCGCACCGTCGGCGAAGCCGATGTACCAGTCGGGCTGGGTGCCCGCTGAGACGGGGGAGGGGTCGTACGGACCGTAGTTCCAGATCGGGTTGATCGTGAACAGAGACGCGACCAGCACGAGAACGCCGAAGACGATGAAGAAGAACCCGCCCATCTTCGACATGTAGACCGGCATCATCGGGTAGCCCACGACGTTGTCGTTGGTGCGGCCGGCACCGGCGAACTGCGTGTGCTTGTTGACGATCATCAGGATCAGGTGCACCGCGATCAGCCCGATCACGAGCAGCGGCAGCAACAGGATGTGGAGCGTGTAGAGGCGTCCGACGATCTCGTCGCCGGGGAACTCCCCGCCGAACAGCAGGAACGACGTCCACGTGCCGATCAGCGGGATCCCCTTGATCATGCCGTCGATGATGCGAAGACCGTTGCCGGAGAGCACGTCGTCAGGCAACGAGTAGCCGGTGAAGCCCTCGGCCATCGCCAGGATGAACAGCACGAAGCCGACGACCCAGTTGAGCTCGCGCGGCTTGCGGAACGCCCCCGTGAAGAACACGCGCAGCATGTGGATGCCGATGCCGGCGACGAAGACGAGCGCGGCCCAGTGGTGGATCTGCCGGACGAGCAGTCCGCCACGGATGTCGAAGGAGATCTCGAGCGTCGACGCCATCGCGGCCGACATCTCGATGCCCCGCATCGGGGCGTAGGCCCCGTAGTAGTGCGTCTCGACCATGGAGGCGTCGAAGAAGAACGTCAGGAACGTTCCCGTGATCATGACGACGACGAAGCTCCACAGGGCGATCTCGCCGAGCATGAACGACCAGTGATCCGGGAAGATCTTGCGCCCGAGCTCCTTGACCATTCCCGACAGGCTGGTGCGCTCGTCGATGTAGTTCGCGGCGCCGCCGACGAAGCGGCCACCCAGGGGAGCCTTGCTGCTCTCCTCTTTGACGGCTGAGGTGCTCAATGACGCTCCCAGAAGCTCGGCCCGACGGGTTCGTGGAAGTCGCTCTGCGCGACGATGTAGCCCTCGTCATCCACCTCGATGGGCAGCTGGGGCAGGGGACGGGCAGCGGGGCCGAAGATGACCTCGGCGCCGCGCGTGACATCGAACTGCGACTGGTGGCAGGGGCAGAGCAGGTGGTGCGTCTGCTGCTCGTACAGCGCCACCGGGCAGCCGACGTGCGTGCACACCTTGGAGTAGGCGACGATGCCGTCGTACGACCACGACTTGCGGTCCTCCTGCTCCTGCAGCTGGTCGGGGTGCAGCCGCATGAGCAGGACGATGGCCTTGGCCTTCTCGTCGAGGTAGCCGTCGTGGTGCGACAGGCTCGCCAGCGGCTCGGGGATGACCTGGAAGACCGAGCCGAAAGTCACTTCTGACGCCATGATCGGCACGCCGGAGGGGTCGCGCGCCAGGCGCATCCCCGGTTCCCACATCGTGTGGCTGAGCAGCTTGACGGGGTTCTCATCCATCGGGGCGAGCCCGCGGAAGAGCACGATGCCGGGTGCCACCGAGGCGAGGAGGGCCGCGAACATCGAGTTGCGGATCATGGTGCGGCGTCCGAAGCCGGACTCCTCGTTGGCGGCGGTGAACGCCGCCACGGCGCCCGCACGGGTGCTGTCCGAGCCGCGCGTGGGGTGACGGTGCTCGACGTGCTCCTTGTCGGACATGATCGTCTTCGACCAGTGGATCGCGGCGATGCCGATCGCCAGCAGCGCCAGCGCGATCCCGAGTCCGATGAACATGTTGTTCGCGCGGATGGACGTCATCAGCCCGTCTTCGATCGGGAACAGGATGTAGGCGGCGATGGCCCAGATGCTGCCCGCGATCGAGAGGTAGAACAGGGTGTAGACGGTGCGGACGGCGTGCCGCATCTTGGCCGGGTTCTGGTCGCTGACCCGCTCGCGGTGCGGCGGGAGGCCGGGGTTGCGAACGGGATCGGTCACGGCGACCGCGAGCCCCGACGAGGGGGCGGGGCCCCGGCCGTCCGGTGCCTCGATCTCGTTTGCCATGGTGCTCCTCGTGCGTGTGAAGGGGTGTCGTCGGGGGACCGCGTCAGTTGGACTTCGCCGTGATCCACACGGTGAAGGCCACGAGCGCTCCGATGCCGAAGATCCAGATGAACAGACCCTCGGAGACGGGCCCGAGCGAACCCAGGGTGAATCCGCCCGGCGACGGGTTCTGCTCCATCCACAGCAGCGCCGAGATGATGTCGCGCTTGTCTTCGGGGGTGAGGTTCAGGTCGTTGAAGACCGGCATGTTCTGCGGGCCGGTCTCCATCGCCGCGTAGAGGTGCCGCGGCTCCACGCCCGCGAGCGGCGGCGCGTACTTGCCCTCCGTGAGGGCGCCACCGGCGGCCGCGACGTTGTGGCACATCGCGCAGTTGACACGGAACAGCTCCGCGCCGTGCGAGACGTCGCCCTGACCGTCCAGCACCTCGCCGCTGGCGATCTCGGGACCCGGCGCCACGGACTGGACGTAGGCCGACATGGCGAGGATCTGGTCCTCGGTGAACTGCGGCGGCTTCTGCGGAGCCTGCGGTCCCTGCATCTGCAGCGGCATCCGCCCCGTCGCCACCTGGAACTCCACGGCCATCGCGCCGACGCCGTACAGGCTGGGCCCGTTTTCGGTGCCGGCAAGGTCGAGGCCGTGGCAGGTGGCGCAGTTGGCCTGGAACAGCTTCTCGCCGTCTTCGACCGTCAGGGTGGTGGTGGCCGTCTCGTTGGGCGATGCCGCCATGGCGGCGGACGCGCCGGCATAGGCTCCGCCGGTCAGCAGAAGGCCGACCCCGATGAGGGCTGCGGCGGCGAGGGGACTGCGGCGTCCGGAACGGCGGCGCTTCTTCTCACGAGGCATAACGGGGGCGACTCCGCTTTCTATTTCAGGAAGTAGATGACAGCGAACAGGGCGATCCACACGACGTCGACGAAGTGCCAGTAGTACGACACGACGATGGCGGTGGTGGCCTCCTTGTGCCCGAAGTTGCGCACCGCGTAGGCGCGCCCGATCACGAGGAGGAAGGCGATGAGTCCGCCGGTCACGTGCAGGGCGTGGAAGCCGGTCGTGAGGTAGAACGCGGAGGCATACGAGTCGGCCTGGATCGGCATGCCCTCGGCCACGAGCTGCGCATACTCCCAGACCTGACCCGAGACGAACACCGCGCCGAGGGCGAAGGTGAGGAAGAACCACTCGACCATGCCCCAGCCGAGGATCCCGCGCTTGCGCGTGGAGTACGGCTGGAACCGTTCGGCCGCGAAGACGCCCATCTGACAGGTCACACTCGAGAGCACGAGGATGATCGTGTTCACGAGGGCGAACGGCACGTTCAGAAGGCTCGACTGTTCGGCCCAGAGCTCGGGGGAGGTGTTGCGGAGAGTGAAGTAGATCGCGAACAGGCCGGCGAAGAACATGACCTCGCTGCCGAGCCACACGATCGTTCCTACGGCGACCGGGTCGGGCCGCTTGATGGTCCTCGCCGCCGAGGCATACGTCGCAGAGGTGGTCGTCACGCTTTCCATTATGGCTGATGTTCAGGTGTGCCGGTTGCATCGGCAAGCCGGATGCGCGCCGAGCGCCGCCTGTGCGGCGCCTATGAATCGCCGATCGATCGGCTCGGAAGCGCCGACGGCGCGAATCGTTAGGATCGTGGTCATGACGGATGCCGAGACCTGGCCTGATCTGCTCTCCGCCCTCCTCGAGGGACGTGACCTGAGCGTCTCCGAGGCGACGTGGGCGATGGGGCAGGTCATGGCGGGCGAGGCGACACCCTCCCAGCTGGCCGGGTTCCTCGTCGCTCTGCGCGCCAAGGGCGAGACGGTCGACGAGGTGGTGGGCTTTCGCGATGCGATCCTCGAGGCCGCGGTGGCGCTGCCGTTGGATCCGGATGCCCTCGACATCGTCGGGACGGGCGGCGACCGCTTCGGAACCGTGAACATCTCGACGATGGCCTCGATCGTCGCGGCCGCGGCCGGCGTGCCCGTGATCAAACACGGCAACCGCGCGGCGAGTTCGGCGTCGGGATCGTCCGACGTGCTCGGCGAGCTCGGCGTGGCGCTGACCCTCGACCCCGAAGGCGTCGCCGAGACCATGCGCCGAGTCGGGATGACGTTCGTCTATGCCACCGCCTTCCACCCCGGCTTCCGGCACGCGGGCGCGACCCGCCGGGAACTGGGTGTGCCGACCGTGTTCAACATCCTCGGGCCGCTGTGCAACCCGGCGCGCGCCGAGGCCAACGCCGTCGGCGTGGCCCAGCGCGAGCGGGTGCCGCTGATCACCGGCGTCTTCCGCACGCGGGGTGCGACGGCCCTCGTCTTCCGCGGCGACGACGGGCTGGACGAGCTGACCACGACAGGACACAGCCGCATCTGGGAGGTGACGCGGGGTGACATCCACGAGCACGATCTCGATCCGCGCGATCTCGGCATCCCCCGCGCCCGCATCGACGACCTGCGCGGGGGTGAGCCCGCGCACAACGCGGGGGTCGTGCGTCGTGTGCTCGACGGCGAGCGGGGTCCGGTGCGCGACATCGTGCTGCTGAACGCCGCGGCGGGACTGGCGGCGTATCGGCTGTCGAAGGATGCGGCACAGGCGCAGCGCCCCATCGTGGAGCGACTGGCCGAGGAGCGCGATCGCGCGGCGGAGGCGCTCGATTCCGGCGCCGCCGCCACGACGCTCGAGCGCTGGGTCGCGGTGACGCGCGACCTGGCCTGATCCACCGGCGACCTGGCCCTGGCCGGTGTCGCCGTCGCGCTCTAGAGTGGCGGCGTGGACCCGGTCGCCGCGCTCGACGAGATCGCGAGCCTGCTCGAGCGCGAGCGGGCGTCGCGCTATCGCTCCAAGGCCTTCCGCACGGCCTCGGCCGCCATCGCCGGTCTCGCACCCGGCCAGCTGCGTGATCCTGCGGCGCTGCGCCGCGTACCGGGCGTGGGCGCCAGCACGCTGGCCGTCATCCAGCAGGCCCTCGCCGGGGAGGTGCCCGACTACCTGGCCGAGCTGCGCGCGCGCCACGACGTGCCGGCAGATCCGGCCGGGCTGCGGATGCTGCTGCGCGGCGACCTGCACGCGCACAGCGAATGGTCGGACGGCACGGCATCCATCGAGCTCATGGCACGCTCCGCACGGTCGCTCGGGCACGAGTACCTGGCGCTGACCGACCATTCGCCGCGCCTGCGCATCGCCCGCGGGCTCTCGCCCGAGCGTCTGCGCGAGCAGCTCGAGGTCGTCGCCGGCGAGTCGCGGCAGGGGTTCACCCTGCTCTCGGGGATCGAGGTCGACATCCTCGACGACGGGGCGCTGGATCAGGAGCCGGACCTGCTCGACGAGCTCGACATCGTGGTCGCCTCGGCGCATTCCTCGCTGCGCATGGATGCCGCGGCCATGACCCGGCGGTTCGTCGCGGCCGTGTCGAACCCGCGCACGAACGTGCTGGGACATGTCACGGGTCGCCTCGTCGAGGGCGACCGCGGCACGCGCCCGCCGTCGAGCTTCGATGCCGGCGCGGTGTTCTCCGCCTGCGCCGAGCACGGCGTCGCGGTCGAGATCAACTCCCGCCCCGAACGCCAGGACCCGCCGGACGAGCTGCTGGCGATCGCCCTCGCGGCGGGGTGCCTGTTCTCGATCGATTCGGACGCGCACGCGCCGGGTCAGCTCTCGCTGCTCGACTACGGTGCGGCGCGCGCCGAGGCCGCCGGCATCCCGCCCGAGCGGATCGTCACCACGTGGCCGCTGGCGCGGCTGCGGGAATGGGCCTCGGAGCGGCGGTGACGGGGCTCCTGCCTACACTGGAGCGGTGACGTCCGCCCCCGCCGCCCGCCCGGGGCGGCGGATCCCGTGGCTGATCGTCGCGGGCGTGCTGGTGGCCGCCCTGAGCCTGCGCGGCCCGATCGTGGCCCCGACGCCGGTGCTGCTCGACATCCAGGACGACATGGACGTCGGCGGCGCCGTCGTCGGGCTGCTGACCACCGTGCCCGTGCTGATGTTCGCCGTGCTCACGCCGGTCGCAGCCCTCGTCATCCGACGCTCGGGCGCGGAGATCGCGCTGCTCGCCTCGCTCGCCGGTGTGCTGATCGGCACGTTCGTGCGCGCACTGCCCGGTTTCGGCTGGATGCTCGTCGGGTCGCTCGTGATCGGCGGCGCGATCACCGTGGGCAACGTCGTGATCCCCGTGATCATCCGTCGCGACGTGCCGCCCGCCCGCGTCTCGGCGGTGACCGCCGGGTACGTGTCGATGCTGAACGCCGGCTCGCTGCTGACCTCGCTGGCGACAGCGCCGCTGGCGGCCGCGATCGGCTGGTCGCCCGCACTGGTGACGTGGTCGGTCGTGACGGCTGCGGGCCTGGCGCTCTGGCTGGTGCACCTGCGCCGCACACGCGTGGGCGGAGCCGGCGAGCGATTCTCGGGGCTGAGCGCGGCGCCGTCCGGCTCGTCCCGCGGCCCCGCACCGGCGGCCGGACGCGCCGCGCGCACCGAGACCGCGGGCACGCTCACCGGGCCGCTGCCCGCGGTCGGCGCGCGCGGCGAGCGGTCGATGCTGCGGCGGCCGGTGACCTGGCTGCTGATGCTCGCGTTCGCGATGCAGACCACGGCGTACTACGCGCTGACGACGTGGCTGCCGACGATCCTGCAGGACGACCTGGGTGTCGATCCGGCGGCCGCGGGCGCGCTGGCGTCGATCTTCCACGGCGTCGCGATCGCCGGGGCGTTCCTCGTGCCGGTGCTGACCCGGTACTTTCCCACCGCCGTGCCCGCCGCGATCGTCTGCCTCAGCTGGGTGCTGCTCGCGGCGGGAATGCTCTGGCTGCCCTCGGCCTTCGTGCTCTGGGCGATCTTCGGCGCGCTCGCGCACTCGGGCGGGTTCGTCGTGATCTTCACGGCGCTCGTCGGCGTGGCGCGCTCGGACCGCGAAGCGGCCGGGATGTCGGCGTTCGTGCAGGGCGGCGGCTACGCCGTCGGCGCCGTCGGGGCGCCCCTCATGGGGGCCCTGCGCGAGGGCACCGGTTCGTGGGATGCGCCGCTCGCCTTGGTGCTCGCGGTCACGCTCGCGTACAGCGTGCTGCTGCTGACGGCCGTCGGGCAGACCCGTCGGGGGTGAGCTGCACTGCGGGCTCAGGTGAGCGCGGCGACGGCGCGCTCCATCGCGGTGCCCAGACCCCAGCGCTCGGCCAGCGCCGCTGCGGCCGCGGCATCCACGTTGCCGACGGTTCCGTCGACGGGTCCGAGATCCAGGTCCCGGGCGACGGCCACCACCCGCGGCGCGACCGCCAGGTAGTCGGCGGCGGCAAGCACCTTGGCGCGCACGCCCGCCGACATGCCCTCGCCCGCCTCGGCAGCGGCCAGGATGCCTCGGATGTCGCCGTGCGCGGCCAGCAGGGTCGCCGCGGTCTTCTCGCCGACTCCGGGCACGCCCGGCAGTCCGTCGGAGGGGTCGCCGCGCAGGGTGGCGAAGTCCGCGTACTGCTCCGGGAGCACGCGGTACTTGGCGACGACGGTCGCGTCGGTCACGACCTCGAGGTTGCTCATTCCGCGGGCGGTGTAGATGATGCGCACGTTGCGGGTGTCGTCGACGAGCTGGAACAGGTCGCGGTCGCCGGTGACGACGTCGACGGCGCCGGTGGACTGCGCCGCGAGCGAGCCGATGATGTCGTCGGCCTCGTATCCTGCGCGGCCGACGACGGGGATGCCGAGCGCGTCGAGGCATGAGCGGATGAGCGGCAGCTGCGCCTCGAGCGCGGCGGGGATCTCTTCGACGTCCGCGCCGTCCGGCACCCGTTCGGCGACGCGGTGCGCCTTGTAGCCCGGGATGAGGTCCACCCGCCACTGCGGACGCCAGTCGTCGTCCCAGCACGCGACGATCCGCTCCGGCTGGTAGGCGCCGGAGAGGGCCGCGATCATCGCGAGCAGGCCGCGCGCGGCATTCACCGGCGCTCCGTCGGGGGAGGTGACCGTATCAGGCACGCCGTGGAACGCACGGAAGTACAGCGAGGCGGTGTCGAGCAGCATCAGTCGGTCGGTCACGCCCGTCATCCTTCCACGCGGCTCATCAGGGCCGGCATGCTCCGATCAGGTGTCGTGTTCGATCGGCGCGATGTCTTCACGATGGTCGTCGGTGCCCCCGGGCGGATAGGAGGTGGCTTCCGGGTGGCGGCGCAGGAAGATCGAACTGGCGACCAGCCCGCCCCAGACCAGCAGGATCGACAGGATCAGGAACGTGATGGCGAGCGGGGTCATGAGCCTGCCTCCTCCTCCGAGCGGGTCGAGCGGTCCGTGCGGGTGGCGGCGGCATCCGCTGCCTTCGTGCCCGCACCGAGCGTGTAGGGCGGCCACGCCGTGTAGTCATCGGGTGAGCGGCGCCAGCGGATGCCGGTGAGCACGGCCGCCGCGACGACGAGGAACAGGATCGCACCCCAGCCGACGATGCCGAGATACCACTCCGGCATCCCGCCGTATCCCTCGGTGAGCAGCGTGACGATACGCGCGATGAGCATGTAGCCGAGCACGACCGGGGCCAGCAGCCCCACCAGCGCGATCCAGATGCGACCGACCCGGAACGTGGACACGGCGTTGAGGTGGAACCGCAGCTCGGGCCCCTTGCGCAGCACCCAGATGACCAGGATCGTGGTGGCGATCGCCGAGGCGACGATGCCGATGTTGTTGGTCCACTGGTCCGCGACGTCGAGCGCGAGCAGGCCCGTGGTGGTCGAGAACATCAGGATCGACAGCACGGCCGAGACGATGCCCAGGCGCAGCGCCGCCTGACGCGGCGAGATGCCGAACTTCTCCTGCAAGGCCGCCGAGACGACTTGGAGCACCGACAGCAGCGAGGTGAACCCGGCAACCGTCAGCGATCCGAAGAACAGAGCGCCGACGATCGGTCCGCCGGGTATCTGCGACACGATCGCCGGGAAGGTCATGAACGACAGGCTCACTCCCGTCAGCCCCTCGAGCTCGCCGACATCCACCCCCTGCTGGAAGGCGAAGAACCCGAGCGTCGCGAAGACCCCGATGCCGGCCAGGATCTCGAACGACGAGTTCGCGAAGGCGACGACGAGGCCGGGGCCGGTGAGGTTGGCGCGCCGCTTGCGGTACGACGCGTAGGTGATCATGATGCCGAACGCGATCGAGAGCGAGAAGAAGATCTGGCTGTAGGCCGCGATCCACACGTCCGGGTTCGCCAGCGCCTCCCAGTTGGGGGTGAACAGGGCGTTGAGCCCTTGCTCTGCGCCCGGCAGGAACAGCGAGCGCACGACGAGCACGGAGAAGGCGATGATGAGCACGGGCAGGAAGATCAGATTCGCCCGCTGGATGCCGCGTGCGACCCCCGCCGCCAGCACGACGATGGTGGCGATCCAGACGATCGCCAGGGGGATGAGCACGCCGGGCACGAACTCGAGGCTGAAGCCGGGCTCGCCCACGCGCAGGTAGTCGTTGAGGAGGAAGCCCGTGGTGTCATCGCCCCAGCGCAGGTCGAACGAGAACACGAAGAACGACGCCGACCAGGCGACGACGGCGGTGTAGTACAGCCCGATGACGAACGCGATCGCCACCTGGAACCACCCGAGCGACTCGAACAGGCCCTTCGCTCGGCCCGCGGCACGCCGGAAGGCCGTCGGGGCGGCGCCCCGGTAGCGGTGACCGAGCGCGTAGTCGAGGAAGAGGATCGGGATGCCGGCGGTCAGCAGCGCCACCAGGTAGGGGATGAGGAACGCGCCCCCGCCGTTCTCGTACGCCACGCCCGGAAAACGCCAGATGTTGCCGAGCCCGACGGCCGATCCGATCGCCGCGAGGATGAAGCCGATCTGACCGGTCCACTGCTCCCGGGGCGCTGCGGAGCCGGGGGCGTTGTCCGTCTGCGGATGAGTCATGGAAACCCGCTCTCTGCTCGAGCGGGCTGCCCAGGACATCCCGCGAACCTCGACCCCGGCATCCACTCCGTGCGTTCCACCGATGGCGCCGGTGACGGCAAGCTACCAGCATCCGACCGCCACGGGGAGGGGCTTTACGCGGCGCGTCCGGCTTCGGTAGCGGCAGGGACCTCGACGAGCCGGCCGGTGCGCACGTCGTAGACGTAGCCGTAGACCGGAATGCGCGCGGGCACCAGCGGGTGGGCCTTGATGCGCGCGACATCGTCGACGACGGCCTGGCTCTGGTCGGAGATGGTCAGCCAGTCGATGTACGCAGCCTCGGCCGATCCAGGGCCCGTGCCGACGTCGGTGAAGCCGTCGGCACCGAGCTGGGCGGTCTCGAGGCTCTGCGCCAGCAGCCCGCGCATCACGTCGTCGGTGAAGAACTCCATGCCGCAGTCGGTGTGGTGGATGACGAACCACTCCTTCGTGCCGAGCAGCTTGTAGCTGATCACGAGCGAGCGGATGGCGTCGTCCGAGGCGCGGCCGCCGGCGTTGCGGATGACGTGGGCGTCGCCCTCGCGGAGCCCGGCGTACTGGGCCGGGTCGAGCCGGGCGTCCATGCACGTGAGGATCGCGAAGCCGCGGGCGGGCGGCAGGGCGAGCTCGCCCTTGGATCCGAAATCGGCGGCGTACGCCTCGTTGGACTCGAGGACTTCGTTCAGGACCGACATGTGTCTCCATTCGTTCGGGGTGGGACGAGGCTACGGTCGCCGGGGCGGGGGTGGGGGAGTGTGTCGGGATGTGACGCGCGGGCGGCGAGCGGGGCCCGCGGCATCCGGCGCCTCTCGGCCCATAGGATCGGGGCGAGGCCGACGACGGTCGTCTCGGAGAGGGTTCCATGGATGCCGACGGCACCGCGCGCACGACCTGGCTGCTCGTCGACGGCGAGAACATCGACGCCACGCTCGGGTCGTCGATCCTCGATCGCCGCCCCCAGCCGGGGGAGCGTCCGCGGTGGGACCGGCTGACGGACTTCGCCGAGGATGCCTGGGGCCAGCCGGTGCGCGGGGTGTTCTTCCTGAACGCCTCGGCCTTCATGCCGATGCCGTTCATCCAGGCGCTGAAGGCGATGGACTACATCGTGCTGCCGCTGGCGGGCACGGCCGACCAGAAGGTCGTCGACATCGGCATCCAGCGCACCCTGCAGGAACTCGCGGGACGCAGCGGCGACGTGATGCTGGTGAGCCACGACGGGGACTTCCTGCAGGACATGGCCGCGCTCGTCGACGGGAGCCGCCGCGTGGGGGTCGTGTCGTTCACCGAGTTCCGCAGCGCGGGCTTCAGCCGCCTCGACGGGGTGGAGCGATTCGACCTGGAATACGACGCGCACGTGTTCGACGAGCCGCTGCCGCGCATCCGGGCGATCCCGATCGACGAGTTCGACCCGGCGACCTTCCTGCGGTGAGCCTGCTTCGCCCTGGGCTGCCGCCGCAGGATCCTCTGCTCGGCAGAGGGCGGTTGCCGGGGCGAGGGCGGATGCCGGGGCCGCGGTCCTCGGCTCGGCAGATCCCCTCGGGCCGGCAGAGGGATGGGGCTGGGGCGGATGCCGCTGTCGTGCGGCTGGCCCGGGCGCTACCGTCGTGACCATGACCTTTGCGAACGTGGGAACCCTCGGCGCCGAACCCGGCCGACGCGACGAGCTGGCCGCGCACCTGTCTCGGCGCAGCGATGTGCTCGCCGGCGCCGGATGCCTCGTCTACGAGGTGGGTGTCAACGACGACGATCCGGACACGGTGTACGTGATGGAGCTGTGGGTCAGCGCCGACGCGCACCGCGCGTCGCTGTCACTGCCCGAGGTGCGGGAGTCCATCGCCGTGGCCCGCCCGATGCTCTCGGGCGAGTTCGGGGGATTCCGCTTCGACGTGGTGGGGTCGCCGCTGCGCGACTGAGGCGCCCCGGCCGAGTGTGCCGGCGGCCGCCGGTGTCCGGCATCCGGCATCCGGCATTCCTCTCCGTTGCGGCTGCACAATTCGGCCCGGGCGCCAGCGATTCCCGCAGCCGCCGCCCAAAAGTGCAGCCGCAACGAGAATGCCCGCAGCCGCCGCCGAAAAGTGCAGCCGCAACGAGAATGAGTGCAGCCGCCACGAGAATGCCTTCAGCCTCACGGGAGGGGAGGGGCGCCGGATGCCGGGGCGCGCCTCAGCGGTCGGAGCCCGGGGTCGTGCCGAACCGCGCGTGGTAGGCGCGATGGAACGTGCCGACATCGGCGAAACCGTGATCCTCCGCGATCCGCGCGATCGACCGGGTCGCGTGCGTGGGGGAGCGGAGGGCGTCGCGGGCCCGGTCCAGACGCAGCGCGCGCAGCCAGGCCGAGAACGTCGCGCCGTCCTGGGCGAAGGCCGCCTGAACCGTGCGTGTCGAGCACCGGAAGGCGCGGGCGACGGAAGCGAGGTCGAGGGTCGGGTCCGCCAGGCGGCCGGCCGCATACGAACGAATGGATGCGGCCCGGTCCGACTGTGGCAGCGAGGAGAGCGGGGCGGATGCGGCCACGGCATCCAGCATCTCGACGATGGCGAGCGCCATCGCGTGGGCCGCCCGCGGCATCCCATCGCGGACGGCCTCGGTGAGAAGCGCGGCCTGAGCGCCGATCTGAGCCCCGAAGGGTGACCCCGACAGGCGGTCGTTGAGCGTGTCGAGCTGGTCCGGGGTGCGGTCGCCGAGCATCTCGCGGGGGATGCGCAGCGAGGTCAGACGCAGCCGCCGGCGTGCATCGGCGTGCACGGTGAACGGCGCGCCGTTGTCGAGCAGCAGCACGCCTCCCGCGGACGAGGACCAGGTGGCTCCCCGCTGCTCGAGGCCCCACGCGCCCGGGCTGTGGTTGAGGAAGAACGCGTCGTCGGCCACATCGCGCAGGGAGGCACGGTCGCGGTCGGCCGAAGCGCCGGGGGTGTCGATGATCCCGAGCGAGAACTGCTCCACGGTGTGCAGCGCGAAGTCGGCTGAGAACCGAGCGTCGCGGGGTCGCCGGGGCCGCACGCCGACGTACACGTCGGAGATCGACTCGCAGAAGTGGTCGTAGTCGCGGCCCACGGGAAGCCCGCGGGTGGTGCCTTGCAGGGTCAGGGTTGCGCTCATCGCCATGGTTTCTCGCCGCACGCCACTGTCGGCTCTTCGGGTGACGACTATCTTCGTGGCTGAAACGACGACGTTCAACCCGAAAGGTATGCAGATGACGCAGCCGACGCTTCTTCTCGTCCACGGTGCATGGCACGGATCCTGGTGCTGGGAGCCCCTCTCGAGCATCCTCACGGATCGCGGCTGGACCGTGCGGGCAGTCGACCTGCCCACGGTGCACGCACCGAACAAGGCCGAGCTCACGATGACCGACGACGCGGATGCCGTCGCCGCGGCGATCGCCGAGATCGACGGACCGGTGGTCGTCGTCGCCCACTCGTACGGCGGAGTGCCGACCACGCAGGCGGCGCTCGACCCGCGCGTGGCGCACATCGTGTACATCGCGGCGTTCGTGCTCGACGAGGGCGAGTCGCTGTTCGACTCGGTCGGAGGGGTCGCCCCGGACTGGTGGCACATCGACAGCCCGCTCGCGACGGCCGGCGACGAGGAGCAGCCGCCGCAGCAGCTCTTCTACGCCGACGTGCCCGCCGAGCAGGCGGATGCCGCATCCGCCCGTCTGCTGCCGCAGGCCGAGCGCGCGTTCCACGAGAAGCTGACGCAGGTCGCGTGGCGCGACAAGCCGACCACCTACATCATCACGGAGCAGGACGCGATCTTCCCGCCGGTGGCGCAGGAGGCGCTCGCGGCACGCTCCGAGTCGACGCCGGTGCGCCTGGACACGAGCCACTCGCCGTTCCTGTCGCAGCCCGAGGCGGTCGCGGACATCATCGAGCGGGCGGCGCACGGCGCAGCCTGACCGGTGTGAGTGGGGCGGGGCGCGTCAGCCGCGCTCGCCCCGCTCTGCCGTAGACATGAGGTGCTCGTTCCGACGGCGGATCAGCCGGCGCAGGTAGGGCACCAGCACGAGGCGCTCGGCGATCGCGCCGAGAATCGGCGACGCGAACGTGAGCGTGTCGGTCATCACCGTCGCATCGCCGTCGCGACCGAACACGTGCTCGTGCTCGAAGGAACGGAACGGTCCCGCGATCTGCGCATCGACGAAGCGGTGCGGACGGTCGAGTGCCGTGATCGCACTCGTCATCGTGAACCGGATGCCGAAGTGCCGGGCACGCCACGTGACGGTCTCGCCGAGCCCGATCTGCCCCGAAGTCACGCCCGCGATCGCCCTCTCTCCCGTGTGACGCAGCGAATCCACGTGCGCGTCGATGCTCAACGACGCGTCGAACAGGGCCTGGATGCTCGCGCTGCTGCGGGTGACGAGGGTGAAGGTGGACGGCATCCGTCGATCTTCGCACCCGTGATGTCGGGTGCCCTCCGACCTGGCGCGGCTGCACTTTTCGGCGCGGGCTGCGGCGATAGCCGCAGCCGCCGCAGAAAAGTGCAGCCATAGTGCTGTGGGGGGCGGGGTGCCCGGTGTACCCGGAGCGCAGAAAGGGGTCCGTCGGCCTTCCCTCCGACGTGTCAGCGACATATCGTTGACTATCGCTGAACCGCCGACGCGCCCGCGCCGACGGCATCCACCAGCATCATCCACAAGGAGGACACCATGGGCGGTTCGTTCACAGATGAGGGATTCGGTCGCGGATTCGGCATGGGCAAGCCCGGCGCCGGCATCTGGGAGGCGATGGATCAGCTTCGCGGCGCGTTCGAGCAGCGCGTCGCACCGCGCATGGGCCGCGGCGACGTGCGCGCGGCCGTGCTGACCCTGTTGGCCGAGAAGCCGATGCACGGGTACCAGATCATCCAGGAGATCGAGGAGCGCAGCGGCGGTTCGTGGAAGCCGAGCCCCGGCTCGGTCTACCCGACCCTGCAGCTGCTCGCCGACGAGGGGCTCATCGTCGCCGAAGAGGCCAATGGGCGCAAGACCTACGCGCTCACCGAAGCGGGGCGTGCCGACGCGGATGCCGCCACCGACCGTTCGGCGCCGTGGGAGACCCCCAGCATGCGCGAGCAGGCGCGGGCCATGGGCGCGCTGCCCAAGGCCGGCGTCGACCTGGCGCAGGCCGCTGCGGAGGTCGCGCGCACCGGCTCGAAGGAGCAGGTGCAGGAGGCCGTGACCGTGCTCGAAGAGGCGCGCCGTAGGCTCTACTCGATCCTCGCTCGAGACTGACCCGCGTGCCGCCGGTACGTCGGGATCCTGGAGAAACGATGCCCGACGCCCCGAACACGCGTGCCCGCTACCGGCGCATCCTGCGGTTCGCGGGCCGCTACCTGCTGCAGACGTGGTGGTACGAGGTTCTCCTGCCCCGATTCGGGCTGACCCGGCTCGCCGAGCGCACCCGCAGCCGGCGGATGCGGCGCTTCGCTCGCAAATTCCACGTGCTCGCCGTCGACCTCGGCGGGCTCATGATCAAGGTCGGGCAGTTCATGTCGTCGCGCCTCGACGTGCTGCCGCCCGAGATCACCAAGGAGCTCGAGGGTCTGCAGGACGAGGTGCCGCCCGTGCCGTTCGAGGGCATCCGCGCCGTCGCCGAGGCCGAGCTGGGCATGTCGCTCGAGCGCGCCTACGCCTCGTTCGAGCAGGCACCGGTGGCGGCGGCATCCCTCGGTCAGGCGCACCGCGCGCGACTCGCGCCCATGGACGCGCAGGACACCGGGCTGGATGCCGTGGTCGTCAAGGTGCAGCGCCCCGGCATCCAGGCGATCGTCGACGTCGACCTGGCCGCGCTGCGGCGGGTGGGCCGCTGGCTCAGCCGGGTGCGACTGGTCGCGAGCCGCGTCGACATGCCCGCCCTCGTGGAGGAGTTCGCCTACACGAGCCTGGAGGAGATCGACTACCTGCACGAGGCGGCGAACGCCGGGCGCTTCGCGGAGGACTTCGCCGGCGACGACCGCGTCGCGGTGCCCGACGTGGTGTGGGAGCGGTCGACCCGGCGGGTGCTGACGCTCGCCGACGTCACCGCGATCAAGATCAACGACCGCGAGGGGCTGCGGGCCGCCGGCATCGACCCGGCGCAGGTGGCGACGCGCTTCGCGGCCGTGATGTTCGAACAGCTTTTCGAGCACGGGTTCTTCCACGCCGACCCGCATCCGGGCAACGTGTTCGTCACGCCCCTGCCGGGTCACGGTCGGGATGAGGCGACGGATGCCGGGGGCCCGGCGTGGCGCTTCACCTTCATCGACTTCGGGATGATGGGCGAGGTTCCCGCCGGCCTGCGCCGGGGCCTGCGGCAGGTGCTGATCGCCGTCGCCTCGCAGGACGGGAAGGGCCTGGTCGCGGCGATCCGCGACGTCGGGGTGCTGCTGCCCTCGGCCGACACCGGCGAGCTCGAACGGGCGATGACCCAGCTGTTCGCCCGGTTCGGCGGCATGGGGTTCGCGGAGCTGGCGCAGGTGGATCCGCGGGAGTTCCGCGACTTCGCGATCGAGTTCGGCGACGTCGTGCGTTCGCTGCCGTTCCAGCTGCCCGAGAACTTCCTCCTGATCGTGCGCGCGATGTCGCTGACCTCGGGCGTGTGCAGCGGGCTCAACCCGGCGTACAACGTGTGGGACTCGGTGGAGCCGTACGCTGCCCGACTGCTGCGCGACGAGCGAGGCAACGTCGTGCAGGCGTTCGGCTCGGAGGCGCTGACGGTCGCCGGGATCGCCGCGCGGCTGCCGCGTCGCTTCGACGAGTTCTTGAATCGTGTCGACGACGGGACCGTCGCCGTCGACACGCCGCGGCTGGACCGGCGCATCGCGCGTCTCGAGCGCACCGCGCGGCGCGTGGTCTCGGGCATCCTGTTCGCGGGGCTGCTCGTGGGGGGAGCGGTGCTGCGGCTCGATGACGTCGTGCTCGGGTCGGTGCTGATGGCTTCGTCTGCGGTGCCGCTGCTGCACGCGGTCTTCGCCGGATTGGTCTCGCGCGCCGGCCACCGATAGATGCCCGCGTCACTAGGCTGGCGCCGTGGAACCGCTGACGCTCGTCATTGTCGTCGCCGCCGTCACGTGCGTGCTCTGCTGGGTGCTGTCGCTCGTGACGAGGGACACCTCGTGGGTCGATCGGATCTGGTCGATCGTGCCGGTCGTGTACGTCTGGATCTTTGCCGGCGCGGCGCTCGCCGAAGGCAGGGATGCGGCGCGCCTCGTGATGATGGCGGTGCTCGTGACCGCGTGGGGCGCCCGCCTGACCTTCAACTTCGCCCGCAGGGGCGGCTACACCGGCATGGAGGACTACCGGTGGGCCGTGCTGCGCGCACGGATGAAGCCGTGGCAGTTCCAGCTGTTCAACCTGTTCTTCATCGTGCTGTACCAGAACGCGCTGCTCGTGCTGATCACGCTGCCCGCCCAGATCGCCTGGCGGTACGACGCCCCGATCACGGCGTGGGATGCGGCCTTCGCGATCCTCTTCGTCGCGCTGTTGATCGGCGAGACCGTGGCCGACCAGCAGCAGTGGAACTTCCACCGCGCCAAGGCCCGCGCCGGCGGGCGGCTCGGCGAGGGCTTCTTCACCGAAGGCCTGTTCCGCCTCAGCCGGCATCCGAACTTCTTCTTCGAGCAGTCCCAGTGGTGGGTGTTCTACGCGATCGGCGCGACCGCGGCGGTGGCATCAGGGGTGGGCTTCTGGGGTGGCGCGCTCAACGGGACGATCGCCGGTGCGGCGCTGCTGACCCTGCTCTTCATCGGCTCGACGATGTTCACCGAGGCGATCTCGTCGTCGAAGTACCCCGCGTACGCCGAGTATCAGCGGACGACATCGATGCTCGTTCCGTGGCCGCCGCGCCGGCCCGCGAGGGAGAAGGCGCCCCGCACCGTCTGAGCCGACTACTCCTCGGTGCGCAGGTCGGTCGGGCCGTCGTCGCGCGTCGGTGACGCGCCGCCTGCCGGGTCGTCCTCCGGGGCGAGGTCGCCCTGGCCCTCGTCGCCGAGGTCCGCCTCGACCGGGTCGTCACCCTGGGAATCGGGAGTGTCGCGGTCGATCGCGTGCGCGTCCACGGCCGGGATCTCCTCGTCGGGCACCCCGCTGACGTCGCGCTCGAGCGGCTCGACGTTCTCTTCAGGCCTGTCGTTCGGGTCGATCGTGGAATCGTTGCTCATGTGTGTCTCCCTTCGTTGCCTTCAGCCTGGGGTGGATGCCGCGGGCACGATACCCGGTTGATCTCGAACGGGGGAAGGGATAGGGACGCGAATTGCGGCATCCCTAGACTCGCCGTGTACGCGATCCGCCGGGCGGTGCGCTGAACCGCTGCCGCGCCCGGCCCCACGGAAGGAGCAGGCATGCAGCTGGGAATGGTGGGACTGGGACGGATGGGCGCGAACATCGTGCGCCGCCTCATGGCCGACGGGCACGAGTGCGTCGTGTACGACGTGAACGCGGATGCCGCCGCAGAGCTGGCCGAGGAGGGTGCCACCGCCGCGACCGACCTGGCCGACCTCGCCCTGAAGCTCGAGGCGCCGCGGGTGGTGTGGCTGATGGTGCCGGCTGGACTCACGGGACAGGTCGCGGACGACGTCTCGGCCGAGCTGGAGGCCGGTGACATCGTCATCGACGGGGGAAACTCGAACTACCGCGACGACGTGCGACGATCGGCGGGGCTGAAGCAGCGCGGCATCCACTATGTCGACGCGGGGACGAGCGGCGGCGTGTTCGGGCGCGAGCGCGGCTACTGCCTGATGGTGGGCGGCGATGACGAAGCCGTCGCGCACATCGACCCGCTGCTGCGCACGATCGCGCCCGGCGCCATCGACATCGAGCGCACGCCCGGTCGCACCGGCGACTACGCCCCCGAGGAACTCGGGTACCTGCACTGCGGGCCGAGCGGCGCGGGACACTTCGTCAAGATGGTGCACAACGGCATCGAGTACGGCATCATGGCGGCGCTCGCCGAGGGACTGAACGTGCTGCACAATGCCGATGCCGGGTCGCGCGAGGCGGAGCACTCGGCCGAGATCGCGCCCTTGGAGGAGCCCGAGTTCTACAAGTTCGACATCGACACGGCGAAGGTCACCGAGCTGTGGCGGCGCGGGTCGGTGATCTCGTCGTGGCTGCTGGATCTGACCGCCGCCGCGCTGCAGGACAACCCGGCGCTGAACGGGCTTGCCGGCCGGGTGTCGGACTCGGGGGAGGGGCGCTGGACGGTGAAGGCCGCCGTCGATACGGGCGTGCCGGTGCCGGTGCTTGCGGCGTCGCTGTTCGACCGGTTCGCCTCGCGCGGTGACGATCACTTCGCCAATCAGGTGCTGTCGGCCATGCGGCTGCAGTTCGGCGGACACCAGGAGCTGCCCGCCGGCGCCGAGCTCGAGGCCGGGGAGCACGACCAGGAGGCGTGATATTCGGCGCCGCAGCGCGTGGGCCGTTCAGCCGACGCACTTTGCGGGTGCATGGACGGTGGACCCGCAAAGTGCGTCGGATGAGCGCACGAGGGCGGCGTGGATGCTGCGCGCGCATTGGTTCATCTGTCGCATTCCGCTGGTGCCGCGGCATCCGACCCGCGATGTGTGACAGGTGAACGAGAACGCTCGCTCAGCGGCACTCGGTCCACACGGGTGGTGTGATCATGAGCAGGGGATCGGCTGAAAGCTTCGACCCTTGTCATCGATCATTCCGGTGCCGTTGTAGTTGCGGCATCCGGTATAGGTACTTCCTCCGCCGCCTCCAGAGTTGCGGCTGTTCGAGTCGGAGTCCCCGCTCCTCGGGGCGGAATCCCGTTCTGCCTGTCTGGCGGCTTCTTCCCGGGCGGCTTTCTCCTGCGCTGCGGCCTCTTCGGCGGCGCGCTCGGCCGCTCTCTCCTCGTCTGCCTTCGCTTCGGCATGGCGCTCTTCGGCCACATCACCATGTGTGGCTGCCGTCTGCTGTGCTTCGCGGACGCGTTCGATGTACGGCGTCATGCGATCGGGGCCGAGCCAGTCGAACTCACCCAGATCGGCGACGGCAGAGTCGCCGGCCTCGCTGACCGCCAGCGCCGTCGCCGCGATCGTGGCGAGGGCGGCGGAATCTTCCGGAAGCGAGTCTGCGACGGCCGAGGTCGATTCGCTCTCGTATGTCGAAATTATCGATCCAGGCGTACAAGCGATGTCCGTTCCGAATGCGCCCCGCTTGTCGTTTTCCGCCGCGATCGACGCATCCCGGACACGGTCATGGAATCTCGAGTTCGCGCCGACCACCAACGGCCCGCCAAGGCCGGCCTGAGCCAGCTCAGCGTTGACGAGCTCGCCGTCAGCGTTCTCAACGCCGGCGAGCAGTCGCCCGTAGTTGTCACGACGCTCGACGTCATAGATGACCGTGACGCGGCTGCCTGCCGGAAGAAGTCGCTCCATCTCGGCGGTAGCTTCGGGGCCGAGACACTCTGACACCCTGCTCGCCTTGTTGTTCTCGGGCGCGTCGACGTTCAAGAGACGTACGCGTTCGACGGTGTCGCCGATCTGAATGTCGACGGTGTCGCCGTCCACGACGTCGACGACGCTGCCGTCGTCTGCGTAGCTCGGTGTGGCGCCGACTCCGAGACTGACAACGCTGACCATCACGGCGATGAGAGCTCCTGCGACGATTGTCGTGGTGCGTGGCCGGTGGCGGTAGGTGCGTGCGATCCACCACTGCCTCGGATTCGCTCGTTGCCGCGTGGGAACGGCCTCGCCTGTCCACGAGAGGCGTTCAGGTTTCGGGATGCCGCGAGCGACAAGTTGCCGGTAGTAGGTTCGGTGCTCGGCGGGTGTCATCTCGCGGGGGCGCGTAGCCCGACGCACAATCCACAGCAGGATGACCAGGCCGAGACTTGTGACGGCTACGGTGGTTGCCGCTTGAGCGACCGGGCCGCCGCCAAGCGCCGGAGGGGCGGAGAGGCGGTCAGAGTGGGCCTGCGCGTAACGCGCGACGATGACGCCAACGCTGCCGACGCTGAGCAATGTGAGGTAGGTGCCGAGGCGCGACTGCGTTCGGTTCCTTGACACGAATTCGCCCCTTCCCCGCACCCCTGGTCGTCGATTGCCCCAGGCTGCTACCGGCCGGAAGCGCCCCGAACGACCAGAGCCAGGCTACAGCGGGCCAGTGGCGTCATTGGACTCGAGCCGGCCACGACGGTGCAGGGCGGAACTCGGCGCGGGGGTCGGCGACGCGTCATTCGGCCGACCCACTTTGCGGGTGCGTGCGGTGGACCCGCAATGTGCGTCGGATGAGCGCACGTGGGTGGCGCTGATGCTGGTCGCGCATTGGTTCGGCTGTCGCAGATTGCTGGTGCCGCGGCATCCGACCCTCGATGTGTGACAGCGGAGCACGCGAGACTGGGCGGGTGGGCGTGTCGATGCCTCGCGCCGAGCGGTGTGCGTCGACGTCGGCGGCACCGGGTACCGTTCGTGAGGGGCCCGGGGGAGACGGACGGAAGCATGGCGAAGTATCAGCGCGCGCGGCGGCGACGCAGGCAGCCACGGGTGAAGGGCATCGTGGTGCTGATCGCGGCGCTCGTGGCCGCGGGGTTCGTCGCGGTGCCGCTCTGGACGGATCTGACCCGAACCCGGGCGTGTCGCCGACCGCCGAGCCCGCGGCATCCGCTCCCGCGCCCGGCACCGCCCCCGACGCGGCCGCCGCGCTCGACGCGCTCGCCGAGCTCGAGACGGTGGACGGCCAGTCGATCGCGCGGTACTACCGCGAGTCGTTCGGGCAGGCCTGGTACGACCAGGACCGCAACGGGTGCGACACGCGCAACGACATCCTGGGGCGCGACCTCGACGACGCGGTCTTCAAGGCCGACACCGGCGGGTGCAAGGTGCTCGCGGGCACGCTCGAGGACCCGTACACGGGCGAGGTCGTGCAGTTCGTCTCGGGCCCCGACACGTCGGCTCGCGTGCAGATCGACCACATGGTCGCCCTGTCGTGGGCATGGCGGCACGGCGCGGAGTTCTGGACCGACGAGCAGCGCACCGCCTTCGCCAACGACCCCGACAACCTGCGGGCGACGGCGGGCGGCGTCAACCAGTCCAAGAGCGATTCGGGTCCGAGCGAGTGGATGCCGCCGGCCGAGGCCGTGCGCTGCGACTACGCCCGTGACGTGGTCGCGGTGCTCGCGGAGTGGGAGCTCGGGATCGGCGATGCCGACCGGTGGGCGCTGGAGGGGGTGCTGGTGGGGTGCGGGTGAGCGGCGCAGTCCCGCGGCGGAGTGTGCTTCGGAGGCAAAACGACGTAGCTGCAGCGCGGCCTACGCCTCGATCGTGGCAGATGGCCGTCAGGTCGAGTGAGCGCTCAGAGGGACAGATGCACTCGTAGCGCTTCGTCGACGTTGCCGAGCAGTTCGCCGTCGACCCATCCCGCTACCGCGCTGACGCGGGTCACCGCCACACTGCGCACTTGCTCAGCCTGGGCTTTGCAGTCGCGCGGCAAGCCGGTCTGCGATGCGACGAGGAGCGCCTGGAACTCGTGGACCACGCGCACGTTCGAGGTAAGTGGTACCACTGTGATCACGCCACGGTCATTCAACGACGCCGCGCGGTTCGCGGTGTTGTTGCTGACCACCACCGCGGGTCGTGTCTTCGCTGCCTCGGATCCGACCGCAGGGTCCAGGTTGATCAGCACGATGTGGCCGCGCCGAATGAGCGCTCGATGCTCGCTCACGCGACATCGATGTCGCGAACGGATGCTGCGTCCCAGCCGTCCTCGTCCCACTCACGGAACGCTTCGGCGTAGGCATCTGCCAAGCGGCTCTCCCGCAACAGCCGCACGGCGGCTTGTACGGCGGCGGAACGGCTGGCGTAGGCCCCCGAGCGCGCCTCTTCATCCAGGAAGGCGATATCCGTGTCGCTCAGGCTCAGGCTGACCTTCGAAGTAGGCATGCGGTCATGCTACCGAGGTAGCATCCATTCTGCTACCGAACGGTGTCTGGCATTCTGAGTGCGTGACTGAGCCCGATGATCTGCTCGCGGTGCTGGTGGGTGCCAACAACGTCGCTCCCAGCCGGATTCCCGCGATCCTCAACGAGATCGCCCAGTACGGCGTGGCGTCCGTGAAACGCATGTACGACGACTGGGCCAAGCCGAACCTTCGGGGGTGGAAGGACGCCGCGGGAGAGCACGTCATTCAGCCCATCCAGCAGTTCGACAACACGACGGGCAAGAACGCCACCGACAGCGCACTGATCATCGATGCTATGGATCTGCTCTACACGGGACGTTTCCGCGGGTTCTGCATCATTTCACCCGCCTGGCTTCGCGGATCCGCGAGCAGGGAGTCACGGTCTACGGTTTCGGCGAACGAAAGACGCCGGGGTCCTTCCGGAATGCGTGCGATCGCTTCACCTACGTCGACGTCCTCGAATCCCCCGCAGCAGACGACGCGCCGGCGGCGACGAGGGTGAAGGTTCCCGCTGCGACCCTGCAGAAGGATGCCGTACTGGCCACCCTTCTGCGCTCGAGCGTCGATGCGGCATCAGCGGAAGACGGGTGGGCGAATCTGAGCACCGCGGGTCAACTCGTGCGAAAGCAGCAACCGGACTTCGACTCGCGAAACTGGGGGTATGCCAAGTTCACCGACCTGTTGAAGGCCGTGGACATCTTCGTGATCGAGACCGGGTCGGGCGTGGGACGCGTGCGCTTGCGCTGACGGTGCGACGTGCACCTAGTAGTACTTGGTTAGGTGGGTCCGGCGCGTTGGCAGTAGGGGCAGCAGCTGAGGAGGCGGGTGACCGCGGTTTG